>JARBUO010000128.1 GCA_029239605.1 Bacillota bacterium | reverse complement strand
ATTTTATGCAAGGCAAGGCGCGGTCGATGAATGCGAAGCGCACGTATGAAAATACGTAAGCAAGCCTGAAGAGACTAGCAACACAGCATTGCATAAAATTAACAAGCAAAGGAGGGAGAGAAATGAGTCATAAAGGTACCATACACCAAATCATTGGTCCCGTAATTGATATAAAATTTATGCCGGAAGAAATGCCGGAGCTGCTCAACGCGATTTATATTCATTTTGATGACAGGAATATTGTGGCGGAAGTAGCACAGCATATCGGCGATGACGTAGTCAGATGCGTAGCATTGTCCTCAACGGACGGGCTGACGCGAGGGATGGAAGCTGTAGACAGCGGTTCTCCGATCAATGTCCCTGTTGGGAAGGAAGTGCTGGGCAGATTGTTCAATGTAATCGGAGAGACCATTGATGAAAAGGGTCCTGTGAATACCGATGCACGGTTGCCAATCCACAGACCTGCTCCTGCTTTTGACGAGCAGGATACCAGTACGCAAATTTTTGAAACCGGAATCAAAGTTGTTGACTTGATCGCCCCATATACACGAGGCGGTAAGGTTGGGCTGTTCGGAGGAGCCGGCGTAGGAAAAACAGTTCTGATTCAAGAGCTGATCAGTAATATTGCGAAAGAGCACGGAGGTATTTCCGTATTCGCCGGAGTCGGAGAGAGAACGAGAGAGGGAAACGACCTCTATCATGAAATGATCGATTCTGGTGTAATTGCAAAAACTGCCATGGTTTTCGGACAGATGAATGAACCACCGGGGGCCAGAATGAGAGTGGCCCTGACAGGGCTGACGATGGCAGAACACTTCAGAGATGAAGAAGGACAGGACGTGCTTCTGTTCATTGATAATATCTTCCGGTTTACCCAGGCAGGTTCTGAGGTATCCGCTCTGCTGGGGCGTGTACCCAGTGCGGTAGGATATCAGCCTACCCTTGCTACGGAGATGGGCGCATTGCAGGAGAGAATCACATCCACAAAGAAGGGTTCTATTACCTCTGTACAGGCGATTTACGTTCCTGCAGACGACCTGACGGACCCCGCGCCAGCTACGACTTTTGCCCACTTGGATGCAACAACGGTACTGTCAAGAGCGATCACAGAGCTGGGTATCTATCCTGCAGTAGATCCGCTGGAGTCTTCCTCCAGAATCATGGACCCGCTGATTATCGGGGAAGAGCATTACAATACGGCCAGAAATGTTCAGGAGGTACTGCAACGATATAAGGATCTGCAGGACATTATCGCCATCCTTGGTATGGATGAACTGTCTGATTCGGATAAGCTGATCGTTGCCCGTGCAAGAAAGATCCAGCGTTTCCTTTCGCAGCCTTTCAGCGTTGCGGAAGCGTTTACCGGAATGCCGGGTAAATATATACCGCTCAAAGAGACGGTCAGAGGCTTCAAGGAAATCCTGGAAGGAAAACATGACGAGATTCCTGAATCCATGTTCCTGTTTGCCGGCGGTATTGATGAAGTCGTAGAAAGGTTCCGAAACAATGGCTAAAAGTATGCTGCTGGAGGTAATCACACCTTCCAAACTCTTTTACAAGGGAGAGGTGGAACTCGTTATCGTCAGAACACTGAACGGTGATGAGGGCTATATGGCTGGTCATACCTGGGCAGTTAAATTGCTTGCTGCAGGAGAACTTTGGTTTCAGGAAGCCGGATCAAAGGACTTCAAAATTGCGGCTATCGCAGGCGGTTTTGTGGACGTAAAGGATAATATTGTAATATTTACTGACGCGGCAGAATGGCCCGAAGAGATCGACCTTGAAAGAGCAGAGCATGAGAAGGAGTTGGCAGAGGATTGGCTGAGACATCCCAGCAATGACGACTCGGAAATTTCCAGAGCGAAAATTGCCATTGCCAAGTCACTCACCCGTATGCATGTCAAGGCCGGAGGGCACAGACGTAAACGGTAAACAAGGGATATAAAAATAGAAAACATGTGGTCAGCCTGATCGCATGTTTTTTTTTGCACGGTTGTCCATCCTCTGTATGGTTTCTTAACCTCTGCACGGGTTTTCAACTTCTGTGCGGTCTTTTATCTTCTGCACAGTTTGCCGTCATCAGAAAGGTTTTCTATTGAACGACGGGTTGATTTAAGTTAGACTAATAAGTGTTTCCAGAAATTGAATGTAGCAAAGATAAGGAGCAAGGCCTTGAGCATAGTATTTAATCTGATGATCAATCTTTACTCGATCATCATTCTGCTTGTAATGTTTTTATTTTCTTTCAGGCAGTATGATCGGTTTTCACCGCAGCAAAAGCTGTTTCATTTGATGCTGATGGTGACGTTCACCATACTTTGCTTCGATACACTCAGCCGATTTGACGGAAGACCGGGAACTTACTATATGCATCTGAATTTTATTGGCAATTTAACAGTATTTCTTCTGTCACCAGTACCTTCTGCAGTATGGCTTTTGTACACCAACTACGAAATCTATCGGGAGGAAGACAGAGTGAAGACGCTTACGAAGCCTCTTGCGGTCTGGTTTCTGCTCAATGGGGTGCTGACAGTTCTTTCCCTTCGGTTTCATTGGTTTTATTTTATTGATGAAGACAATGTGTATCATAGAGGGCCTCTGTTTCTCCTACCGGCAGCAATGACGTTGCTTGTTATAATCATCGCCTTTTGCATGGTATGGATCAATCGGAATAAGATCGAGCAAAAACATTTTTTTTCACTTGTCTTCTTTCCGGCCCCGCCTTTTGCTGCGATCATTGCACAGATTCTGGTTTACGGAACCTCCTTAATTTTAAATGGACTGACCATTTCTATTCTTATCGTATTCATCACAATACAAAATCATCGAATGGATACAGATTTTCTTACAGGGGTTGCAAACCGAAAAAAGCTGGAGGAGTATTTGCAGATTAGAATTGCCGGCAGTACGGAGGGTCGTACCTTTTCAGCAATATTGGTTGATTTGGATCATTTTAAATCAATTAATGACTGCTATGGTCATGAAGCAGGTGACCATGCTTTGAAAACGACTACAGCACTTTTGAAAAGCTGCATAGGAAGAAATGATTTTATTGCCCGTTATGGAGGGGACGAATTTCTCATTATCCTTGACTTGACCAATGAGGAGGAGTTGAAAAAGGCAGTTGAAAGCATCTCAAAGTGTCTGGAACTTCACAATGAAGCTTCAAACAAGCCTTACTCGCTCAGTTTCAGCATGGGATACTCCGTATATGATTTTAAAACGCATCTGACATCTGAGGCGTTTCAAAAGAAAATTGACTTGCTGATGTATGATAATAAAGAGGTACACAAATATAGCAGCCCTGATGGGGCGTTTTCGGGTGTATCGTACCGAAACGTCAAAAGGGATTAAGTGTTTTAGTTGTAATAGATATCACTGAATTCTATGGAGACTGCCTGTTCGATTCTGCAGTTGTCGCTTTCTTCGTCCTTGGAATCTTCGGCTTCCCTGATATTGTCCATCATACCAATCGGAAGATAAATCGAGAAAGTGCTTCCTTTTCCTTCTTCGCTTTCCAGCCTAATGTCACCACGCAGGGAATGGACGATTTGCTTCACCAGATGCAGACCGATCCCTGTTCCTTCGTTCTTTCTTGACAAAACCCCATCCACCTGGCCAAACCGTTCAAATATTTTCTCCTGCATTTCTTTCGGAATGCCAATCCCTTCATCTTTAACGGAAAGGCACATGGTTTTGCTGTCTTTTATTTCGTCAACTGTGAGCTCAATTATAATTTTTTTTCCTCTAGGAGTAAATTTTAACGCATTGGACAATAGGTTGAGAAGGATGCGTTCGTATTTTTCTTCATCCATGATAACAGCTTTCTCTGCAAGATTTGACTGAAACTCAAGCTGAATTTCTTTCTGCTTGGAATAGGGTTCTACAGATTTAATGATTTCCCGAGTAGCAAATACGATATCAAAGCGGGTAAAATTAAACTTGAAATTCCCTGATCCGTATCGAATGTTCTCAAGTAAATTATCCACAAGGCGAAGCTGCCGGAAGGTATTCTGACGGATCGTCCGGAGGTATTTTGAAATATTTGTTGTGATTTCTTCACGGCAAAGGAGCTCAATGGCCTGAAGTGCACTATTGATCACAGAAATGGGCGTTCTGAACTCGTGTGTAATGAGATAGAGGAAATCATCCTTCAACTTCATGGCGGACTGAAGCGCTTCGTTTTTTTCTCTTTCTACTTTTAAAAGGCGTTCCCGCTGCTGTTCTATTTTTTTGTAGATTAACATAGTCTCTGTCGTATCCCGAATGCACAGCACAGCAAAGATGAGTGCATTATTTTCATCGTAGACAGGATTGCTATTGATGCTGCAGTAAAAGGTCTTATCGGGGCGCACAATTTTTATAGACTCATTGGATATTGTCTCACCGGCCAATGCACGGGCCCCCGGCATCTCACTCATGCTTAGTTCCCTGCCGTCCATATCATAATAATTCGTGCAGCAGAAGATATCTTCGTAGAATTTAACGGTATCGGGCTTGTAATAGAACTCCTTTCCAGCTTCATTGAGAAAATAGAGCCTGTGAAACTTGTCCAGAACCACCAGACCGTCAGAAATGCACTTAATCACACTCAGCTCTTTAAAATATTTTCTTATGAACTGATTGACCTGCATTTTGTCCCTTATGATTCTATCGATTTGATTCGATTTTTTATCATTGCCTCTTGCCGTATAAATAAGATCTTTCATTTCTACTACCTCTACCACATACTATACCGAAAGCATATTGATACGATGAAGATTCAGATGCCCGAACCGGAACCTAAAACCACTTGTGCTTCTTGAAATAGATGATGCTCAGCAAAGATACCGCAGCACAGGTGATAATCACTGCAGGATATCCATAGGCCCAGCGGTATTCCGGCATGGGAAAATTCATGCCGTACCAGCCTACAATCAAGGTCAGCGGCAGGAAGATTGCAGTAATCACGGTGAACAGCTGCATGATTCTGTTTTGGCTGATGTCAACCTCTGTCTGATAAGCTTCCCGCACTTGTGAAACGTAATCCCGAAGATTGGATATGGAGTCAGAAAGCCGGTTGATGCGGTTCGTTAAAATATGAAAGTAACGGATCATTCGGTTTGTCAGAAGCTCATTCTCGTTTTCTTCCATGGCCTCTGACAAGTCAAAGAGCTGCTCGTAATAGCGTTTTAAGACCAGCAGCCTTTTTTTCATGAGGATGATCTCCTTAATATAATCTTTCTTTTTTTCGGTAAAAAGAGATTCCTCCAGTTCAGTGATTTCCTGCTCAAGGGTTTCGAGAAATAAGGAATCACCTGCAGTGAGCAGATCGAAGAACTCGTAAAGCACACGTTCCAAAGACAGATTCTTAATCTCCTTTTGCTCGATCCTGCTGATGATGCTGTGAAGCAGACTGTAATCCTGGGTATCATCACAGATGAAAATAAGTAGGTTCGTTCTAAAATAGATGGAGATACTGCTGCTGGTTTCCATAAGATCTGTTTTATCAGGAATCATCAGGCTGATATAGTCAAAGCCGTCATGGCTCTCAAATTTTGAAACCATTCCTTTTAAGCATTCTTCCAGAATCCGGTCGTTAATGGCTAAATGGGGATTCCAGTCTATAAGCTCGCTTCTGTCCAGTACGCCAATGCAAGGCATATGGCCCAGCAATTCGTCCGGTTTCAGCTTTTCCAGCTGAATGACAGTCCCATCTAAATTGTAAATCAAAACAATTCACCTCAATTAATTTGAATATAGCACATTGAAATTATGATCGCACCGCTGGGAGTTCATTCAAAATATAGCGGAAAAGAGAAGGTGGCGGTCATGGTATATTTTACCACAATTTTGCCTTTCGTCAACAAAATAACGCCAATCATCACTACATCCGATGATTGGCGTTATTTAAATTGCTCGCTTAACATTTCTGGTGGAATCACCCTCTTTCTGCCGGCTGATATAGTCATCTATATCAAATCTTAAATTGGTATTGTTATCTACCTTAATTAAAGTATAGCACAAAGAAAAATAATTGCAAGAATATTCTGATAAAAAATTCAAAAATGAAAAGGATCAATAATAACTGAATAATAATAAAAAGGACCGCTGACAGTTCTTTAAGGAAAGCTGAGCGGTCCTGAGCATTACGAAACAATTATTCTGAGTTTACGAAACGAGTTAAAAAATAAGGGAGCCGACCTGGTAAACAACGAAGGCCACAATCCATGCAACCACCGTTTGAAACGTCATGGCAAGGGCAGCATTTTTCCAGCCGCCCAGCTCCCGCTTCACAGCAGCCATTGCCGCAACACACGGCATATAGAGCAACGAGAAGGTCAGGAACGAAAAGGCTGAAAGCGGCGCAAAAAGCTGGGATAAGAGCGGTGCTACAGAAGCGGTGTCGGCTGCACCAAGGAGTATGGCAAAAGTACTTACCATGGCTTCTTTTGCTGTTAAGCCCGTAACCAGTGCTGTCGCAGCTCTCCAATCGGGGAAGCCAAGGGGGGCAAAGATGGGAGCAACCAGTTTGCCTGCACTTGCAAGCATGCTGTTTTCCGTATCTGCAACCATGTTAAACCCGAAATCGAAGCTTTGAAGCGCCCATATAATAATGGTAGCAATGAAGATTACTGTGAATGCACGCTTCAGGAAGTCAGCAGCTCTCTCCCACATCTTCAGGGTTACGCTTTTGGCAGAAGGAAGCCGGTAGGGGGGAAGTTCCATGACAAAGGGCACCGGACTACCTTCAAATATTGTTTTTTTCAGCAGAATTCCTGCAAGAATTCCAACAAGTATCCCTATGACATAAAGTGATATCATCACCAACGCTTCATGATTTGTAAAAAATGCAGCAGTAAAGACTGCATAGATTGGCAGTTTTGCACTGCAGGACATAAAGGGCGTCAAGATAATGGTCATTTTTCGGTCTCGCTCGCTGGGTAGTGTTCGGGTTGCCATAATTGCAGGCACAGAACATCCGAAACCGATGAGCATCGGCACAAAAGAGCGTCCGGAGAGTCCAATCTTTCGCAGCAGTTTGTCCATAACGAAAGCCACGCGGGCCATATAACCGCTGTCCTCCAGCAAGGAAAGAAAGAAAAACAGTACAAGGATGATCGGGATAAAGGAAAGAACACTTCCTACCCCGGCAAACACTCCGTTGATGATCAGCGAATGGAGTGCAGGATTAATATTCACCTGAGACAGACCTTGGTCTACCGCCTGGGTTATGCCGTCAATTCCCATGGAAAGCAAATCACTGAGTCCAGAACCAAAAATACCGAAGGTCAGCCAGAAGATAATAAACATAATGCCTAGAAAGATTGGTATGGCAAAATATTTGTGTGTCATCACGCTGTCAATTTGCACGGATCTCAAATGTTCTCTGGTTTGCCCGGCTTTTTTTACACATTCTTTGCAGATGGTTTCAATAAAGGCATACCTCATATCGGCCATAGCCGCTTCCCGGTCGGTATTGAGGTGAATTTCCATGTCGTCAACGATATGCTGAATGATGTCCAGTTCCGGTTCCATCAATTTCAACCTGTCAATGACAGGCTGATCACCCTCCACGATCTTCGTGGCAGCGAAGCGTAAAGGAAGCCCTGCAGCCTTTGCTTCATCTGTTATGAGATGGGCGATAGAATGAATTGCATTGTGGACATGACCGCAGCAGAAATCAAGGCTTTTAGGTTTTGTCCTGTGTTCTGCACATTTGATAGCTCTGTGGGTAAGCTCGTCCACGCCGTCGTTTTTGCTGGCAGAGATCGGTACCACCGGGATGCCCAGTTGCTCCTCCAGTTTTTGTATATCAATGGATGCTCCGTTACTGCGAATCTCATCCATCATATTTAATGCAAGTATGATCGGAATATTGAGTTCCATGAGCTGAAGCGTCAGATAAAGGTTTCTTTCGATATTTGTAGCATCAATGATGTTGATGATGGCATCGGGCTTTTCAAAGATTAGATAATCTCTGGTAACTACTTCCTCGGCGGTATAGGGGGAAAGAGAATAGATCCCCGGGAGATCCACCACCGTTACGCCTTTGTGCCCTCTTACAGGGCCGTCTTTTTTTTCCACGGTAACTCCGGGAAAATTACCCACCCGTTGATTGCTTCCGGTCATCTGATTAAAGAGAGTTGTTTTGCCGCTGTTGGGATTTCCAATGAGTCCAAAGGTAATATTCATTCAGCCACCTCCGTCACTTCTATTTTGCCGGCATCCTCTTGCCGAATGGTAAGCTCATAATTCCTGAGATGAAGCTCGATAGGGTCACCTAGAGGGGCTACCTTCCGTACCATCACCAGTGTGTTGGGTGTCAGTCCCATATCCAGAAGCCGCCTGCGCAATGAGCCTTCACCGCCTACGTTGGTGATGATGCCTTTGCCTCCCATTTTTAATTTGTCCAGTGTTGTTTTCATATTATAATCTGCCTCCGGCATTGATTTGCTGAATTCAGGATTGCTCCGCATATTCAGGTTCTTCCTTCAAATGAGTTAGCGTAAACTTATTATTGATCAAAAAAATATGGCTGAAAACAGCCATTTTTCTGAAATTAGTTTATTATATTACCGTATCCATGTCAATAAATTTCTCCCGATCTGGGAAATAAGTTTGATCACCGATGCAACCGCCAGCAAAGCTACTGCAATGGCTCCAGCCATCAGCAGGGTTTCTGTTCCAATTGCTGCCGTTTCCTGGGAATTCCCCTCGAGAATGGCAAGCATGGTATAATACATATTTGCTCCGGGAACCAGTGGAAGAATCCCCGGTATGATAAAGATGGTTGCAGCGTCCTTGAAAGCCCTTGAGAATAGCTCGCTGAACAGTGCAACAACACAGGATCCGACGAAGCAAGCAGCAATGCTTCCTGCCCCTGTTTCTATGAAATAAGTATAAGCCAGCCAGCCGCAGGCACCTACGAAGGAAGCACTGAGAATATGCTTCTTCGGTACATGGAACAAAATGCAAAAGCCTACGGTGGAGCAGAAGGCAAATAAAAAAGCCCAAACCATCAGAATGCACCCCCCAAGAGTGTCCAAAGTTTAATGGTTACACCAACTCCGGCAGCCAGTGAAATGGCGATAACCACTGCTTCGATGCCTTTTGTGGCCCCTGACAGCATGTCACCGGCCAAGGTATCGCGGACCGCATTGGTCAATGCGACCCCAGGAAGAAAAATCATGATGGAGCCGATGATGATTGCATTCTGGTCAGTTCCCAGCCCTACAGACAGACACGACAGTGCAAGGAATGTAGCGAGAGCGCAGCAGCAAAAACCGCGAATAAATAGATTGGTGTCAATTCGATCCAGAAGGATCGACAGTACGTAACTGCAGGCCCCGATAAAGAATGAGCAGAAAAAATCCTTATAATCTCCGTTGAATATCAACGCAAAAAACGATGACACCAGAGCAGCGCCAAAGATTCTCAAGAGCAGGGAATATGGCTTCATGGCTGCAATTTCTTTCAATCGGTTCAGCCCTGCATCAATAGATAGATCGGTACTTGCAAATTCTCTTGAGAAATAATTAATATGCGATATTTTTGACAAGTCGATACCGGTCCCTTTAATTCGTTTGATAAAAGTATGCATATCGCTGTCTTCGGAACCTTCATCAAGAGATAAAAATATTCCTGTCGGTGTGGCGAAAACCTCAACATAAGGTATCTTGCACGCTTTGCAAATTCGTGTGATGGTGTCCTCCACACGGTATGCTTCTGCGCCGCTTTTCATCATAAGCTCACCGGCTCGAAGCGCCAGAATGAGCACTTTTTTTTGCATCTGATTAATCATTGATGCACCCTTCTCCCCTTTAAAATTTCCTATGATAATAGTCGCTATTTTGATGCG
>JARBUO010000012.1 GCA_029239605.1 Bacillota bacterium | reverse complement strand
CCATCCCCGATGGTTTGCGAAACACTCGATGCCCTTTCGGGTCCGATTCCCCCCTGAGACAAAATAAAAAAGGCACTCCGAGATTGGAATGCCTTTTTTCGTTGGAGCGGGTGAGGGGAATCGGACCCCCGTATCCAGCTTGGGAAGCTGGTGTTCTGCCATTGAACTACACCCGCGCATATAAATTGAAGCCTGCGAATAATATATTAACTCAATCCTGACAAAAATGCAAGTAGTTCAATTTAAATTCGTATCTTTGTTAAAAGAAAAAGAGTTAATGTACATTGCTTTATAAAAGCAAGTTGCGGAAAGTTTAGAAAGAGTATTTTCTGGAGTTTCTGACTATATTCAGATACCCGAAGGAAAAGAATCGTTTAAACAAGAGGAACTCCTGATTTCCCCAACCTGTGGATAAATTCGTAAATCTTTATGAATGAATTCTCTAAGACACTGGAATTGCAAGGATTACAGAAGCGTAAGTTATACACATGCCAAAGTGGATAGAATTGTATACAATTTTTTTGAACGTGTGGATAACCAAAGAAAGCCTTGAAATTCTAAATAATCAGGTCTGTTGAAAAGGTTGAATCAAAAAGAGAGGACAATGAATATACTAAACCAGAAAGAGCGTGCCAGATTTTTACCTCAGAGGCTAAACAAGGCATCTCAGCCTGACCACGTTTTGCACAGGGATCTGTTTCAGCAAAGTATTCGTCAAACGTAATGTCAGGAAATCGAATAGAAACAGATGTGAATTTTATGACTGAGTTATATGAGATTATCGGATTGTTTCCTAATGCGACATCAGAGGGCTTTTCTGCTTCAAAATCGTCACTTGCTGTATCGGCAAATGCTCAAATCACAGGATTTAGCGTATCTAATCCTTACTTCAGCAGCTCTAGTTTTAATTCGGCTACTGGTAATTATACTGTTCCGGAAACAGGAATCTATCAGATACAGGCAATTATCAATTATAATACCAATGCAGCAATTACAGCGACGCTGGGTGCAGATGTCAATCCAACGATTGAAATTCGGAGGACGAGCGCACCTGCAGCGACATTGATCATAGGACAGCTGCCAATTGTCAATCTGAATTTGAATCTGGGTTTAGTAACACTGACCATCAGAGCCGTGCTGGGTGGTGGCTCCATTAACCTATCTGGACTGATAAATCTGAACGATGGAGATATTCTGGGGCTTTATTACAATGCTGACGGAATGACGGTGGCGCTAACCCTAATCGATATGGAGTGGTTCATCTATCGCATCTCTTAGACAGATCTTTTGCAAAGACGCAATCGAGAAGGACTGGGGCAGCCGCACTAAAATAAAAATTAAGTGCGGCTGCTTTTTAAATACAGATTAAAATCTCCGTTAGACCAACGTATTACAGTATCGAAATAAGAGGGTTTTCCATATAATGAAATGAAATCCATATAAGGAGAAGAACAATGAGCAAATTGCAGGAAATCAGTGAATATCTTACATATGGACAGATGAACCTGATCAATGATTTCAGATACAACGTGCTGCAGCTTGCTATGTGGACGAGAGCCTATTTGAATGCAGCGGCTTCCAGTTTCGGGAGCCTGGAAGGAAACACCAGAAAACTACATACTATTCCGGGTTTGTTTTATAATTCACTAAAGCAATATATGGGAGAAACAATTGCGAGAGAGTTTCAAGATTTCCTGTTTCGCCATGTATTGATGCTGACTCATCTGATTGATGCATTTATGACTAATGATAGAGAAGCGGTTGACCGGTATATTTTTGAATCCTATCAGCTTGCCGACCAGCTTTCTGCTTTCCTTGCCAGTAACAATCTTTACTGGAGTAAAGATTACTGGCACCTCCTGATTACTAACTATCTGAGAATGACAATCGACGAGATTGTAGCAATTTTTTCAGGTCAGTTTGACCGAGGGATTGATATCTACGATGAAATTCAGCACCATGCATTGCTGATGGCTGACTATATGTCAAGAGGTTTGATTGCAAATCTGAATTCCGGTATGACTCCAGAAGATAAAAGAGATGATTTTCAATAAAAATAGTAGTAAAATATAAAAAAGTAAATATTATCCTGAAACATCTTTCGGATAAAAATAAGACAAGCTATGCTGCGATAAGGAAGTGTGAAAAATGGCAATTGAAAACAATATCAAGGAGACGGCGCTCATCTTTGAGGGGGGTGGCATGAGAGCAAGCTATACAGCAGGATTTCTGAATAACCTCCTGGAAAATGGCCTGTATTTTGACTATGTGGCGGGAATCTCAGCAGGGTCCAGCCATAGTGTAAATTATTTATCTCGGGATACACAGCGGGCCAAAAGATCCTTTGTTGATCTGGTTCTGGATCCCCAATTCGGAGGCTGGCATTCCTTTCTTATGGGCGAGGGATTTTTTCGGTCTAAGTATATCTACGAAGATACCCCCTATCCGGAAGCTGCCCTTCCCTTCGATATGCAAACCTTTATGGAAAACCCGGCTCGGCTTCGAATCGGCGCTTTTGATCGAGACTCAGGAGAGATGAAATACTATACCAAGGCGGACATCAGGAACATTGAAGACTTAGCGAAAATTGTAAGGTCCTCGTCTTCCATGCCTATTTTTATGCCGCCGACCTTCTATGACGATCACTACTATGTTGACGGTGGATTAGGCGGAGGAATACCTCTTGATATCGCTAAAAAAGATGGACTGAAGAAATTCTTTGTGATCTTGACCAGACCGAAAGGGTATCGTAAGTCACCGGTTAAATATCAAGGCGCAATTAAAAGGATTTATCGGAGGTACCCGTTGGTAGCAGAGGCAATGCTGAATCGCCATATCGCTTATAATCAGACGCTGGATGAACTTGAGACACTGGAACAGGAAGGAAAAGCCTTTCTTGTTTATCCACAAACAATGCCGGTAACGAACCGTGAAGTAAATTATTCTAAATTGGAAGAGAGCTATCGCCTTGGCTATGAACAGGGCAAAAGGGAAGTTCCTGAATGGAAGGAATACTTATTCGGCTAAGCCGTTGTTTATATAGTAGGAAATATCGTTTCCTACTATATAAACAATGGGGAGTGCAGAGGGGGTACCCCTCGTCGATAAAGGACGGTGCTCAGGCTGCTTGCAACCGCCGAAGGGAACCATGCCTTTTTGAAATACTAACAACAGGCTGTGGATAAATTCTGTAGAAATTTGTCGAGAATAACCGCATGACGTTGAAATATAAGCGATATATGCGGTTTTGATTTTCCACAAGCCAGTGTGAATAAGATTGTATACAATTTTTAAAATTATGTGGAAAAGGATATGGAACCTTAAAAATACACAATTCTGGCCTGTTGAAAAACAAATTGAAAGTTAGGGAAAATCTACTGGAAAAAACAAAGGATCTGTGGATTACTGTGAAACAACGGATGCAGGACAGCATACCAAAGCACGAGCAGGCTACTTACAGTAAAAAACCGGAAGGTTTTTTGAAATGCCTTCCGGTTTTCCATATGAATATAATTTGATTGTAAGATACGGACTTTCACCAGCAATCCTTGTATCATTCAACAAAGATTACAGACACGGGACAATTTTCCTGAGCCTCTACTGCGGTACCTTCCGCATCAGCCGGAACGTCTTCTGTAATCACTTCTGCCAGTCCATCGTCTGCCATCTGAAACACTTCCGGACAGATGGAAGGACATAGTCCACAGCCGATACAGCCGTCACGATCAATTCTCGCTTTCATAATAAACCCTCCTGAAGAAACTTAATTTATATTGAATATTATGCCAAAGAATGGGTGATCCCATTCTGCTGGAAACCTATTCCTGTAGAAAACTTCTTTCTTAGACTTAAAGGCGGTCTGTGCTGCCCGAAAACATTCATGCATCAGAGTAACTTTAGAAGACCACCGTCAGCATAAACTTCATTTTCTGAGGAGCGGATACCGCATGGGGAATCTCCGCAGGCATCAATATGGTTTCACCTGCATTCACGAGGAATTTTTCATTCCCGATGGTGACCTCTGCCTGACCGTCAATTACATATACCAGAGCATCTCCGTGAGACGCATGGGTGCTTATTTCCTCGCCCTGATCAAAAGAAAACAGAGTCAAGCTTACGTTTGGATTCTGGACAAGGGTTTTGCTTACAACCTGACCGTCCTGATAGGCAACCAAATCTGACAGCGCCATAACGTTTGACGCATCAATGTTCTTCATAATCTTATTCTTCATATTATCCCTGCTTTCATGATTTCAACTTAACGTTAGCTTCTATGGGAATCATAGCATGCAAATTATTCGAATTACGTTGCATTTGCAACGAATGAGAAAATTTGTTAATCCCATGCGGCAGCAGTTTTCTAAGACAGGCTGCTTTGCCAGTTAAGTGTTGGTTTCCTAGAATACCATAACAAGAGTAGTATGAAGCAAAATGGATGAATTATGCTAACAATCGGTGCTTCTGTAATATTTCTTCAGCCGTTCTATAAAAACATATACATCCCTTTCTTCAGTAGCCCAGGAGGTAACCAGGCGGATTGCAGAGTGGGTTTCATCTGTTTTTTTCCAGCGGTAGAAAGAATAATCTTTCTCAAGCTTTTCTATGATGTTGTTTGGGAGAATGGGAAAGATCTGATTAGAGGGTGAATGGGTCAAAAACCCGCATTTCATTTCCATGAAACAATTGTTTAGAAGTTCTGCCATTCGATTTGCGTGAGCAGCCAGTTCAAAATATAAATTGTCACGGAACAATTCCTCGAATTGAATCCCTAAAAGTCTTCCTTTTGCCAGAAGACCGCCTCTTTGTTTAATATGATACCGAAAATCTTCTTTTAGATCATCTCTGCAGATGACCAGTGCCTCGCCCATTAGAGCACCATTTTTTGTGCCCCCAATGTAGAATGCATCCACAAGTTCAGCAATTTCGGGGAGCGTAAGGTCATTCTCTTTTGAAGAAAGTGCAGAGCCTAAGCGAGCACCATCCATATAGAGAATTAAACTGTTCTCCCTGCAGACAGCGCTGATCTGTTCCAGTTCAGCCTTAAAATAAATGGAGCCGATTTCAGTGGAGTTAGAAATATAGACCAGCTTGGGCTTGGCCATATGCTCGTCCTCATGCTCATCAAGGGCTGCTTGGATGTCCGCTGGAGTCAGTTTGCCGTCAGCGGATGATTTCAGAAGAATTTTATGGCCTGTGGCCTCAATTGCTCCGGTTTCGTGAACCTGAATATGAGCTGTTGAAGCGGAAATAACAGCTTGATGAGGTCTCAAAAACGCAGAAATCGCTGTCAGATTCGTCTGGGTGCCGCCGACAAAGAAATGGATGTCTGCATTCTCCCTTTTGATATGTTTTTGGATCAGTGCAGCAGCTGAAAGGCAATGCGAATCCATTCCGTAGCCGTCTGTCTGTTCAAGGTTTGTCCGATTCAGTGCCTCTAAAATTCTGGGGTGGGCGCCTTCACTGTAGTCACATAAAAAACTGTACATGGCTATGCCTCCGTTTCACGTAATATGTAATGATTTCATTGTAACACAAAGCACTAAAAAAGGGAGAATAGATTACTATTCTCCCCTACAAATCAACATCTGCAGAACTGATCTGAACGGATCCGTTAAAAGATTCAAAACTGCAGTTTATTTCAATGAAATAAGAAGACTCAGGTATCGGTGCATAAATGAGGGACGTAAAGGATATGCATGCATCTCTTCCCAGGCGTATATTAGAAAGCGGTCAGCGATTGACCGCATAGTACAGTATATGAGGCATTTGCGCGTATGTGACGAATCGCCTGGGACTATCAAAAAAAAATGAATTTTGACAGGAAAGTGCTAGATATTTTTTGAACGATGTGTTAATATTGTGCAGAGGAAAATTTAGAATCACATACTTTGTGATTTTTTTCATGGTTGGCATCGGTTACTGTGCATACTATGATAAGAACTGAATAATAAAAGCTATCGTGAACGAATAGAGGACGGTCATTTGGTGGGGCTTATATTGTACACCCCAAAAATACCGAATCTATTTTTTTATTTTTGCAGGGAGGTGAAAACGGTTATGACAAAGTTTATTTTTGTTACAGGAGGAGTTGTATCGGGTCTTGGAAAAGGGATTACCGCTGCGTCACTCGGTCGGCTTTTGAAAGCCAGAGGCCTTAAGATTGCAGCACAGAAGCTGGATCCCTATATCAATGTGGATCCAGGTACAATGAGCCCGTATCAGCACGGCGAAGTGTTTGTAACGGAGGACGGTGCGGAAACAGACTTGGATCTTGGGCATTATGAGCGGTTTATTGATGAAGATTTGAATAAGTATTCCAACCTGACAACAGGAAAGGTTTACTGGAATGTTTTGTCCAAAGAAAGAGCAGGGGAGTACCTGGGCAGTACGGTTCAGGTCATTCCTCATGTGACGAACGAAATTAAGAAATTTATCTATTCCGTAGGAGAAAATAGCCATGCTGATGTCGTTATTACAGAAATCGGCGGGACCACAGGTGATATAGAAAGTCAGCCCTTTCTTGAAGCCATCAGGCAGGTGTCTCTTGAAGTGGGAAAAGAAAATTGCCTGTTTATGCATGTAACGCTTGTTCCTTATATCAAGGGTTCCGGCGAACATAAATCAAAACCCACGCAGCACTCTGTTAAAGAGCTCAGAGCACTGGGAATTTCTCCTGATATCATCGTTACAAGAGCGGACGAGCCTATTGAAGATGAGATCAAACAAAAAATTGCACTGTTCTGCAATGTGAAACCCGATTGCGTAATCGAGAATATTACGGTTCCGGTTTTATATGAAGCACCGATGATGCTGGAAGAAAGCGGATTGTCGGAGATTGTCTGCAGAGAACTTCATTTGGATTGCTGCGAAACCTATGACATGGGAGAGTGGATCTCCATGCTGGATCGCATCAGGAAAAGGGACAAAGCGGTAACCATTGCCATTGTCGGCAAGTACGTAAAACTCCATGATGCGTATTTGTCCGTTGCGGAAGCACTCAATCATGCAGGCTATGAAAATGGATGCATCGTCAATATCAAGTGGGTTGACTCAGAAGAGGTTACCGAGCAAACAGCGTCGGCTCTTCTTGGCGACTGCAGCGGGATTCTCGTTCCCGGAGGTTTTGGAGACCGGGGAATTCAGGGTAAGATTGCAGCAGCGGGATTTGCCCGTGAGAATAATATTCCCTATCTGGGAATCTGCTTAGGAATGCAAATTGCAGTGATTGAGTTTGCACAGAAGGTGCTGGGCCTTTCTGAGGCCAATTCCAGCGAATTTGATGTAGACGGATGTCACTCTGTTATAGATTTCATGCCGGATCAGTACGGCGATATTCCTAAGGGCGGAACCATGCGGCTTGGTGCTTATCCCTGCAGCATCAAGGCTGGGAGCATGATGGAAAAGGCCTATGGGAAAGATTTTATCAGTGAACGCCACAGACATCGTTACGAATTTAACAACGAATATCGTGAATTGGTAGAGGGGAAAGGAATGGTTATAACCGGAACATCCCCGGACGGAAGACTGGTTGAAGCAGTTGAAATTCCAACAAACGATTTCTATGTTGGCGTGCAATATCATCCCGAATTTAAAAGCCGGCCCAACCAGGCCCATCCCCTGTTCCGGGAATTTGTGAAGGCGGCCTTGTTTAGTAAATAACCCAATGGGGTACTATATGGATGAATAAGGAGGATGTAGCAATGAAGACAAAACAACTAAAAGAGGATCTGTTCTGGGTAGGAAATCAGGATCCTGACTTAAGAATATTCGATATTATTATGTACACCGAATTCGGTACTTCCTATAATTCCTATGTTCTGAAGGGTTCGGAAAAGAGTGTGGTTTTTGAAACCTCCAAGGCAAAGTTTTCAGAAGATTACCTTGAGAAGCTCACTGGGATCATCCCTGTGAATGAAATCGACTATATTATCGTAAGTCACACAGAGCCGGATCACAGCGGAACCATTGAAAAGCTTTTGGAAATCAATCCGAAACTGAAACTTGTCGGTACGTCAGCAGCGATCAACTTTATGAAGGAGATCTGCAACAAGGACTTTAATAGTGTAATTGTAAAAGATGGGGACAAGCTTTCCCTTGGCAACAAGACGCTGAAGTTCATCAGTGCACCTAATTTACACTGGCCGGATACCATGTTCACCTTTGTTGAAGAGGATGGAATTCTCGTGACCTGTGATGCCTTTGGCACCCACTACTCACTGGAAGGTATTACAAATGACACCGTCGCAAGCAAAGAAGATTACATGAGCTCTGTGAAATACTATTTTGACTGCATTATGGCACCGTTTAAGCCCAATGTACTGGATGCGGTCAAGAAGGTGCAGGATCTGGATATCCAAATGATTCTCACCGGACACGGGCCGGTTCTCATTGACAATCCGCAGGAAATGATTCATTTATATAAGGAATGGGCAACGGAAACCAATCCCAATTCCAAGAAAACAGTGATTATCCCTTATGTGAGCGCCTACGGTTATACAAAGATGATCGCAGACAAGATCACGGAAGGAATCAAAGCCTTTGGAGATATTGATGTAAAACTTTACGATATGGTCTACGATGATACTGCCAAGGTACTAGATGAGCTATACTGGGCGGACGGAATCCTGTTTGGTACGCCAACCATGGTTGGAGAAGCACTGAAGCCGATCTGGGATCTGACAACAGCGATTTTTGCAAAGACCCACGGAAAGAAAATTGCCTCTGCCTTCGGCTCCTATGGATGGAGCGGAGAAGGGGTTCCCAATATTATGGAACGCTTGAAACAGCTAAATATGAAACTTTACGGAGAAGGCCTCAAAATCAGATTTAAGCCCAATGATGCCCAGCTTCAGGAGGCTTTCGAATTCGGCTATGGCTTCGGAGCATCCGTACTGGCAGGTAAGATTGTTGAAAATGTAAAACCCTCTAATGCTCCCAAGAAAGTATGGAAATGCCTTGTTTGCGGTGCGGAGATTGAAGGCGAGGAACCACCGGAATCCTGCCCTGTTTGCGGCGTTGGACCGGATCAGTTTACCGCCCTTGAAGTTTCTGACACTTCCTTTGTATCAGATAAAGCAGAACGCATTGTCATTATTGGAAATGGGGCTGCCGGAACCACTGCCTGCGAAGAAATCAGGAAGAGAAATAAAACGTGCAGTATTGAGATCATCTCCAGCGAGAATGTCATCGGATACAACAGACCGATGCTCACCAAGGGCATTCTGTCCGAGGTGGATCCCATTAACTTTTATATCAAGCCCGAGGAATGGTATCGAGAAAAGAATATTACCCTAACCCTTGGAGCAACTGTAAAAGAGATTAAAAAGGACACCAAGGAGCTGGTGCTGGAAAATGGTGAAACCAGAGGCTATGACAAGCTGATTCTTGCCACAGGAGCGGATTCTTTCATCCCTCCGATCAAGGGTGCGGGACAGGAAGGTGTTTTCGCAATCCGTACGCTGGAAGGCGTCAATCAATTACAGAAATTCCTGCAGAACGCAGAGAAGACAGTCGTAATCGGCGGTGGTATTCTGGGTCTGGAAGCTGCATGGGAGCTTAAGAAAGCCGGAAAAGACGTCACGGTCATCGAAATGGCTCCTGTCATTATGGGAAGACAGCTGGATGAAAGAGGTTCCGCACTTTTGACTGCAGCGGCAGAAAAATCAGGAATTAAGATAATCACTGGCATTGGAATTGAAGAAATCTCAGGCGACGGAAAGGCATCCGGCGTAAAAATGGCTGACGGAACCTTGGTTGAGGCTGAGCTTGTCATCCTTTCCACCGGAGTGCGCCAAAACGTTGAACTGGCAAAAGCCATTGGCATTGATACGGATCGTTCCATCAAGGTCAATGAGAAGATGGAAACCAGTGCAGAAAATATTTATGCCTGCGGTGACTGCGCAGAATTCAACGGAGTCAACTATGCAATCTGGGGCCAAGCCGTTGAGATGGGTAAGGCAGCGGGAATCAATGCTGTCGGTGACGCGTATCAATACGAGGCTTTTGTACCGTCAAATGCGTTCAGCGGCATGGGAACTACTCTGTTTGCTGTGGGTGATAACGGGAAAGATCCTTCCAAGGTCTATAAGACATTTGAAGTTTATGATGGTGCAAAGAATACGTATGAGAAACTGTATTTTGTCAATAACAGATTCTGCGGCGGCATCCTGATGGGAGATGTATCCAAGTCAGCAAAACTGCTGGAAGGGTATAAAAACCAAGACCCTATTACAAAATTCCTCTAGGCCTCAGCAGATAAAAATTTTAAAAAGATAAATCCAAACTTTTTATAAAAATAAAAAAACAACACCTCATTTTAAGCGGCAGCGAAAATTGCCGTTTGAATGAGGTGTTTTGTTTTCTTTTCTTTGCTCTTCCGTTTCGTATGCTGATAATATGGGAGCATACTCCTCAAAACTTTGGAGTGTTGCAGTACCTTCTAATTATTGCTGCAATAGGGCTTCCCATCCGGCAATCTTCTCTTTCAGCTGCTCAATCAAGATCTGATGGCTTTGTTTTGCATGCTCTGGTTGTCTTTCAGAGCGCTCCTCCAATTTTGCGAGCGCTGCTTTTTCCAGCTGAATCTCAATCTGCAGTTTATTTGTAAGCGAAACACCGGAACTCTCAGCGGTCAGCATGACTGAATTTTCTGGCCGGTCTTCAGCTTCGCGATCCCAATGATCACAGCATCCAGTTAAGTTTCTGATGAAATTATTATCGGAGCCATTGTCCACAATGTCATCTCCCGCATTGCACTGGATTCGGTTATTAAAGATGAGGCAATTGGAAGAATCCGGTGAGAGAGAGAGTCCGATGTTATCGTTACAACTGATTCGGTTATTCTGTATGATACTGTAGTCACTTGTCACGTATAAGCCGATTTCATTGTTGTGATTTATAATATTGTCAGCTATGAACGTATTTTCAGGGGAAGAAAAGTTTGAGGTGCCATTGATGGGACTTCCGTTTCCTTTACTTTTATTTTCCAGAGCGATGCAGTCTCTTCCCAGAACCAGCGCAACTCCGTTATAATGAGCCCCGAATGCCGTGTTTCGATGAACAAGGCAATTTGCTCCAACCGCGGAGAAGCAGTTTAGACCGCTGCTGCAGCCGGTATTGCTGATAAATGCATTCCCTGTACTTTCCGTAAAAAAGGATTCGAAGCAATCGGCAATACAGTCTCGCACTTTATTTTCAATGATCCAGTTGCCCGAGCTTTCCGTTTCCACCAGAACTCCAAACCGCGCAAGACAGATCTCGTTTTTCCAGACCAGATTTGCGGAAGACCGCACAATATCAACGCCTCGCTCCCCAGCGTCTTTGATTCTATTAGAGAGAATTCGGTTTCCGGAACCAAAGAGCACGATAATACCAGCGTAAGCATAATTTCGAATTTTTATGCCTCTGACTTCTACCCCGGTGGTTCCGAAAAGAAAGAAAGCATTTGAAAGTTCACCGTAACCGTCGAATACGACGCGCTGGTTTTTCGCCAGGATGTGAATATAGCTTTTATTGATGAAAACTACCTGATGGTAGATTCCTTCTTCGAGAATCAAAACATCTCCCTCCGAAACCTCATCTGAGGCAATCAAAGAGGTGATGTTTGTTTTGGGCGATACTTTGATAATCGCCATAGTATCACGCCTTTCTAATCAATGGACTCCTGACAACGGTTAGACTCTGTAAAACAAAGCTTAAGCTTGCTAAATAGCAGAGCAAAGGCTAAGCAGTTTTATCACCAGAGTTCCTACCATTGAGCAGAGTTAATATACTATATTCACGGAGAAGTAATTTGTTTCAAAGATGTTTTCCCAGACAGATACGGAATCGGTTCACAATCAAAAACAATATTTGAAAAATATGGCAGAGAGATATATACTAATAGTTATCTGCCCCAATCGTTCTGTCGTGCAGTACTGAGACCGAACCCGCTATGGGCTTAACAAAGTAATAAGGAGACGTATTGTCGTTTCGGGCAATACAGAAGAACCTGGAATGAATGTTATAAAGGATAAAAAAACGAAGAAGCTGATCCTTATTCTTGTAATCAGCTCAATTCTGCTGATCATTACTGAGCTGATCATTTCACAGATCATCAGTACCGATTTCGCTTTGCTCATGCAAAGTCAGCGAAAGAGCTCCATCAGTAAAATGGTTCATATGGCCTATAATACGATCAAGCCTGTCATCGATGACGTTCATTCCGGAAAACTGGATCAGGCCTCTGCTAGAGAGGAGATCATTACCCTTGTCCGAAAAATGACCTATTCGGATGAATATGGAAAGAATTACATCTTTATGAGTTCCTATGATGGAATCATGCTCGTGCAGCCCTTTGAAAGCCGGAAGGAAGGCTCCAATCAGTGGAATTTACAGGATTCCAACGGGAAGTATATTATTCGTGAACTGGTGAATGCTGCAATGGAAAAACCTTCCGGTGCCTTTGTCTCCTATCATTATTATATGCCAGAAGAAAACAGGACCGAGGAGAAGATCTCTTATGTAATGGGAATCCCTGAGATCGAAGCCTACATCGGCACAGGAATGTATCCAGAAAGTGCATATAAAGACCTGGAAAGAGTACTCAATATCCAACGTTACGGCTTTCTTTTCATCACCGCTTTCGTAATCGTGGCTGCTGCTTTATATATCCGCATTTTGATCAAGGCAAATAAACGCCTTTCCATGGAGATTCAGGAGAGGATGTATGCCGAAAGCAATATACGAACCGTATTTGATTCCATCCATGATACGGTAATTATTCATGATATCGATGGCAATATTAAGCAGGCGAACAAAAGAGCCGGTGCTCTGTTTGGTATTCCAGAGGGCAGCATGACGGATTACTGTATTCCCCAACTCTGTGCAGATGGTTATGATGCAGGTGAAAAACTGAGGCAGGCAGAGGAGCTGGAACTGGCCTCTCTTGTTTTTGAGTGGAAATTTAAACGGCCTTTTGATGGCAACAACTTTGATGGAGAAGTAGCATTGCGAAAAAGCATTTGGTCCGGAAATGAGGTAATTGTTTCTGTAATCAGAGATATCAGTGACCGGAAAAAACACGAGGATGAAATCCGGCATCTGGCATACTGTGACTATCTGACCTCGCTGCATAACCGTGTATATATTATGAATGAACTCCGCAAGGAATTTGATGAGAATCAGGGGAATGGTACAGGGGGAGCAATTCTGTTCATTGATCTGGACAATTTCAAGAAAATCAACGACAGCTTTGGACATTTTTTCGGTGATGAAGTGTTAATCGAACTGGCTGAGCGTTTGCGAGACCTTGCGGATGAGGAACTTCTCCCAGGTCGGATCGGGGGAGATGAATTTGTCATCTTATATCATTCTTCAGGCAGGGACAGCGCCTCTGCTGCAGCAGAGCGGGTTCTTTCTGCGTTCCGAAAGCCGGTAATGCTAAGGGACACGCCGGTTCATATTACCTGCAGTATTGGAATCAGCCTATTTCCAGACGATGGACGCTCCGTGGAAGATCTATTTAAAAAGGCTGATCTGGCACTGTACAATGCAAAAGATAAAGGAAAAGACAGCTACTCATTTTATGAAGAGGCAATGAGCAGGGAGCTTCAATTCAAAAGTCAGATGGAAGAACAATTGAGGCTTGCTTTTACAAACGGGGAGTTCATGCTGTATTTCCAGCCTATGCTAGACATTGCCAGCGGACGAATTAAGGGCTATGAAGCGCTCCTCAGGTGGAACAGCTTGAAATACGGATTCGTTTCCCCCAGCTTAATGATTCCCCTTGCAGAAGAAATCGGACTGATTAATAAAATTGGAGATTGGGTAATTGATAAAGCGTTTGCATTTGCTCAACAGGCGCAGCAGCAGGATCTTTACATTTCATGCAATGTTTCATCGATTCAACTGCTTCAGACTGACTTCGTTGAGGCTGTCCTCGCGAAATATCAAGAGTATGGCTTGAAAAAGGGCAGTATCGCTTTGGAAATTACGGAATCCTGTCTGGTGGAATCCTTTGAGGAAGCCTCTCATAAACTCATGGAGCTGCGAGATAAAGGAATTTACATATACCTTGATGATTTTGGTACGGGGTACTCTTCTTTGAATTATTTAAAGAATCTTCCCGCTGATATTATCAAAATTGATAAATGCTTTATCGATGAAATTTCGAACTCGGGAGTAGACAGCAAAATTCTTAAGACAATCATTTCGCTTGCCCATGATATGGGAATCAAAACAGTGGCTGAAGGGGTTGAGACAGAGGATCAGTTACACTTTCTCGAAGCGTGTGGCTGCGACTTAATTCAGGGCTATCTGATCAGCAAACCGATCCCGGAAAATCAGGTCCGCACTGACATGGGCCTGAAATAAGCCGTTTCATTGGTTTCTTTTCAACATCACTTTTCTGCTTTATTTCGTAAAAAATAAGTGGACAGAGATAAAATCCTGTGATATACTCGTAGAAATGCCCGGATACGGATGCATAAAACGATTCAATTAGTCAGAAAAGAGAGTGATGTTCTGTTGAAATTAGTGTCAGTTTATATCGTGAAAGTTCAGGCTGAATTAAGAAAGGAATTTTGTGGTTCGTTTCGAGGTATTTGTAAATGGAACGGAAATTCCCTGATTGACATTTTTAAGACAACAGAAATTAATCAATATGAAGAAATAGGAACGGGAAAACAATCAAAGGTACAATTGAACAAAAAAGGAAAAAGTGCAGGAATCAAATCATTTTTGATTCACTGCACTTTTTATTTTATTTTCCTTTATATTTTTGCTGTGTAGCAAGACCGCCTCTGATATGACGCTCCGCTTTGTTATTATCTAAAACAGTCTTGACTTCATGGGCAAGCCCTGGATTTATCTCAAGCAGCCTCTCGGTAATATCTTTGTGGACTGTGGATTTTGATACCCGAAACTTTTTAGCGGCCGCTCTAACCGTGGAATTTGTTTCAAGTATGTACCTAGCGAGCTCTAATACCCGCTCTTCTATGTAATCCTTCATATTATAGACTTCACCACCTTCATATATTTGTGCAATACTTGGAATTGGCCTCAAAGCCAAGCAACCGTTTCTTTAAAACATATATATGTAGGACATGGCGGTGATATGCCATTTGATTCCCAGATAAAAAAGGAACAATTCGTAGGGGAATGTGGGCAGTGTGCCTGCGGCTCCTCAGCTTTGTAATTGGCAATGAATAAAAATACATTTATCGTAATAAATATGCAAAAATTCGTTGACTTTGTTCCAAATAGGCGTATAATGATAAAAATGACATTTCGCCGGAAGCACAGCAGAACCCGGAAAACATACATACAAGGAAGGTGCAGAGGATATGGCTTATAAAATATTCATCGACGGGCAAGAAGGAACCACAGGTTTAAAAATACATAACAGGCTCAAAAATAGAGCCGATCTTGAAATCATATCCATTGCCGAAGCGGATCGAAAAGACCCTGAGGCTCGTCTTACAATGATCCGGAATGCAGATATTTCGTTCCTGTGTCTTCCAGATGCTGCGTCGAGAGAAATCGCAGCAGCAGCGGAGGACGGAAGCAGGATTCTGGATACTTCCACCGCTCATCGAACGAATCAGAACTGGATCTATGGAATGCCAGAACTGGATCATGCACAGCGAGAAAAAATAAGAGCGGCAAATCGTGTTGCGGTGCCGGGTTGTCATGCAACGGGATTCATTTCCCTGGTAAAGCCTTTGATTCATCTTGGAATCGCAGACGCAGGATATCCTTTTAGCTGTCACTCCCTGACCGGATACAGCGGAGGCGGGAAGAGCATGATTGCTCAGTATGAATCGGAGGATCGGGAAAAGGATCTGAACAGTCCGCGGCAGTACAGCTTAGATCAGAACCATAAGCATCTGCCCGAAATGATTGCCATGACCGGGATTGAATACGCTCCAGCCTTTCATCCCATCGTAGCCGATTATTACAGTGGCATGCTGGTCACCGTACCGCTTCACAGCAGACTGCTTTCCAAGAAGCTGAGCCCTGCAAAGCTGCAGCAGGAATTGGAAGATTATTACAAAGAACAGCCCCTCATTACCGTAAAGGATTTCGGGGAAAAGCCTGAAGATGGATTCATTTCTGCAGGAGCATTGGCAGAAACAGACGGAATGGAGATTTATCTCTTTGGACACCAGGAGCAGATTACATTGATGGCCCGATATGACAATCTTGGAAAGGGTGCTTCCGGTGCGGCAATCCAGTGTATGAACATCATGCTGAACCTGCCCGAGAACACAGGGTTAGTTTTATAGAAAAGCACGGACAACAGCTGCCTTAAAAAAATAGGGTATGGATATCCTGTAAAACCGTGTTTCATAGAATGGAGGAATCAAAATGAATACAGAATTTATAGAGGGCGGAATCTGTGCGCCCAAAGGCTTTCAAGCATCCGGAGTCCACTGCGGAATCAGAAACAACACATCGAAGAATGATCTGTCACTCATTGTAAGTGATGTAATGTGCAGCGCAGCTGCTGTCTATACTAAGAACAAAGTGAAAGGCGCACCCCTTCTTGTTACAAAGGAACATCTGGCTGACGGAAAAGCTGTTGCGGTCATCTGCAACAGCGGAAATGCAAATACCTGCGCACCCAATGGCATGGAGATTGCCGTGAAAACCTGCGAATTGCTGGCCCAAAAGCTCAACGCAAAGCCTGAAGACATCATTGTTGCGTCCACAGGAGTGATCGGTCAGCCTATGAGCATGGAGCCCTTCGATAAAGGAATTCCGGAAGCAATTGCGAAGCTGAACAATAACGGTTCGGAAGAGGCAGCCTTCGGTATTATGACGACGGATACTGTGAAGAAGGAATTCGCAGTCAAATTCGAACTTGGCGGTAAGGAATGCAAAATCGGCGGAATCGCAAAGGGTAGCGGCATGATCCACCCAAATATGGCAACCATGCTTTGCTTCCTGACAACAGACGCCGCAATCTCTTCTGATCTGCTTCGCAAGGCGCTATCTGCAGATATTGTGGATACCTTCAACCAGCTAAGTGTGGACGGTGATACCTCTACCAACGATATGGTATCCGTTATGGCAAACGGTCTTTGTGGCAATGTACTCATAGAAAAAGAGGGGGAAGACTTTGATGCTTTCTGCAAAGCGCTGAATCAGGTCACTTCTGAAATAGTCAAGGCACTGGCAAAAGACGGCGAGGGTGCAGGCAAGCTTCTTGAGTGTATTGTTACTGGAGCACCTGACAAAGAAACTGCACGGGCGATCTCCAAATCAGTAATTACCTCCAGCCTCTTTAAAGCAGCAATGTTTGGTGAAGATGCCAACTGGGGCAGGGTTCTGTGCGCCATCGGATATGCAGATGCTGAATTTGATATTGATAAGGTTGATGTTTCTCTGGCTTCAGCCAAGGGCAAAGTAGATGTATGTAAAGGAGCCGCTTATAACGAATACAGTGAAGATGAGGCTTCGATCATCCTGAAGGAAGATGAAATCCTCATCTTGGTTTCACTCAATCAGGGCGAGGCGGAGGCAAAAGCCTGGGGCTGTGATCTGACTTATAGCTATGTTGAGATCAACGGAAGCTATCGCTCATAACCCTGACAGAACCGATTCGGGGTTGGAAAAGGCATTTGTTCCAGCTTTGAACGGATCGGAGTTTTGGCACTGTCTGAGATAAAATAAGATAGGATTTAAGGTGTAATTCATGAAAGACACGATTACAAGCGCGAAGGTGCTGGTAGAAGCGCTTCCGTATATACAGAAATATTTTAATAAAACAGTCGTAATTAAGTATGGCGGAAACGCAATGGTCAATGACAGGCTGAAAATGGCAGTGATGAAGGATATTGTATTATTGGCTCTGGTAGGCATTAAGGTTGTTTTGATTCATGGCGGAGGGCCGGAAATCAGCACTATGCTCAACATCATGGGGAAGGAATCCAAGTTCATTGACGGGCTAAGATATACCGATGAGGAAACCGCTGAGGTTGCAGCAATGGTTTTGGCTGGAAAGGTGAATAAAAACCTCGTTTCGCTGATTCAGCAGAACAACGGGAAGGCCATCGGCCTTTGCGGGCTGGACGGAGGAATGCTCCAGGTAGAAAAGCTGCAGGGGGAAGTGGATCTGGGATTCGTGGGTGATATTAAAAAAGTAGAAGCTGCCCCCATCACCATGGCATTAAAAAATGGATTTATCCCCGTTGTGGCCACAGTGGGAGCCGACAAAGAAGGCCAGACCTACAATATCAATGCAGATACAGCCGCAGCAGCAATTGCAGGGGCTTTAAAAGCAGAAAAACTGATCCTGATGACCGATGTGAGAGGGCTTCTTCGGGAAAAGGATGACGAAGATACTTTAATTCATAAGGTTAGAGCAGATGAGGTTCCTGAGCTGGTCAGCAGCGGAATTTTATCAGGCGGCATGATTCCCAAGATTCAGAGCTGTGTAGACGGTATCAAAAGCGGGATCAAGGAAGCGGTTATTATCGACGGAAGAATTGAGCATTCTATTCTGATTGAGCTCTTTTCCGATGAAGGAATCGGAACGTTGCTCTACTGAAAAGAATGATTGAAATAGAGGTACTGCGGCGGCAGGAATGAAACATAACTTCCTCCATCGGCATAGCGGTACAGGAACGGAGGCAAACAAAATGAATAGTGCAGATGTGAAAGAAAGAGATCAGAACTACGTCCTTGGGACATACGCAAGAAATGATCTGTGTATCGAAAAGGGGTCGGGAGCCACTTGCTGGTCACCGGAAGGGAAAAAATATATAGACTTTTCTTCGGGAATCGGTGTGAATTCCCTGGGGTACAGCGATGCGGGCTGGGTGGATGCAGTGATGAAGCAACTACAGAATCTGCAGCATACCTCGAATTTGTTTTATACAAGCCCTTGCGGAGAACTGGCGGAAATGCTTGTAAGCAGGACCGGTTACAAAAAAGTGTTCTTCTGTAACTCCGGAGCGGAAGCAAATGAAGGAGCAATTAAAACTGCTCGAAAATACAGTCATCAAAAGTACGGTGACGGAAGATACGAAATCATCACGTTGAAAGATTCCTTCCATGGAAGAACCATGGCCACCATAACGGCAACGGGACAGGAAGGTTATCATAAATATTTCAATCCTTTTGTGGAAGGGTTTCAATACGCCGTGGCAAATGATACCGCAGACCTGCTTGCAAAGATCTCGGAAAAAACCTGCGCAGTCATGGTGGAATTTGTTCAGGGCGAAGGCGGTGTCAACAATCTGGAACAGCGTTTTGTAACGGAGATTGCTACCCTTTGCAAAGAGAAGGATATTCTGTTCCTTGCAGACGAGGTACAGACGGGAGTGGGAAGAACAGGAAAGCTGTTCGCCTATGAACATTACGGGATCAAGCCGGATCTGGTGACCATGGCCAAGGGTCTTGGCGCAGGACTGCCCATCGGCGGCATTCTGTTTGGTGAGAAATGCCAGGTCGTATTGCAGCCGGGAGATCATGGAACGACCTTCGGCGGAAATCCAGCCGTGTGTGCCGGAGGTGTGGAAGTCCTGAAGAGAATTGATGAAGATTTCCTGAATGAAGTCAGCCAAAAGGGAGCCTATCTCAGAGGCAAACTTCTTCAGATGGATGGTGTTGCGGCAGTCACCGGGATTGGGCTGATGCTGGGCGTGGCACCCAGGGAGAAAGATGCCAAGGCGGTTGTAAAAAGCGCGCTGGAAGCGGGACTGATTGCCCTGACCGCAAAGGATAAAATCAGACTTCTGCCTCCGCTGAACATTACGGCGGAAGAACTTGAAGAAGGACTTGCAATCCTTGAAGCAGCACTGAAATAAAGTGGTGAACCGAGAAAGCACGGTTTACAGCAATGAAAACTAGGTGGCGAGTTTGCAGCAATGAAAGCTAGGTGGCGGCTTTGCGGTGTAACCCGGCAATTGAAAAAAATAGTCTACACCGCAATAGATCCACTGGATATGAGTTGACAGGTTGATACGATGGAGTTGATGGGGAGGAGCATGAAACATGGAACATGGCAATCACTTGACGGAAAAGGAAGAGCGTAAAGCATATTTGATTCTGGCGGATGGAACGGTATATCAGGGAAAAGGTTTTGGTGCCGCAGGTACTACAATGGGTGAGGTGGTTTTTACCACCGGAATGACCGGTTATCAGGAAACCCTCACCGATCCCAGCTATTATGGTCAAATTGTAACCCAGACCTTTCCGTTAATCGGAAATTATGGTGTGAATGAATTTGACAGTGAATCAAAAAAATCCTGGGTGAAAGGATATATTGTAAGAGAATGGTGCGAGGAACCGTCTAACTTTCGGTGCGGGAAAACCATCGACCAGTATCTCAAGGAGCAGAACGTCATCGGTATCTATGATATTGATACGAGAGCACTTACGAAAAAAACCAGAGAGCATGGCGTCATGAACGGTGCAATTACAACGGAATTGCCTGGAGATATGGACGCCTTTTTACAGGAGTTGAAGGCTTATACCATTCGGGATGCAGTCAAGTCGGTGTCCTGTACGGATCAGAGGTTCCATCAGGCAGATCAGCAGCAGCTCCATGTAGCTCTTTACGACTACGGGTCAAAGGAGAATATCCTGCGCAGCCTGCTGGAGCGAGGCTGTAGCGTAACGGTGGTTCCTTATAATACAAGTGTTGAAGAAATTCTAAAAATAAATCCCGACGGAATCATGCTTTCCAACGGGCCGGGAGATCCATCAGAAAATACCGAGCCCATCGCAATTCTGAAAGAACTGATGAACGCGGAAATTCCCATCTTCGGAATTTGTCTGGGGCATCAGCTTTTGGCTCTTGCAAACGGTGCAGACACCCAGAAACTCAAGTATGGCCATCGGGGAGCCAATCAGCCAGTGGTAGATACGGTGAGAGGCAGAGTCTTTATCACGAGCCAGAATCACGGCTATGCAGTGGTTGGAGAAACGTTGAACCAGGAGATTGGTTTTGTGAGCCACCATAATGCAAATGACGGAAGCTGTGAAGGAATTACGTATCATAACGGGAGAGCCTTTACCGTGCAGTTCCATCCGGAAGCCTGTGCAGGGCCTCTGGATACAAAGTACCTGTTTGATACATTCATCGGGCTCATGAAGCAGCAGTAAGGAGAGGGAGGTAACTATGCCATTACGTAACGATATTAAAAAAGTGCTTGTGATCGGTTCTGGTCCTATTATCATCGGCCAGGCGGCTGAGTTCGACTATGCAGGAACGCAGGTCTGCCGTACGCTGAAAGCCGATGGGCTGGAAGTAGTTCTGGTCAATTCGAACCCGGCCACCATCATGACAGACAAAACCATGGCAGATAAGGTGTATATTGAGCCATTGACGCTGCCTGTACTGAAAAAGATTATCAAGATAGAAAAGCCTGATAGTATCCTTCCCACCATGGGAGGACAGACGGCACTAACCCTTTCCATGCAGCTTGCAAAGGAAGGATTTCTAAAAGAGCAGAATGTTAAACTTTTGGGTGCTACTCCTGAAACCATCGATAAAGCTGAAGATCGTCAGCTTTTTAAGGATATGCTGGAGTCCATCGGAGAACCGGTAATTCCTTCCAAAGTAGTTACCGACATTGATGACGCCCTTGCCTTTGCGGAAGAAATCGGATACCCGGTTATCGTTCGTCCTGCGTATACCCTTGGGGGAACCGGGGGCGGTATCGCATCCAGCAAGAAACAGCTTCTTAGAATCGGTGAAAACGGTCTGCGGCTGAGCCCCATCAATCAAATTCTGGTGGAACGCTGTGTTTCCGGGTGGAAAGAAATCGAATTTGAAATCATCAGAGACAGCAGAAATAATACGATCACGGTTTGCTCTATGGAAAATGTAGATCCAGTGGGCGTACATACGGGAGATTCCATCGTCGTTGCACCGGCTGTCACTTTGTCCGATAAAGAGTATCAGATGCTGAGAACCGCATCCATCAACATCATTCAGGCGTTGGGCGTTGAGGGAGGCTGCAACTGCCAGTTCGCTCTGAATCCCGACAACTTTGAATATGCTGTCATCGAAGTAAACCCCAGAGTGTCCAGGTCCTCTGCTCTAGCCTCAAAAGCCACCGGCTATCCCATTGCAAAGGTCGCATCCAAGATTGCCATCGGCTATACGCTGGACGAAATCATTAATACGGTAACAGGGAAAACCTACGCTTGCTTTGAGCCTGCCCTGGACTATATCGTCGTCAAATTCCCAAAATGGCCCTTTGATAAGTTTGTCTATGCAAAGAGAACCCTGGGAACGCAGATGAAAGCCACTGGAGAAGTTATGGCCATCGGCACTACCTTTGAGCAGGCCATGATGAAAGCAGTGCGCTGTATTGAGCTGAATCTGGATTCCCTGAACTTAAAAAAGCTGAAGGAGAAGGATCCCGATACCATCGAGGAGCTCCTGCACCACTGTGACGACGAACGGATCTTTGTGGTCTACGAAGCATTGAAGCGCGGAATTTCCATCGATACAATCTTTGAAATTACAAAGATCGATCGTTGGTTTATCAATAAACTGAACAACCTGATTAAAATGGAGCATACCCTCTCTCAAGGGGAGCTGACCCAGGATAAATACAAAAGAGCAAAAAAGCTGGGCTTCCTTGACAAAACAATTACAACCCTCAGCGGTCAGCAACCACCCCAGAAGCTGTATGCTTCCTATAAAATGGTTGATACCTGCGCTGCGGAATTTGCCGCGGAAACCCCCTATTTCTACTCCACCTATGACGAGGAAAATGAGGCAAGAGAGTTTATTGAGCAGCACAGCACCGGAAAGAAGAAGGTCATCGTATTCGGTTCCGGACCTATTCGGATCGGGCAGGGAATCGAGTTTGACTACTGTTCCGTTCATTGCGTTACTGCCCTGAAGGAAGCTGGCTATGAGGCCATCATCGTAAATAATAATCCAGAGACTGTTTCTACAGACTTTGACATCTCCGACCGGCTTTATTTTGAGCCCCTCACACCGGAGGATGTGGACTCTATCCTTGAAACAGAGCAGCCATGGGGAGTCGTGGTACAGTTCGGAGGACAGACCGCCATCAAACTGACAAAGCATCTGAAGAATAAGGGCATTAAAATCCTTGGAACCTCTGCGGACAGCATCGATGCCGCAGAAGACAGAGAGAGATTCGACAAGCTTCTGGAACATTGCAACATTCCGAGGCCAAACGGCAGAATGGCCTATACCACGGAAGCAGCAGTGAAGGAAGCCCAGAAGCTGGGATACCCCGTATTGCTGAGACCTTCCTACGTTTTGGGCGGCCAGAATATGATCATCGCCCACGGGAAAAATGATGTCATTGAATACATGGATATCATCACTGCCACAGAGCTTGAAAATCCAGTGCTCATTGACAAGTATCTCATGGGTACGGAAGTAGAGGTGGATGCGGTTTGTGACGGAGACGATTTCCTGATTCCCGGCATCATGGAGCATATCGAGCGGGCAGGAGTGCACTCCGGCGATTCCATCTCCATTTATCCGCCGCAAACACTGACCCAGGAAATCCGGGATACCATCGTGGAATATACGGGACGGCTGGCCAAGGAACTCAACGTATCAGGGCTTGTCAACATCCAGTACGTCATCTATCAGGGACAGGTTTACGTCATCGAGGTCAATCCCAGATCTTCAAGAACCGTACCCTATATCAGCAAGGTCACCAACGTTCCCATCGTTGATCTTGCCACAAAGGTGGCCCTGGGGGCAAAGCTTAAAGATCTGGGTTATGGAAGCGGTGTCTGCCCGGAAGGTGATTATGTAGCGGTAAAAGTACCGGTGTTCAGCTTCCCAAAACTGCATGATGCTGACAATCATCTGGGACCGGAGATGAAATCTACAGGAGAGGTTCTTGGAATTGACCACGATCTGGAAACAGCCCTTTATAAAGGACTGATTGCCGCTGGCTACGAAATGCATAAGGTAGGTGACAGTGTACTGATTACCGTAAAGGATTCCGACAAGCCGGAAGTAGTGCCTCTTGCCCAAAAGTTCGTTGATTTCGGGTATAAAATCTGGGCAACCAAGGGTACCGCAGAATATCTGAGAGAGCACGGCGTACCGTCTGAAATCGTCAATAAGCACGACGGACCGTCCCCCAACACAAGTGACTTGTTTGATACTGGTGAAGTTGATTTTGTAGTTTCTACCTCCACCATCGGAAGAAAGCCTGCGGTGCATTCCGTCCAGATGAGAAGAAAGGCCATCGAGCGAAACATCGCATGCCTGACCTCCATCGATACGGCCAACGCACTTGCCAACAGTCTTCTTATGAGGAAAACTCTGGAGGACTTCAACATGGTGGACATCGTAAAAATATAATAGGAAACTCCACAAGTGAAACATACCAAACTTTGTCTGTGAAATAACAAAATAAAAATTGAAAATTTTACTCTTTGTAGATATAATATTAAAGATAAACGTAAATGATAAGAATATGACAGCAGAAATCGGCAATGATAAGATTTCCGGACATAAGTTCGTCAGATGGACGAGCTGATCGATGCAAATATATTTCCTTATGGATTACAGAAAGAAATAGTTATATATATGAGGAGGGATAACGTTGGGATTTACGGATGAAGTAGGCATAGACCTTGGAACAGCAAATGTTTTAGTTTATATAAAAGGAAAGGGTGTCGTTCTGAACGAGCCGTCCGTTGTAGCAATCAACAGGGATACCAATGAGATTCTGGCTGTCGGGGAAGAAGCAAGACAGATGCTGGGAAGAACCCCCAGCAACATCATTGCTGTAAGACCACTGAGAGACGGTGTTATTTCCGATTATGATGTCACGGAAAGAATGCTGAAGTACTTTATCAAGAAGACCTGTGGAAACAGCAGATTTTTTAAGCCTAGAATTATGGTCTGTGTGCCAAGTGGTGTTACTGAGGTTGAAAAAAGAGCAGTCAGAGAAGCAGCCACCCAGGCAGGGGGAAAAGCGGTTTTCCTGATGGAGGAACCCGTTGCAGCAGCCATCGGTGCAGGGCTTGATATATCAAAGCCGGACGGAGTCATGATTATTGACATCGGTGGAGGAACGACAGATGTTGCTGTAATTTCGCTGGGGGGCATTGTAACAAGCACCTCTGTTAAAGTTGCCGGTGACAAATTTGACGAAGCGATTATAAAATATATGAGAAAAGAGCACAAGCTTTATATTGGAGAGCGTACTGCAGAAGAAATGAAAATGACCATTGGTACGGCGTATCCAAGAGAAGAAGTGGTCGTAAAAGAATGTAGGGGCCGAGACCTTGTCACGGGACTTCCAAAATCCATCGAGATTACTTCGAAGGAAATGATGGAAGCACTGGACGAGCCTTTGCAGGTGATTTGTGAAGTTGCTCACGGCGTATTGGAGAGAACGCCGCCAGAACTGTCAGCAGACATCAGCAATAGTGGAATCGTTATTACCGGAGGCGGAGCACTTCTGCACGGTATCGATAAACGGATTGAAGAACGAACCGGGATCAAGGTTACAATTGCAGAAGATCCAAAATCCTGTGTTGCAATCGGAACCGGTAAGGCTTTAAATTCCATCGATGCCATCGAGAACAATCAGATGAACAAAAGAAGGTCTTACATTTAAAAAACATGAAAGCTCTCGCAAGAGAGCTTTTTTTATCTAATGGGCAAGTTTCCTATTAGATAAAAAAGAGAGGAGAAACTTTGTCAAAGTTGGAACTGATTGCTACCGCTACCTTTGGACTCGAGGCGGTGGTCAAACGAGAAATTGAAAATTTAGGGTACAAGGTACTGAAGTCTGAAGATGCGAAAATAACCTTTCTGGGTGATGAAAGGGCTGTTGTAAAATCAAACCTGTGGCTTCGGTGTGCAGACAGAGTTCTTGTCAAGTTGGGTGAATTTGATGCGCTGACCTTCGAAGAGCTCTTTCAGCAGACAAAGGCTCTGCCCTGGGAGGAATGGATCCCGGAAGACGGAAAATTTACCGTTACGGGGACCTCTGTAAAATCAAAGCTGCACAGTGTTCCCGATTGTCAGGCCATTGTGAAAAAGTCCATCGTCGAGAAACTGAAAGAGACTTATCACTGCCAATGGTTCCAGGAGACGGGACCGGAATTTATCATCAAGGTTACCCTGTTAAAAGATCGTGCAACCATTACCCTGGATACCAGCGGAGCAGGTCTTCATAAAAGAGGATATCGGGTGAAGGATGTGGCGGCTCCCATCAAAGAAACCCTTGCGGCGGCAATGGTACAGCTTTCCTTCTGGAAAGAGGGACGACTCCTGCTGGATCCATTCTGCGGATCCGGAACCATACCCATTGAGGCAGCGCTCATTGGAAGGAATATCGCACCGGGACTGAATCGGAAATTTGCAGCAGAACAGTGGCCTGCCATTCCGTCTCATCTCTGGAAAGAAGAGAAAAAGGCGGCTTTCGAAGCAATTAACAATGATGCTGACATCCGCATCATCGGTTCGGATATTTTGCCTGCCGCAGTAATGGCTGCAAGGGAGAATGCCATGGAAGCAGGCGTTGATGATTGCATTGATTTTCATATTCGTCCCCTAAAGGAAGTCCGGTTCGATGAAAATTACGGCATCATGATTGCAAATCCGCCTTACGGAGAACGAATCGGAGAAAAGGATGCGATACGGCGAATCTATGCAGACCTGAAAAAGCTGTATGAAAAAAATCCAACCTGGTCCCTGTACTTAGTTACCACTGATAAAGAATTTGAAGCACTTACCTTCGGACGCCCCGCAGACCGCAGAAGAAAGCTTTATAATGGCAGACTGGAAGTCACCTACTATCAGTATTATGGTGAAAAACCCAAAAAAGCGTGATTCCACTCTGCTTCCACTCTGCTATTCCGCTCCTGATTCTTTCGGAATTCTTGACATGCAGTAATGAATACCTTATATTGTAGTTATACTAACTATCAAGAACCAATATGGAGGTGGGTATTATGAGATATGAGGAATTCATAAAAAATACGATAGACGAATTTGTGGCCAAGGGCAGGATTGATGAGGCGTCCTTCCCCGATATGGAAATTTATATGGATCAGGCAGAGACCTTCCTGAACCGGGAACTTGCCGTATATAAGAACAGCGAGAAAGATAGGGTCATCACAAAGACCATGATCGGAAATTATGTGAAGCATAATATGCTTCCAAGACCCGTCAATAAAAAATATTCAAAGGATCATTTAATTCTGCTTACCCTCATCTTTTATATGAAGGGCACCTTCCAGATGGAAGAGATCGAAAAGATCATGAAACCTCTCATTGATAATTATAATTCGGAATTTGACGACAAAATTGATATTTCAGCACTTTACAAGGGTATTCTTGAGGTGCATTCAGCAGAGCAGGAAGCACTTGCTCAAAGCATCGGCAGCGTGATCAAGAACAGCAAAAACTATCTGATGGAGACAGAACTTTCAGATGACGATATGCTGGAGCTTTTTATGTTGATCGTGAACCTTTCCATGAAAGCCGATGCGCAAAAGTTCCTGGCCCATAAACTCCTTCAGGAGTATATCTTAAAACCAAAACAGAAAAAACAGAAAGAAGGTTGAAATCATGGCAGTTAATTTAAAGGGAAGAAGCTTTTTAACGTTGATGGACTTTACTCCGCAGGAGATCAGATATCTGCTGGATCTGGCCCATGATTTGAAGGCAAAGAAGAGAGCCGGTATCAGCGGTGATCTGCTGAAGGGAAAAAATATCGTCCTGTTGTTTGAAAAAACATCTACGAGAACGAGATGCTCCTTTGAAGTTGCCTGCCACGATGAAGGCGGACATGTGACCTATCTGGAATCATCCGGATCTCAAGTCGGCAAAAAAGAATCCATTGAAGACAGTGCAAAAGTTTTGGGAAGATTTTACGACGGAATAGAATACCGTGGTTTTGATCAGAAAACAGTAGAGGATCTCGCGAAATATTCCGGTATCCCCGTTTGGAACGGGCTTACTGACATTGATCATCCCACTCAGATCCTGGCAGATATGCTGACCATGGAAGAACATATGGCAAAACCGCTGAATAAGGCGAAAGTTATTTTCTGCGGTGATATCCGAAATAATATGGCCTATGCATGGATGTACGGCTGCGCTAAGATGGGCATCCATTTTGTAGCCTACGGACCTGATGAACTTGAGGTTGATCAGGAAGTACTTACTGCATCCAGGAAAGTTGCAGAAACTACAGGCAGCATCATTGAAGTAAGCAGTGACCCTGCGTGCCTCAGGGGCGCGGATGTAATCTACACCGACGTATGGGCTTCCATGGGAGAAGAAGATCAGATTCCCGCAAAAGTGAAGATGCTGACACCGTTTAAGGTTACCATGGAGCTCTTAAAGGCAACCGAGAATCCGGATGTACTTTTCCTGCACTGCCTGCCTGCATTTCATGATTTTGAGACTAAGATGGCAAAAGAGTGGAAGGAAAAGGGATTTGACATCAGAGAAGTAACTGACGAGGTATTTCGCAGCAAACATTCCGTTGTCTTTGACGAAGCAGAAAACAGAATGCATACCATCAAAGCCATCATGGTTGCTATACTGTAGAACATAATCGAGGGAAACAACCGCAATCTATTTCAGCCATGAAAGGGTGACAGGAGAATCGTGTACCCATTCATTAGATAAGCGGCACCAATGAATAAAAATGTACGGTATCAATGAATAAAAACAAGCAGTACCAATCAACAAAAAAGAGAAAGGAACGCGGATGGGTTTATCTTAAGCCTGCATCCAGGGACCTTTCTCTTTTTCTATCGTTCCTATCAGATCATGTGGATATGCCTTTACGAGATTCATAATAAAGGGTGCAAGATTATTTGCGTCATGAATATGGAATCACGCTCATATTTTACCATGAGAAGGGAAATGTTGACAGACGGCCGGAAAAAGAATATATTTACTTTGGCAAAATCAACCGTTTTGATTTAAAAGCGGGATAAGTGAACCGACTTTACTGAAACTATAAACCTGTATTACGACGAGGAAGCATTACTCTGATACAAATTTAGTGAAAGTAGCAGGAAGGATCACCTATGGATATTATCATCAATCATCATGCCCATACACCGATTTATATGCAGATCGTCAATCAATTGAAAGAGATGATTTTAAAAGGCGAAATCACCGATGGTTTTGTATTGCCTTCAGAGAGGACCATGGCTAAGCTGCTGAAGGTACACCGAAATACCGTTGTTCGTGCTTATATGGAGCTGAAAGCAGAAGCTTTTCTATCCTCATCCCAGGGGAAAGGCTATCGGGTTGCCTATCTGTCCGATTCGGAGAAAACCTCCCCGCAAATAGAAGAGAAAGGATCAACCATTGCATGGACCAGCTTGATCCGCGATGAATATCTTGATCTTAAAATAACCTTTGATGACCTTTTTTCCAAGTCTTACTCATCGAACAATATATCCTTTGCCGGAGGGATTGCCTCGGCAGAAGAATATGGCAAGGAAGACCTGGCCAGCATTCTGGGGGACATCATATCCTCAGATAATATCGAAACCTATTCTTTTACCCCATACCAGGGAAACCACGATTTAAGACAGAACATCGCGCATTTTATGTCGGGGAAAGGAATTTCTGCCAAGCCCTCTGAAATCCAGATTGTTCTGGAGACAAACCAGGCCTTAGATTACCTCGCTTCCTTGCTGATCAAACCAGGAGACACCGTAATCACAGAAGAGCCGGTCTCTCCCGATGTGTACAGAACCTTCGCTTTGGCCGGGGGGAAAGTGATTACTGTGCCCATGGATGAAGAAGGCATCCTCTGCGACAGACTGGAGCCCCTTATCATTAAGCATCACCCTAAATTTATCTATGTCAATCCAGATTTTCAAAATCCAACAGGGATCGTTATGAGCCTGGAACGAAGAAAAGCACTTCTTGCATTGTCTCATAAATATCGTCTGCCTATCATTGAAGAGGACGCATCATCGGAAATCCGTTTTGAAGGGATTCGCATTCCGTCTATAAAAGCCCTGGATCGGGGAAACAATGTAATCTTTATCTATTCCTTTGCTTTAACCTTTGCACCAGGGGTGCGGATGGCCTTTGTTCTTGCGGACAAAATGCTGATCAAAAGTCTCAGTTATATCGTTTCCATCCGTCTAATCAGTCTCGACAGCATCTCTCAAAAGCTGCTCAGCAGCTGTATTGAAAAAGGAATTTATCAAAAAAACCTGAGAACGATTTGTGCAGACTATAAAGAGAAAAGAGATCTGATGTGCGCCTGCCTTGAAGAGGCCAAAACCATGGGTCTTCGCTTTCGCAAGCCCACTGGAGGTGTCTATCTGTGGTGCAGACTTTCTTCCAATACAGATTATCATAAACTCTATGTAAAGACGCTGGAAAAAGGGGTATCTTTTATTCCCGGAAGTGTATTCTACCTGAGAGGCTCAAAGGGCGATTGCTGCATCAGGCTCAACTTCTCCTATCCCAGCAAGCTGCAGATTGAAAAGGGGATTGGGCTCCTGACACAAGCACTGCGGGAGAGCAAACTTTCAGAGCCTGGCATCTGTGAATCTGAGCTGGAGTTGGAAAGCTAAGCGCTATATACAACTGCCCAGTCATGAAATAACTGCATTTGCAGCCGACGGAACAAATAAGCAGCCCTCGCGTCAAACAAACAATGACACATCCCTCATTGCCATTTTTAGCAAAGCCGGTACTGGCACACGGAAATAATCCTGTGCTGGTACTTTATTTTTTTTGCCGCTGCTATATGATACAAATCAGTTAGAGTAATGCTTTTATATGATTAAAATGCGAGGAGACAGGAGATGGCAGTAAATTTAAAGGGAAGAAGCTTTCTTACACTGATGGACCTGACCCCCGGAGAAATCCGGTACCTTCTTGATCTTTCCAGGGATCTTAAAGTGAAAAAAAGGGCAGGGATACAAAACGAAATTCTGAAGGGGAAAAATATTGTACTGCTCTTTGAAAAGACTTCTACAAGAACACGATGTGCCTTTGAGGTGGCCTGCCTGGATGAGGGCGCCCATGTAACCTTCCTCGATTCCGGCAGTTCCCAGATGGGGAAAAAAGAATCCCTGGAGGACACTGCGAAGGTGCTGGGAAGATTTTACGATGGGATAGAGTATCGGGGATATGAACAAAGTGTCGTTGAGGATTTGGCGAGGTTTTCAGGGGTACCGGTATGGAACGGATTAACGGATGTGGACCACCCGACACAGATTCTTGCAGACCTTCTCACGATGGAAGAACATCTTTCAAAACCTTTGAACCGGTGTAAGGTCGTATTCTGTGGTGATATCAGAAATAACATGTCGTATGCGTGGATGTATGGCTGTGCGAAAATGGGAATTCATTTCACAGCATACGGACCTGCAGCACTTGAACCGGATCAGACGATCATGGATCGGGCCAGAGCGGTTGCCGCTGAAACAGGAGGCGCTATTGAAGTCTCTGATTCTCCGGAGTGTCTGAGAGGTGCTGATGTAATCTATACCGATGTTTGGGCCTCCATGGGAGAAGAAGCGCAAATTCCTGAACGGGTCAGACTGCTTACGCCCTTTAAGGTGACGATGGATCTCATCAGAACAACGGAAAATCCCGATGTGATCTTTATGCACTGCCTGCCCGCATTCCACGATTTTGAGACCAAGATGGCAAAAGAATGGAAGGAAAAGGGGTATGACATCAGAGAAGTAACGGATGAAGTATTCCGCAGCAGCCATTCCGTTGTATTTGATGAGGCGGAGAACAGGATGCATACCATTAAGGCAGTGATTGCAGCAACCATAGCATAAGGCTGAACACTGATGAATTAGATTCAATTTTATAAGGCGTACACGGGAGCTCAGAAGTCATTTTAAGTGAACCTTCAAGGATGGTTTACAAATCGAGAGGATCGATTTGAAAGGAGAACGTGATATGGTACAGGGCATAAACGTTTATTCAGAGATTGGAAAGCTGAACCGGGTGCTGCTGCATCGTCTGGGAAGAGAAATAGAGGGATTGGTTCCGGATAACTTTGAGCGGCTGCTCTTTGACGAAATTCCTTATTTGGAAGTAGCCCAAAAAGAGCATGACTGTTTTGCAAATGTTCTCAGAGAAAATGGTGTGGAAGTTCTTTATTTTGCGGATGAGGTGGTCCTCGCTCTTGAAGATGCAAAAATAAGAAGAAAATTTGTGAAAGAATTTTTGAATGACAGCGATATTTTTTCTCTCCATGCGCTGGAGGCAATGGAGCAGTATCTGATGGATATGTCGGTTAAGGAAATGGTGGATACGATCATTGCCGGTATTAAAAAAGAAGATATCCACATCAAAAAGTCTAACTCCCTGGCTGATTACATCAATGAAGAATATCCCTATTATACAGACCCCATGCCCAATCTGTATTTTACAAGAGACCCGGGGGCATGTATCGGAAACGGAGTCAGCATTCACTGCATGAAAACAAAGGCTAGAAAAAGAGAAGCGCTGATGCTGAAGTACATTCACCTTTATGACAAGAGCTTTATGCCTGAGGGAACGGAACGATGGTACGATTACGAAGGGCCAAACCCCATCGAAGGCGGGGACATTCTCGTACTGTCGCCTCAGGTGGTGGCGGTTGGATTAAGTCAGAGAACCTCAGCAGATGCCATTGAAATTTTGGCAGAACGACTTTTGAATCACAACAACAGTTTTCGAAAAATACTGGTCTTTGAGATACCAAAATGCAGGGCATTTATGCATTTGGATACGGTATTTACCATGGTGGATTACGATAAATTTACCATTCACCCGGAAATTGAAGGTCCGCTGCATATTTATGAGGTGACGCTTGATAAAGAGAGAAAACCGGTATTTAAAAGCAGTAAAAATGAATTGGAAACCATTCTGAAAAGAGAGCTGAAACTGCCTGCTGTACAGATGATAAGGTGCGGCGGAACGGACAGGATTGCAGCGCAGAGAGAGCAGTGGAGTGATGCATCCAATACATTGGCTATCGCACCGGGAACCGTAATTACCTATGATAGAAATCATGTGACAAACGATCTTCTGGACCGGTACGGAGTGAAAGTCATGACCATTCCAAGCTCGGAGCTTTCCAGAGGCAGGGGCGGTCCAAGATGTATGAGCATGCCCATTCACAGAGATTAAGCTTATTGCAACTTTCTAAAAACCAGAATAACGGACAAAAAACCATAGGTTTCTAAATTATAAGGAGGAGAATTGAAATGTGCAAAGGCAAGATCGTTATTGCCCTGGGGGGGAATGCTCTTCAAGCTTTTGGTTCCCCCCCTACCGCAGAGTGCCAGCTTGAGGTAGTGCGGAAAACAAGTGATTATATTGCGCAAATCGTGACCAGCGATTACGAGATTGCTCTGGTTCACGGAAATGGCCCTCAGGTCGGAAGAATCCTGCTGGCTTCCGAAACGGCAAAGGATGTAGTTCCTCCGTTGCCTTTTGATGTTTGCGGTGCAATGAGCCAGGGATATATCGGCTACCACCTGCAGCAAGGTATGCACGAAGCTCTTGTGAAAGTAAAGAAGGGGCATATCCCTGTCATTACCGTAGTAACCCAGATGCTGGTAGATGGGGATGATCCGGCATTTGAGAATCCAACAAAACCCATTGGACCTTTTTACAGTGAGGAGGAAGCCCAAAAGCTTACCGAAGAGAAGCATTACGTGATGCGGGAAGATTCCGGCAGAGGATGGCGCCGTGTCGTTCCATCCCCCATTCCCAAAAGAATCGTTGAGATCGATACCATTAGAAGATTGTGGGATTCTACCATAGTAGTCTTTGCCGGCGGAGGCGGCATCCCCGTTATAGAGCATGAGGATGGCTCCTTTGAGGGTGTTGCGGCTGTTATCGACAAAGACTATGCAGCAGAACTGCTTGCGGAAGAGATTGGTGTCGATACGCTGCTGATCCTGACCGAGGTGGAGAAGGTTTCCATAAACTATAACAAGCCAAATCAGCAGGATCTGGATGAGATGACAATCAATGATGCCCGGCGTTTCATAGAGGAAGGCCATTTCGCTCCGGGGAGTATGCTTCCAAAGGTGCAAGCTGCAATGAAATTCGCGGAATCTGCTCCGGGAAAGACGGCAATCATCACCTCTTTATACAAAGCGGTAGATGCATTGGAAGGAAGAACCGGCACTAGGATTATCGGTTAACGAAAGTGCGTCTGTATTGACGGAAAGACAGGAGTTGCGACTGGAGTATATGAAAAACCTGCAATGATCAATTGCAGGCTTTTTTCATGTAATAAGCGTTCCAAAATCCTTACTGGGAACAAGGCCGCAGCAGAGTTAATCCACCGAATCCAGCCTTTTCATAATCAGTACCTTTATGATGGCAGCGATGGGAACTGCAAGGATCATCCCGATGATTCCGGCATAGTACCCTCCCACAGTAACTGAGATGAGTATGAACAAGGGATGGAGACCTGTGCTGGACCCCACAACTCTGGGATAAAGAATGTTTGCATCGATCTGCTGAATGATAACCAGAACAAGGATTGCCAATAAACCCTGACTGACACCGCCGGTCATAAATCCGATCAATGCAGCAGGAACGGTGCTGATGATTGGTCCGAAATAGGGAATAATATTACAAAGCCCTGCGAAACAACCGATGAATACGGCAAAATCAAGGCCAATGACAGAGAGACCGATGGATGACAGGATTGCGATAAAGAGTGCATCAAGAAGCTGGCCGCGCAGAAACTGGGATACGACCTGATTAATATCAGACAAAGTTTCTGTTACAACGGCGTTTGCTTTCATTGGGAGCACCAAATGGAGCAGCTTTCGCCAAAGGCGCAGAAAAAACTCCTTATCTTTAAGCAAATAAATGCTGACAACGATACCAAGTACGGTGTTTAGGATGCTGCCGCTGATGTTTGTGATAAAGCGGAAAATTGCCGCAGTGCTGAAGTTTTTAGAAACCCAGGAAATCGCTTCATTGGCAAAATCCTGAATTCGTTCTTCAATACCTGTCGTGTTAGGGATGGCTGCAATCCAACTTCTGAAGGAGGACTCATATTTCATAAAATAATTCACAATGCTGTCAACCATATTATGAAGGCTTGTAAACACAAGATCTCCCACAATTAAGAATGCAAAGGCATAAATAATAATGCAAATGATAACAAAGATGAGCAAAAACGTGATCAGTATGCTGATGGTTCGCTGTAAACCAAGTCTTTTTTCCAGTTTCATAGGATCGCTGGGAAGTTTTACAAACAACTTTGATATAAATTTCTTATTGATAAATTCAACCAGCGGGCTAAGCAGATACGCAATGATCAAACCCGTGATCAGAGGAGCAAATGCAGTGGCCATGCTGCCGAGCACATTGGAAATTCCCATTATAACCATATTGAAATTCTTTATCACGAAATACAGAACGTAGAGAAGCGCTGCTGTAAATACGACATACAGACAGAATTTTATATATTTCCAATCAGACAGCATTTCTTTTAATTTTGACATGCTTGTACCTTCCTTTTTTCCTGCAAGCCCCGGACAGATAAGTAAAGAAATTCCAAGGCTACAATTTGTTGATTTCTTCTACTTAATGATAGTATTATATAACAAGACAAAAGTTTTAAGCAAACTAAATTTGGAAGAAACAGCGCGATAAGACCGTGAAAACACGGCTTGTAAGAGGGAATGTTCTTTGACTTCTGATTTGGAATCGGAATCAAGACTGAGCTTTAGATTCCATGCTTGACGCTACGGAATATCAGGAGAAGAGAATGATAAATTACCAGAGCTGCTGGCTGTGTCTGTTATTCCAGGCATCACAAAGGGAGTCCATTATGATATTATGCGAAAAACATTGATAAAATAGTTTCAATCTCAGAAAGAAATGGAATTGCTGTATGTAACCTTGCCTGGATAGAACCCTTTGTACAAAGAGGGATTCATGTTATTGGAGATTACGGTCTCAATCTCTATAATAGCTTTGACTTCCTACTTGCAGGGAAGATGGAGATGAAGGATGCTGCAGCTTCTCATGAGACAGATCTGGAAGATCTACGGAGAATTGACTTTTCCGGCTTAATTCCTGAGGTTGTACTGCTAGCCAATTTCGGTGGTGACTACGGAGCCCTGTTTCACCTCGGATGCAGGTTCTTCGGTGCTCCCGAGGAAAAGGAGGAGACCTTTCGCTAAAAGACCGAAAGGGTCAGATTTATCCTGCTATAGAAGATTCAGAGGGATGCAGAACTACCATTCTAAGCTTTCGGGAAAGATACATGGAACGTGTAAAAGAAGAGCTTAAAAAACTGGGAATTTCCCGCTTTAGAATTTACGTCTATTAACGGGAAAACTATAATTCCTCCAAAGAAATCCCAAGACTTGTTTAAAATTTCACAATATATTATTTATTTTATTTTTTTCATGAAAAACTGTTTGACTCAAAAGGAAATTAGCATTAGAGTAATATAGAAAACAATTATATTTTTTGTCAAATTAATAAAAACATTTACTGGAAATCGTTAAGAATATATTAACTTAACAACAAAGGTGACACAAAAATAACAAAATATAGGTTAATTTAGTACCTTCGACGGTGATACATTTTCCGATTCAATAGAAGACAGCGTTGCTGACTATGACGCGGTGGTGCCTTTTTTTCGCAGCTTGATCTGCATTGAAAAACCGGACAGCGCAGCTAAGACAGTTTGCATAGGAGGCAAGCCGCTAAAGGAAAATCGTGTCGCATTGGTCTTTGATATAATTTGATTTTATAAAAGACCAATCAATAAGTTAATAATTCTTATGTTTATAGATTTGTTAAGGAGGGTTACACTATGGCAAAAAGAAAAACAAAAACGATGGATGGGAATACAGCAGCAGCACATGTATCATATGCATTTACTGATGTTGCAGCAATATACCCTATCACACCATCCTCAACCATGGCTGAGGTAGTAGATGAATGGGCAGCTTATGGAAGAAAAAATATCTTCGGACAAGAAGTCAAGGTTGTAGAGATGCAGTCAGAAGCTGGAGCAGCAGGAGCAGTACACGGCTCACTGGCAGCAGGGGCTTTGACTACTACATACACAGCGTCCCAGGGATTGCTTCTCATGATCCCGAACATGTACAAAATCGCCGGTGAATTGCTGCCAGGCGTATTTCATGTAAGCGCCAGAACATTGGCGGGACATGCACTTTGTATCTTCGGAGATCATTCTGACGTAATGTCCGCCAGACAGACAGGATTTGCACTGCTGGCATCCAGCTCCGTTCAGGAAGTTATGGACCTAGGCGGAATCGCACATCTTGCATCAATCAAATCAAGAATTCCTTTCATGCATTTCTTTGACGGATTCAGAACATCCCACGAAGTACAGAAAATTGAGATAATTGAAGACGAAGAGTTCAAGAGCCTTGTTGACATGGAAGCTGTACAGCGCTTCAGAGAGAATGCTCTCAATCCGGAGCACCCTGTAACAAGAGGTACTGCGCAGAACCCGGATATCTTCTTCCAGGCCAGAGAAGCCGCCAACAAGTATTATGATGCTGTTCCGGGAATCGTTGCTGACTACATGAAGAAAATCAGTGATCTGACGGGAAGAGACTATCATCTGTTTGACTACGTCGGTGATCCCGAAGCAGAAAACATCATCATTGCTATGGGTTCCGTCTGTGAAACCATCGAAGAAACCATTAACCTGTTATTAAAGCAGGGAAGAAAAGTTGGTCTTGTAAAAGTTAGATTATATCGTCCGTTCTCACCGGAAGCCATTAAAGCTGTCATTCCTAAGACTGTAAAGAGAATCGCAGTTATGGATAGAACCAAAGAACCGGGTGCTATCGGCGACCCGCTTTACATGGACGTAAGAACCATGTACTACAATGAGAAGGATGCTCCGGAAATCTATGGAGGAAGATACGGTCTTGGTTCCAAGGATACCGTTCCTGGCCAGATCGTTGCAGTATATGACAACCTGGATCAGGCTGAGCCTAAGAATCAGTTCACCATCGGTATTGTAGATGACGTAACATTTACTTCACTGCCAACCGTAGAAGGAATCACTTCTGAGCCAGAAGGAACAATTCGTTGTAAGTTCTGGGGTCTGGGTTCCGACGGTACAGTAGGAGCAAACAAGAACGCCATCAAGATCATTGGTGATGAAACAGATCTTTATGCTCAGGGATACTTTGCATATGACTCCAAGAAGTCAGGCGGAGTAACTATCTCCCACCTTAGATTCGGAAAGAGCAAGATCCAGTCCACATATCTTGTAAATGAAGCAGATTTCGTAGCATGCCACAATCAAGCATACGTTAACCAGTACAACTTACTGAAGGGCCTCAAAAAAGGCGGAACCTTCGTTCTCAACTGCAACTGGAGCGATGCAGAACTAACACAGCATCTGCCTGCTGCTATGAAGAAATATATTGCTCAGAATAATATTAATTTCTATACCATCGACGCTACTGAGATTGCAAGTGAAATTGGACTTGGCAACAGAATCAACATGGTAATGCAGTCTGCCTTCTTTAAACTGGCAAACGTAATTCCCGTTGAAGATGCAGTGAAATACCTGAAGGAAGCTGTTGAACATTCCTATGGTAAGAAGGGCGAAAAGATCGTCAGCATGAACAACGCAGCTGTTGACAGAGGTATCACCGATATCAAGAAGGTTGAAGTGCCTGCTGATTGGGCTGATGCTAAGGATGATTCGAACACGAAGCTTGAAGTTCCTGAATTTATTGAAGAAGTACTCATTCCGATGACGAGACAGGAAGGCGATGATCTGCCTGTAAGCGCATTTTCCGGAATAGAAGACGGAACCTTCCCGGCAGGAACCTCCGCATATGAAAAGAGAGGCGTTGCAGTACAGCTGCCGCTTTGGAAACACGAAAACTGTATCCAGTGTAATCAGTGCTCCTTCGTATGTCCGCATGCTTCCATTCGTCCGGTTCTTGTAAATGAAGAGGAAAAGGCAAATGCTCCCGAAGGATTTGAAACGCTGAAAGCCATCGGCAAAGGTCTGGAAGGGCTTGAATACAGAATACAACTTTCACCGCTGGATTGTATGGGCTGCGGAAACTGTGCAGATATCTGCCCAGCGAAGCAGAAAGCTCTAGTGATGCTGCCGTTTGCAGAAGTTGCTGATGCGGAAACAGATAAGTGGAACTACTTTACAAAACTTCCTGTAAGAGATAAGCTTCTTTCCAAGGAAAGTGTAAAGGGCAGCCAGTTTGCAAAACCATATATTGAATTCTCAGGAGCCTGCGCAGGCTGCGGAGAAACACCATATATCAAGCTCATCACACAGCTTTACGGCGACAGAATGATGATCGCTAATGCGACAGGCTGTTCCTCTATCTGGGGAGCATCCGCACCATCCACTCCATACTGTGCAGACGAAAACGGCAGAGGACCTTCATGGGCAAACTCCCTGTTTGAGGACAACGCAGAATACGGCTTCGGTATGTTCATCGCTACAAAACAGATGAGAGAAAAGATTGAAGACTGCGCCAATGCACTTCTGGCTCTCAATATTCCTGCAGATCTGAAAGCTGCGCTTGAAGGATGGCTGGCGTCAAAAGATGACGGCAATGAATCCAGAGTTGCCAGCGACAAGCTGATGGAAGTAATCGACAGCCTTAAGACAGATGACAAAGAAGTTGCTGATCTGGTAAAAGACATTGCAGACAGAAAAGACTTCCTGGTCAAAAAATCCGTTTGGGCACTGGGCGGCGACGGCTGGGCTTATGACATCGGCTACGGCGGACTGGATCACGTCCTTGCTTCCGGCGAAAATGTGAACATCCTCGTATTTGATACAGAAGTATACTCCAACACCGGCGGACAGTCTTCCAAGTCCACTCCAGTTGCAGCAATCGCTAAGTTTGCCGCATCCGGAAAGAGAATTAAGAAGAAGGATCTGGGAATGATGGCCATGTCCTATGGCTACGTATATGTAGCTCAGGTAGGAATGGGCGCTGACAAGAATCAGTTTATGAAGGCAGTCATCGAAGCAGAAAAGTATGACGGACCCTCCATTATCATTGCTTATGCTCCTTGTATCAACCACGGAATCAAGAAGGGCATGGGCAAAGCTCAGGAGAATATCAAGGATGCCGTTGATGCTGGTTACTGGCACCTGTACAGATTTAATCCGGAGCTCAAGAAGGAAGGTAAGAATCCGTTTACGCTGGATTCCAAAGCTCCGACGACAAGCTTCAGAGACTTCATCCTTGGTCAGGTCAGATACTCTTCACTGGCACAGGAATTCCCTGAAGTTGCAGAAAAGCTCTTTGAAATGTCTGAAGAAAATGCAAAAGATCGTTATGAGAGCTATAAGAGACTGGCGGATCACCAGTAAATCGAAGAATAGAAGTTTTGTTATAAAAGCACCCCCTGCCCGAACCGGGCAGGGGGTCTTCATTTTGCTGAAAATATAAAGTTCAATTTCCTGATGTATAAGAATTGAAAATAGATATATAATAGGTATGAACGCTGTTCAGATTGGAAAATGGCGGAGTTGAAAAGAAAATTGTAAAACCTCAAAAAAAGTCATAAAAAGGGGTTGACAGTTGCATCTTCATTTGTTAAGATTACATTTACTGTCGGGCGTTTCGGAGAATCCTAAGGCCCTGGCGGCAAAGTAAAAAAAGATGAAAAAAGTCGTAAAAATTAGTTGACAGAAACAAGCATCTTTGATACTATGA
>JARBUO010000011.1 GCA_029239605.1 Bacillota bacterium | reverse complement strand
AATTACTTGTATGTAAAGAAATTTCAATACTCTGAAGTTACTATGTCAAATATGGAGGTACTGCCTATCAGTCAGGCAAGAAGAAAAATGATTAGAGAACTGCAGTTGAAATTTGAAAAGGAGGGCGTACTGTAATGCAATTCAGCTTGTACCAGTGGGTCTATATAATTACTAATGTTTTTTATGTGTATACGATTTATAAACTAATGAAAGTTTTCTTCGATGTGAACCGGACAAACGTGAGCCTGGAAAGGCTTACCTATGTGGTATATGGTATACTGATTACGATCATTTACTTCACCGTATACTATCTGCGATGCTGACATTTTTAATATTATTGCTAACAGAATTTATCGGAGTATTACCATTTCAGAGTTTTAATTTTTCACTCTTTGTCGAAAATGATTTTGCATCAAGCTACGGACTTATTATTTGCCGTATCTTCGCATTTGTTGCGGCTCTCATCTTGAATAATTTTAAAAATATCAGGAAGGGTGAATCGGTACCAACCTCAAACTGGCTTTGCATCTTATTGATACCGATGGCATCACTATATCTGCATCTGCTGCTTTTCTATGCGAAAGGTCTTCCAATTGCTCATATTTTTGCAGGCGTTGTACTGTTGTTTCTGATCAATTTTGCAGCATTCTACCTCTATGATGCCATTACCGCAGCAATGTCGGAAAAAATGCATAGTATGTTGGTTTTGGAACAAAACAAATATTATGAGAAACAATTCGAGCTCATCAAGACTTCTGTGCAAACCACGAGCACCATTCGGCATGATCTCAAAAATCATATGTACTCAATTCGAGCCCTGACGGAGGAAGGAAAGAAGGATTCTGTTCTGGAGTATATCGCAAACATTATGGAAGATCTCGGTACCAAGCACAATCTTGCTGCTTCCGGCAATACGGTAATTGACAGCATCATTAATTTTAAATTTCAGGAGGCAGAGCAGAGAGGAATCAGAACCGCTCTTGAATTGAGAATTCCTGACGATATGATTGGAATACCAACGTTTGACCTGACCATTATCCTTGGGAATCTGCTGGACAATGCCATCGAGGCTGCCGCGAAAGTGGCCGGAAACAGCTATATTAATGTGAAAATAAGACTTGACAAAGGTCGTCTGCTGATCCAGGTTGAGAATCCCTATCGTGGAGAAATCAAAGGGTCAAAGGATAGGCTGCTGACGACAAAAGCCGATAAAGAAAATCATGGTATCGGCCTTGACAGCATCAAAAATGCGATCCAAAAATATGACGGGACCATGGATATCCATTATGCTGATAATATCTTTTCAGTATCCCTTTTGCTGTATGTTGATTAAAATCTGAAAAAAAATCTTAGTTTTCTACATCAAGCCATATCAATTTCGACATGACACGGCACAATCCTTTTTTTGTGGTACATTTATATCGTAAACGATAAAGCGATGTTTGTTTGAAAGGAGGAAACGCTATGAAGAATTTAATGTTTAAATTTTCAGGGATGATTGCGGCTCTTGCTCTGTTGATTACCGCTACGAATGCAAGTATTACTTGTGTAGCTGTAGCACATCAGCCCGAACTGCCGAAGGGAGCGGAAAAACTGCGGAAATTCTAATGAAAATCAGCGTCTCTGAAAAAATTACAGAATCACTGATCAATCAGGGTGCAGTACCGCAGGAAGACAAAGAACTTTATGAGTTTGGGATTAGACAGGGGATTTTTCTAATTTTAAACATTCTAACAACGGCAGTCCTTGGACTTGCAGTAGGGATGTTGTGGCAAAGTGTGGTTTTTTTGATCGTATACTATCCTATTCGATCATACGCGGGGGGATACCACACTAACAGCCCGCTTACGTGCTATCTCTTTTCAGTACCGCTGACGCTGTTCGTGCTCTTTGGTATGAAACTACTGCCGTGGAGTATCGCTTCTATATTAATTGTATTTGTGATAGCGCTGGTGGTCGTTGTCAGTCTTGCACCTGTTGAGGACTCACATAAACCTCTTGATCAGCTTGAAAGGAAAGTCTATAAGCGCAAAACTCGCATCATGTTCGCTTTGCTATCTGGCTTTGTTATCGCTTTTTTATCGTTCGGTCTGGAACAGATAGCTTTATGCTTAGTGATGGCGGCGCTGACGGTTTCCATTATGTTATTGCTAGGGGTATTAAAAAACAAGAGAATTGTTAAAGAGAAGGCGTGAAACTATATGTATGATTATAAAGTGATTGACGGTCCCAATGGGATCGTGGATTTCATTGATAAAACTTTATATACTCATGTAGGCAGAAGAACAAAGGATTTACACCATGCAAACCGCGTCAGTGAGCTATGCAAACTGATGGGAAACGCCATGGGAATGCCTGAGATTGAGCTCAATAAGCTTGAAGTGAGTGGACTTTTTCATGATATAGGAAAAATCGCAATTCGAGAACAGATCCTTGAAAAAACGGATCCGCTGACTACAGCCGAGTGGAATGAGATTATGAGGCATCCGGAGATAGGGTATCGGATTTTATGTACATCATATGAAATGACTGAGATTGCTAAGTATGTTCTGCATCATCATGAGCGATATGACGGGATGGGATATCCCAGAGGATTGAAGGCGGACGAGATACCCCTCATATCCAGGATAATTTCTGTTGCAGATTCCTACGATGCGATGACAAATCTAAGGTCATACAGAGAAACCTTGAGTCAGGAGCAGGCTGTAGATGAGCTCCTGACAAACAGAGGAACACAGTTTGACCCGGATTTAGTTGATATCTTTGTCTATCGTGTGCTCCGATCACTAACCTAAGCCCAATATATTCAAAGTATTACAATTGTATTTTCTTCCAATAATATAACTTGTTGCTTGAAACGATCTGTAGTTTATCACTTGAATAAGTCAACGAGGTGATACTTGAAGAAGTATTACCTTTTTTTGTCGAAAAAGGCATACAGACATCGGTTGCATTCGACGATCAATTTATTTTGGAGGTAATTAATTCTGATGGTTAATGGTATTCGTTCTTCCGGAATACAAAGCGGCGCATATTTATTGGTGAACGATGGTTTGATTCATGATTTTGGCGAAGCTTTTACTGAAATGACAGGATATACGAAATCTGATGTAAATCAAAGAGGCATATCGGTTGTTCTTAAAGAACTGCTGGGTAGCGGCTTTGATCTTTCCGCACTGGAGCAAGCTGGCTCCATGAATGCGTTTCTATTAACCAAGTCTAACGAGGCCATTGAGGTCACTATTTTTTATTATTTACTGGATTCCGGGCAAAAAATATATACAATCAGAAGAAAGCTGAATTATCTGCTTGATTCAGACAAATCTTTTGTGGATAAACTCATGGAAGAAGATGATATCTGCATAGGACTTTACAGCTGTCCGGATTTTCGTTTATTAAAGGCAAGCAAAAAATTTCTCACTTTTATAGAAGAAAAGTATGATCAAACGGAGGTCATGGGCCTTTGTATGAAAGAGGTTGTTCCCAATTATTCAGGAAGCAGTGTGGAGCGTCAATGGCAAGACATGATTGCGACGGGATCAATCCAGAGGTGGGAAGAAATTAAAACAACGACTCCGTTCGGAGACCATTATTGGAATTGCATTTTTACTCCTGTCTTTGATGACGGGGTTGTTCGTTACATTCTTTGCATGATGGACGAGGTTACGGATCATGTAATGAAACGGATGGAAGTCGAAGAAAAAAATGATCAGTTAGCCAAGATGATTGAAATGAAAGATGAGTTTCTTCTTTTAATGTCACATGAGCTTAAGACGCCGCTGTCAGTCATCACCTCTTCCATTCAGGCATTGGAAATCATGTGCAAGAATGACCTTACGGACAAGGTGACGAAATACATCAACAAAATCAGACAAAATGCATATCAGCAATTAAAGCTTGTCAATAATATACTGGATAATACGAGAGTTAATTCGGGATACTTTCGTTTGAATAAAACCAATGTAGATTTAGTCCAATTAACAAGAATGATTACAGAGTCCATCAGCGTTTTTGCAGAGAGAAAACGAATTCGCTTAACCTTCTCTTCTCTAATCGATCAAGCTGTAATGGAGATGGATATTGAACTCTATGAACGGATCCTTTTGAACCTCTTGTCCAATGCGGTTAAATATACGCCGGAGGGAAAAACCATCGATGTCAGGGTTTTTCTGGTTGATTTAAAAGGGAACGAAAATATCTGCATACAGGTGAAAGACAGTGGAATCGGTATCCCCAGCGATAAGAAGGATCTGATCTTTGAGCGGTTTGGAAGAGGAGAGAGGCTGCTCGGGAAATATACAGAGAGTACTGGTATCGGGCTCTATCTGGTAAAGATGCTCGTTGCTTTGATGGAGGGAGAAATCAACCTTGACAGTATGGTGGGTGTTGGCAGTACTTTTTCCCTGATGTTTCCGATCACAAATATCAGAACACTGGCACCGCAGACCTACGTAATGGAAAAACCAAGTGAACAACTGATTAATGCAACCACAATTGAATTTTCAGATATTTACTATGGAGCTTAAGCAATCATTTATTTTTACAATTTACAATCTGCTGCATGCTGCCACTTGGCTGTATTGCGGCAGTATTTTTTTATAGTAAAAAATATGAATTCAGCAAATCTACAGATTCCTGTGATACCATGTACTGGGGTGATTATAATGGATATACAAATTTTAGTCGTTGAAGATGATGAGCATATTTGCGGAACACTGAAATCTTTTTTACTGAATGAAGGCTATTTTGTGGATACCGCCAGGGATGGAGATACAGCACTTGATATGATTTTCAGCAAGAACTATCATCTGTTGATTCTTGATATCTTGCTTCCCGGAATAAATGGCCAGAAGATTCTGAAAGAATACAGAAGGATCAGCAATTCGCCGGTGATGATGATGACGGCAATGTCTGACGAACGAAGTCAGCTTACAGCTTTTCAGAATGAAGCCGATGATTATGTTGTCAAGCCGTTTTCTATGAATATTATGCTTAAGAGGGTGGAGGCCCTCTTGCGAAGATGTGGCTTGCTCCAAAAGGAAATCTGCATGGGGGAATTGGTTTTAAATGTAGACGAACTCAAAGCGTATTACGGTGGAGCAGAAGTGCCCCTTACGCTGAAGGAGTTTGAAATTCTGAATATGCTTGCCCGGAGCAACGGAAGAGTCATTTCTCATGAATCTCTTCTGATAAAGATATGGGGTTATGATTACGGCGGTGATGAACGGACCGTACATACTCATATCAAGAACCTTCGGGGCAAGCTGCCGGAAAACATTATCAAGACCGTCAGGGGTGTAGGCTACCGTTTGAAAGGAGAGCAGTGACCATGTTTCGAATCGGAATCTTTGGGAAAGTATTTTTATATACACTTATTTTTCTTGTCATAACGATCCTGGTCGCGGCAGTTGTCTTTGCACAGCAGTTTATTGATTACTACAATTATCTTCAGATTCGTCAGTATACTGCAGTGTTTGAACCACTGAAGACCAGTGTTCTCGAGGAAGGAAATATCGAAAAGATTGTAAAAATTGCTGATTCTTTCCACGATAAAAATCAGTCGTACTCGTTTCGCATCGAGACAAAGGAAGGCAATGTAGTCTATACAACGACACACAAAGAAACTCTTAGAGCGAATCCCTCTGTACTGATCGGAACCGCGATGGACTCTTCTGAGGGCACCATCAGCGAAAGCGCTGACAGCAACACAAGAATCGATATAAAAAAGGATGACCGTGGGCTGGTCTCTGATAACGGAACTGTTATAACAACCCTGATTAAATCGGTGGACGGCATTATTAACAATCAAAAAACGGAATCAGCCACCTCAATTTTAGAATCAGGACCAGCCGCTTCTGCTTATAGCGGCAGTGTGGTTATGAATCTTGACAACGATCTTCTGCTGCGCATGTCTGACAACACAGAACGTGCAGACCTTCAAAAAACCTTCGCAGGGAAGGTTCTCATGGTCACAGTACTGCTCCTCTGTTTCAGCGTTATGGGAGCTGTCTTTCTGGCCAGAGGCATTACCCGCCCCATTAAACGCTTGGCAGAAGATGCAAAGAGAATGGCCAATCTGGAGACTGTTTCTCACCCGGATCACAGAAACGATGAAGTTGGGCAGCTTGCAAAGGATGTTCATCGTATGTATGAGAAACTGAAACTGACAATATCGGAATTGGAGAATGAGATCAGGCGTGAGAAGGAGATGGAGGAGAATCAGAGATACTTTTTCTCTGCCGCTTCCCATGAGCTGAAGACTCCCATCGCAGCCGCTTCCGCATTGATGGAAGGGATGCTTGCGGGGATAGGAGATTATAAGAACCACCCTAAGTATTTACGCGAATGTCTTAACATGATGAACACGCAGAACAGAATTATCACTGCAATCCTCAAGATCGTAACCCTGTCCGATCAAAGTCTGATTCCCCTTAGAGAGGAAGTGCCCATTTTGCACGTGATCAGCAGCTTGCTTCCGGAATATGAGCCCCTGGCAGAAAAAAAGGGGCAGAGCATTACAGTAGATGTTCCTGCTTCTGCCACCTGCTTCACAGACAGAGTTATGTTTTCCAATGTGATCTCTAATGTAATGATGAATGCAATTCAGAATTCCCCTGAGGAGGAACAGATCTTTATCAGCTGGGAAACTTCTGCAGAAACCGCTTCAGGGAACTGCCGTCTTATTGTCAGGAATACCAATGCCTCCATTGATGATGAAATCAAGGCGAGACTGTTTGATCCGTTCTTCCGTGCTGATAAAGCCAGAAGCAGGGGGGAAGGGCGCAGCGGTTTGGGACTCACAATTGTAAAGAAAATCCTTGATACACTGGAAGTTCCCTTTGAACTTCAGAATGAAGGGACGGATGTGGTTTTTAGAATGGAACTGTGTCGTGATAGCAGAACGGAACCGTCAATTTGCGGCGGTTTTGATAAGGAACTACAGCTAAACTACAGATAGGGTTCAGAAAGGATACAGAATCATAGCGTATAATCTCCATTGTAAACATTTTTCAATGGAGGTTTGTTATGAAAAAAAGAATTGCGCTGGGGTGTATCTTCGTGCTGATATTTTCTCTTGCCGGATGTGGTCAGTCCAAAGAAGCTTCAGTTGAACAGCTGCTGGAGGAAGAGCTGTCTGGAGAAATTACAGTTTCCTGCTATGATCCGATGTCACATAAGGAATTTTTTGAGAAAGCAGCGAAATCATTTGAAGAAAAGCATCCCGGCACGAAGATCAACGTGGAAACTTTTGCGGAAATGCCGGAAATTAAGACCTCTGAGGATTCGAAGATCGCAGTTGTAACTGTATCAAAAGAGGAGGATTCTCAGGAAAGAGCGGATTACATTGGTAAGATCAACACAGAATTGATGGGCGGAGGTGGTCCGGATCTTCTTGCAATGGATATCCTGCCTTTCTACAAGTATGCAGATGGCGGACTTCTGGAAAATCTACAGAACTACATGGATGCGGACAAAGATTTCGCAGTAGAGGATTATCGGAGCAATATCATCGAAGCGATGAAGTATAAAGGCGGTCAGTATTTAATGCCACTTGATTATCGTTTTGATTATATTGGGTATGACAGCTCTCTTCTTCGCGGAGATGATGAAAGCAGATTAAAAGCCATAGCAGATAGAATCTCTTACAATGCGTTGTTCCAAATTGAGAAAGATTCTTTTCTGCAAGAGAATTCCGATTCATCAGAACCGGTAAGAATGCTTGGCATGCCCGCTGACCAGATCATGCTGGAAGAGTTGATGCGTTGTGATTATAACGAATATATTGATTTTGAAAACCGCAAGGTCAGTCTCAATGATGGCAGGTTTGCTTCTTTGCTGGAATCAGTAAAACAATACGGAGCGGATGGATATCTTCGTCCGGTCACTTCAGCGGATCAGCTTGGATCAGATGATTCGGGGGTTTCGTTTGATATGAGTGCCCTTGAGAAAATGCGGAGCGAAAAATTCTTCTTCAAATCAAAGTCGAACTATTCCCTCAAAGAGGAAGTCCTGAGAGCAGAGCGCGTGGCAGACGGTTTTAAGTCTTTTGGTTTTGGCGGTGGAATCAGCTCCGGGGATGAAAGAAATGATAGGGTTCTTGGGCTGCTTTCGGGAAATAACGGGAATAAGGCCTTCGAGTATTTTAATGCCTTGGGGATCAATTCCAATTCGTCCAACAAAGCCCTTGCCTGGGCATTCCTCAAATATCTTCTAAGCGAAGAGATTCAGAGCGATCCACAGACGATGTTCATCGGGCTTCCTGTTAACAATGCTGCCCGTGAAGAACTTGCCTCAAAGATGATTGCCAACAATTATGGCGATGAAGCACCCTCTGAGGCTGACAAATTGACGACGGAGCAGAAAAACCTGATAAATCGGTATGACGATACCGTAGAGTCGCTTTCTGACACATTAAATTATTGGCCGATTCAGGATGATACCATCAAAGAGATGATTCGGCAGGAAACTGATCGGTTTTTTAATGGGAGCAGTTCTTCCGGAGAGGTGGCAGAAGCGCTTCAGAAAAAGATAGAACTTTATCTGAATGAGTAGTCACATGAATGAGACCAAGCGTAAAAAATATGATTCTGGAATATTGTTTCTGCTGGCAAGTTTCGGAGGGGTGTTGCTGTTCTATTTATGGCCTTTTATGGTCTCTTTATGGTTTGCATTTACTGACAGCCCAGTTCGCGGGAATTTTGCAGGCATTGATAACTTTACGGAACTTCTGCATAATAAAGCGTATTTATTGGGTCTGAAAAATACCCTTGCATTCATTGGAATGAGCGTACCTCTTGGCATGTTTCTGTCACTGATTGTTGCAATCCTGATCCGAAGAAGCGGAAGGCAAAAGGAACTGTTTGTTCTTCTTTTCCTGATCCCGCTGGTGATCCCTTCCGGTTCAACGATTTTTTTCTGGCAGGCTTTATTTCTCGATGACGGTTACCTCAACGGAATGCTGGTTACTGTGGGTTTCGACAAGATCAGGTGGCTTGACACTTCTGCCGTAAGGTATGTGATCCTGCTGATCTTTCTCTGGAAGAATCTCGGATATAATATGGTTTTATTCCTTGCGGGACTTCACAATATCCCAAGGGAGCAGTATGAGGCGGCTTCTGTGGACGGTTCCGGGGTGGTTTCCACCTTTTTACAGATCACGCTGCCCGGATTGGCCCCCACAATGGTCCTCGCTGCCATCATGTCCGTCATCAACTCCTTTAAGGTTTTTAAAGAGATTTACCTGATCACAGGCAGTTATCCTCATGAAAGTATCTACATGCTGCAGCATTTTATGAACAATATGTTCTATACGCTGAACTATCAAAAACTGTCAGCTGCCACTTGTATTCTTGTTCTGATGATCGCCATGGTGGTACTGCTTCTGCTGCGCCTGGAAAGGGGATTTGAGCAATGAGAAAACAGAAGCGTACTGATCTGTGCGCAACAATTATTTTGACTGTCCTGGGGGTACTGTCCGCAGTGCCGCTTCTTATAACGGTTGTCGGTTCTCTCATGCCGGTGAATGATATCGTCGCTCATTATACAACACAGCTGTCCGTATTTGACATCATAAATGGTACTCGTGAGAAATACATCCAGATTCCTTTGATTCCAAGCAGAGTTACACTGGAACAGTATCAAAACGTGCTGGTGATTCAACCTGTATTTCTGATGCTTCTTCTCAACTCGATCAAGATAACGGTTCCTGTTGTTCTCGGCAATCTACTGGTTTCCGTGGCAGCTGCCTATGGCTTCACTGTCTGGAAATGGAGGCATAAGGAAAAAGTCTTCCTGATCTATATTATCATCATGCTGATGCCGCTGCAGGCTGTCCTTGTACCAAACTATATCATAGCCGAACAGCTGAGATTGAACGGAAGCTATCTTGCCATCATTCTGCCGGGTATTTTTTCTCCTTTTGGCACCTTTCTTTTGCGACAGAGCTTGAAACGGCTTCCAAAGGATTGTCTGGAAGCAGCCGAAATTGACGGTGCGGGACCGCTGCGCGTGTTTTGGTCCATCGTACTTCCGCAGATGAAGTCCGGCATGGCAGCTTTAGTAATGCTGGTATTTATCGAATACTGGAATGTGGTGGAGCAGGTGATTGTCTTTCTCAAAGAATATTACAAACAGCCGCTTTCCGTGTTCCTGTCCTATCTCCCTTCAGAGAATGTCGGCCTGATTTTTGCAGCATCAACGGTGTATATGCTTGTGCCGCTTTGGTTTCTTGCTTTGGGACAGAAGGACTTAGAACGGGGGATTGAGTTGTCTTCAGGCAAATAGCCGGGTTGACACTATGACCTGGTATGTTTTCCGGAAAAGAAACGGGCAATCAGCTCTTATGAGATCATTGAATGAAGAAAGGATACAGATTCGGATTGAAACAGAGAATAAATATAAAGACCATTGGTGCATTTCTTATGGCACTGCTCCTTGTTTTTACTTTCCTGTCAAAGACCATTTACCAGTACAGCCTTCCTACGGTCAGTGCTGATTCTCCGGTCAAAGGGCGACTACATAAGGTTGAAAATGTGAAAGGAACAGCAGGCTGGAATGCCAAAGGAGAACTGTATGCAGGCGCAGCAGGTTTCGTTGAAGAACTTCTGGTTGAGGAAGGACAATCTGTTGTCAAAGGCCAGCCTCTTATGCGGCTGTCTTTTTCCGATACGGAAGTGGCTGCGGCGCGAGAAAAAGAGTATGAAATACAACAGGTGGATTCTGAACTCGCGGCTGCTGAGGAAGCTTGCGGAAAGCTGAAAACGTTACACGAAGCAGGGGCAATATCAGAAAGTGAATACGAGAAGGAGGATAGAAACAGAAAGAACCTCTACGCAAAGCGAGATAAGCTTCTCCAGGACCTGGCGGATGTGAAGAATGAAGCCGAGCTGACTGTATCTGCGCCGGAAGACTGCATAGTGACCGATTTGCTCGTGCAGAAGGGACAACGAGTGAACCAGGGAGAAAAGGTGGGAAACTACGGTACTTCCTTGGCCTTTGGTATCGAATGCTCCATTCCTCTGGAGAATGATTTTATTCAAAAGGGCGACAGCTGCAAAGTAGGGAACTCATCGTTGGAGTTTATCGGTACTGTACTGAATGTCTCCACGGAAGCGGATAAAAAGAAAGTCCGTATACAAATTCCTGAGGAGGAGCAGAAGTCAGGGGTTGATGACAGCTCAGAGGTTGATGAAAGCTCAGGGGTTAATGACGGACTGGTTTTTGAAGAGGAGCTTAATACGGGAGCGTCTCTTGGAAGTGATATAATCAAGGATGGCGACTCCTTTGATGTGGTATTCGAAAAAGAGAGTGCAGAGGCGCGGATTTTAGTTCCAAACGGAGCCCTCAACCGGGATAACAACGGGTACTTTCTTTATCAGATCAAACAGAGAAAGGGGTTGCTTGGCAAGGAATTCTATGTTGCAAAGCTCAGGGTTTATATCGGTGATAATGATGCAGAGTATACCGTAGTCACAAAGGGAATCACCTTTTTTGAACCCGTTGTTGTTCAATGTGACAAGGAGTTAACGGAAGGGGATACGGTGGTTTTGGAAAATGAAGGTGATTTCTTTAAAGATTGATGGAGAACGGATTTTATGGCTGTCTGCTGTAGGCCTGATCATCGTATTGCTTACTCTGCCGGGCTTCGTTAGAGAAGAGAGCTGGGATCGTTTGATTCTTATCGCGCCCGTTGCCGTAAATTCTGCAAGGATCAGCGGGGATCAACTGGAAAAATTAAACGGAGAACCGTTCCTAATTTCCTATGAAATCGAATCGGAAGCTCCTGTCAATGCCTTGAACTCCGGTTTCGCCGTGGCTCTAAAAGCAACAAATGGTTCCTATCCATACCTTACGGGTTATCGGATGGTCAGCGGTTCTTTCTTCACGGAGAAGGACCAGAAAGAAAAACGGCGTTTCGCGGTCTTAAATCGCGCAGCAGCAGTTGATTTGTTCGGAAGTACGGATATCTGCGGCAATGAACTCACGTTGAAAGGGGAGCGTTTTACGGTTCTTGGGGTGATTGAGGATTCAGGGGGAAACAGAAGTATGGAAAAAACGAACAGGATCTACATTCCCGTAACCTTGGCGGATGAAAAAGATCCATGTTCCTTTCTCATAAAAACGGAACAGAACGGGGATGAAATCCAGGCAAAACATTTATATAAATCATTGACAGAACCGGTAGAAGGCTATACTTTCTTTTCATTTCGGAGAATCATGGAATTGATGGGCGATCTTTCAATAACGGCATTGCGTATCGGCTGTGCAGGAATTTCTGCGTTCCTGCTGAAACGGATCAGAAGAGGATGGATGTCTGATCTGGGAGCGTTAAAAACGCTCTATGGGCACCAGTATATAAGGGAACTGGTGCGTATGCAGAGACGACTTCTGATCAGGCTTTCAGTAAAGTCTTTTCTACTGGCGGCGTCTGCTTTGCTGGTATTGTTTCAATTTCTAGAAACAATCGAGTTCATTGCAAAATGGAATGAGACAGAAGTGCTGGGCAGAATCATCGATACATCCGCAGTAGGTTGCCATGCACAGCAACTTCAGCAAATTGCTGTGCTAATGATGATACTCACTGCTCTGTTATTCACAAACTTTCTGATACTTTTGTTACGGAACAAAAAAACAGAGCAGCAATTAAAGTCTCATATTCACGTTTCCTGACCAGCTCGCATATAAATATAGTTGAATCATTCCTGGCAGGGAAGTAGAGGAGGGATGGCATGCAGGGTACAATAATAAATCATAAAGGTGAGGCGGTGAAAGCCGCCGAAATCAGCGTTCGAAAAATAACAACTGAATCAGAGCCAAGAACATCTGATGCACAGGACGGAGCTGCAGGTCCATTGAGGCAGCAACCATTTGATGAGGAGATCCGCGTTCAAACGGATGAAGAAGGAACATTTACTCTTGAAAATCTGGATCCCAATGCAAAATATGTCTTTGAGATCAGACTCAAAGAATTCATTCATGCGAGTCAAACCGACAGCATTCAAAATTCTTACATTGCGGCACCGATTCGCCCTGTTGATACGAAAGTTACTGGGTATGATGTCAGATTAGGAGCAACAGAGGGCAAGAATTCGGCGTTCGTCAATGAAGCCCGAAAAGATTCGCTCAAGAATGGATGGAACAATTCTGAAGACGGGTGGAACGATGGAGAAGAGGATGATTGGAACGACCAGGATGATGCTTGGAGTGACCAGGATGACGACTGGAAGGATTCTGGCGAGGATGGATGGAGTGATCGGAAAGTGGAGATCCAGCCTTTTGCAGAGGAGCATACCAATACTTCTGCTTCTGACAATGATGATGACTATGACGATTCGGAATGGTTCGATATCCAAGAGCAAGAGGTCATGGAACAGTATGCCGGTAATATGATTAAGCCCAAAAAAGACCTTGAAGATAAGCTCATTACAATCAGAAAATACATATGGTAGTGGCAGGGTGCTTCCTTCTTAAAAAGTATGAAAGTTACCGTGCAGAGAAGAGGCTTCTTTTACAGAATGAATGGGAGCCTCTTTTCATTTGGGATTGAATCATCTATAATAATCAGAGAGAACCATCGAAGGGAGCTTATTTATGGACAACTACAAAATGAAAAACACCATTCGGGAAATTTACGACGGCCTTGAGAAGAATCATTTTTCTACGCTGAAAAAATCTGAAAATCCCATGTGGGATCAACCCATAATTGGCTTTGCCAGAGGGGATGATCCTTACTTTACTTTTCTCAAGGATCATATCGGATCATTTCACTGGAGTCCGAAGGAAGCGTTTCAACTGAAATATCAGGAATCGATACAAGATCATCGCTTGAGCGTAGTTTCTATGGCATTTCCTCAGACCATGGAAACAAAAGCAGCTCAGGCTAAAGAAACTTTGGCACCTGCACGGGAATGGATTGTTTCAAGAGGAGAGTGGGAGCCGTTAATGAAGGAATTCAGCGGGAAACTGACCAATAGACTTGCGGATATGGGCATCCGAAGCGTCTCCATCGATTTGCTTCCGGAATTTTCTACGGTTAAAACAAGCCAACTTGGAATAGCCTCCAAATGGTCCCATAGGCATATTGCTTATCTTGCCGGTTTGGGAACTTTTGGTTTGTCGGAAGGGTTGATTACGGAAAAAGGCAAAGCAGTTCGTTTTACAAGCTTGATTGTTGAAGCGGAATTAATTCCTACGGAACGGTCATATCAGAGCCATCATGAATGGTGCCTGTTTTTCAGGGATGGCAGCTGCGGCGCTTGTATACGACGCTGTCCTGTCAATGCCATCTCAAAGGAAGGGCATGACAAGGACCTTTGCGATGCTTATGAAGAGGTGTTTGCTGCCAAATACTGGCCTGATGATATTGAACGCGGAAATTATATTCTGGGTTGTGGTCTCTGTCAAGCGGGGATACCGTGCCAGCATGGGAGACCGTAACATTCTTTCTGTTGGAGGGAATTGCGGTGGAAGAAGTAAATACAAACCAAGGAATAAAAGAGAGGCTTGCGGAGATTGCCGATAGAAATGGAATCAATGAAATTCGGTTTATTGATGCAGAAGCCCTGGAACCGGGAGCACTCTATGCAGGCAGGCAGCCGAGAGACTTGATGCATGAAGCCAAGAGTCTGATTGTTACAAGCGTATATATTGGAGGTTTCCGGCTCCCGGAACTGGATTTGAATCTTCACGGAAAGATGAGCAGGCTCACATTGTCCGGGTTTTATTTCAATGTAGTAGAGCCTTTAAAACCCTTAAAGGAGTATCTGATCTCTCAGGGCTTTGCAGCAGAGATTTATGATGGGCTTCTGGAGAGCGATTGTATCCCGTTAAAGCCCGCTGCGGTAAAGGCTGGTTTGGGATGGCTCGGTAAAAATACGCTATTGATTAACAAAAAGTACGGCAGCTTTCAGGCGCTTGGTGGAATCATAACCAATGCAGAACTTTCCCAAGTCTATCCAATCCAGGAAAACCGATGCGGAAGCTGTAACTCCTGCGTTGACAGCTGTCCTTCCAAGGCTGTATGCGGCAGCCGGCTGGACCGATCAAGCTGCTTATCTAATCTTCTTGAGGAAGAACTTTGGCCCGATTCCATCGATGAAATGAAAGATAATTATTTCTTTGAATGCGATATCTGCCAGGAAGCTTGCCCATGGAACAAAAACCATTTGGTACAGCCTCTTGAAAAGGGTAATTTCCTGCCGGCTGAACGACAGAAGGAACTTACAGAGCTCTTCCGGTTTGATCGACTGATGCATATGAGCGAAGCGGAATACCGGGCGGAGATTCTTCCTCTCTTGACTGGAGTTGATTTGCCTTATCATCTCTTTCAGAGGAATGTTCAGCTGGCCTATAATAACAGTCATAAAAAAACCCAGCTGGCCTATAACAACAGACACAAGGCAAATCCAACTGGCTTATAACCGCAGTCACAAGACAAACCATTAGAAAATTCAGGGGTAAAGGAGATTAATATGAAGAAAGATATCAAACTCTATAATGTCATGTTTCCGATCTGGTTTCTGATCATTTTTCCTATCGCATGGGTGGTCATCCTCCCTGCCAACTTTGTCATCGATAGTCTGGTGCTTCTGATCAGTGCCAGGCTGCTGAAATTGACAAGGATAAAAGAGGTTTATAAAAAATCTATTCTAAAGGTCTGGATGATCGGTTTCGGAGCGGATTTTGTGGGCGCGGGAATCCTATTTCTCTCAACAACTGGCTCAGGGGTATGGTATGAATATCTGAATGCTGTTTCCTGGAACCCTTTCGACAATTGGTACTCCATTCTGTTTGTCTCATTTGCAACAGCGGTAACGGGAATTCTGATCTACTTCGGTAATTTAAAGCTGGTATTTCAAGGAATGGATCTGGAGCAGCGGAGCAAGAAGCGGCTGGCGCTGGCGCTGGCGATCTTCACCGCACCTTATGTCTTTTTCTATCCCAGTGCACTGATCAATGGTGGTTCTGTGGAACGGACTGATTTTCTGACCAATCATTTTGTTAAGAGTGATGAATTCAGGCTGGAAGCTGAGCGCGGCAATGGTGATCGGGATGATCCGATTTTATTATATTACTATCAAAGCGAAATAAAGGATGCCATTAATACTTCTAAGAAAACATCAAACGAAAGTACAATAAATTCCCAGCCAGATTACACTTTCTATTTCTATAACAGGGATTATACTGAGAAGCGAGGAATTCCGATATGGCTGGAAGAGGGAACGGTTTATTTTAAGTATGAGAACGCTTGGTATGAGCTGAATCAACGAAAATTACCGCCTATGCAAAACGTGTTGGAAGAGATTTCTGAAACAAGAGAACATAAGAAATTCAAAATCGTTCCGGAACCTGAAGCGGTTAAATCGCCGGGTAAAGTCGAGCTGGATAAAGAGGGAAACAGAGAGGATTCTTACCCTTTCCTTGAAGACAGCAGATTTTTGTACTATTTCCCGGATAAAGAATATTTTTATACCGCAGTCATACAAATTGAGGGAATGGAGCAAATGGAGCTTAATGTTGCTTTGGAGAAGGGGCTCATCACCCCCGGCCAATTGATCGATTATGGTTTACCTTTAAAATCAGAACCCAGAGTGAAATGAGATCGTGTATTTCAAAGTTATGAAAAAGTAGATGTTAGGAGGAATAAAATGAAAGTATTACTCGTCAACGGCAGCCCCAACAAAGAAGGCTGCACCTATACTGCGCTGTCCGAGGTGGCAGGTGCTTTGCACAAAAACGGAATTGAAACAGAAATCTTTCATATCGGAAGAAAGCCGGTTCACGGATGTATTGCCTGTGGACGCTGTGAAGAACTTGGACGATGTACCTTTGATGATGATGTGTGCAATGAACTTACCGGACGTATGATCGCTGCAAACGGCATTATCATCGGATCACCGGTGTATTACGCAGGGCCCAACGGAGCTCTGTGTGCACTTCTTGACCGTGTCTTTTTTTCAAGTTCCCATAAGTTTTCCAATAAACCTGCCGCTGCTGTTGTGAGCTGCAGAAGAGGTGGTGCCACAGCAGCCTTTGACCGGCTGAATAAATATTTTACAATATCCCGTATGCCGCTGGTTTCCTCTCAGTACTGGAATATGGTACACGGCTTTACACCAGATGACGTTCGCAAAGACCTGGAAGGGCTGCAAATCATGCGTACGCTGGGTGATAATATGGCCTGGATGCTGAAATCCATCAAAACTGCAAACCAGATGATGCCGGAAAAAGAACCCTGGGTTATGACGAATTTTATCCGTTAAATCGTGCGGGTTTCCAGCGTTCTGTAGTGCTTAAATTGAAATATTGAAGGGTAGTATTTGTTAGTATTTAAAAGCGGCTGTCATTCTGAATTGCTCACAATAGATCGGGCTTGATGTTTCAGGGCGGTAATGGTGAGCAAATTCTGTCCAGCCGCTTTTTTATCGGAAGGTTGGCAGATCCAGAAGATTGTCAACGGGGTAGGAGTTTGGATCTGTTCGCAGAAACTCTCCTCCGTCTTTTCCGCGAATTGCGATAACACCGTCAATCAGTCCTTCTTTTGCTTGCAGGATCGCATGATTGATGGGAAGAACTTTACCGTTTTCCAGCATGACGTCGGTGATATTCCCTTCATCATCTTTTTTTATTTTGCAAATTTTTTCATTCACAGTGAATCTCTCTGACATATTTATCATCCTCCTTAGATGACCATTAGCATCTCTCGTTTCTCGAAAAATATACATAAAATGGACAAACGAAAATTTGCGGGAATTTGTCGTTATATGTTATAATAACAAAGTAGCGCAATACAATATCCTACCGGAATGAAGTGCTGCTTCTTAGGGTGGGACCCTTGCATTTAATACTAATGATTTGATAAACTAAGAAAAGATGTGCTTGCCATGAAGATGAAAGAATTAAATTTCCCCGTCGTGTATCACGAAAAAGCGATGGTGGGTTACGGCGGAAACCAGGAGTGGTTTACGGAAACTATGAAAAAAAGAGCGGGTTGCGGATGCACCAGCGGAGCGAACCTCGCCGCATATTATGCTGCAAATTTTTCAGATATGCACCTGGTCTATGACGGTGACCGAGAGAGCTTTTGTCAGGATGAATTTCTAAGCGCCATGGAAAAAATGTATCGATACATGACGCCGGGCTTAATGGGATATCCATATGTACGTAAATTTGGGAGCCAATTTGTGAAATTCTGCCGGGAGCATGGGATTCTTCTGGAGCCATATTACTGTTTGAAGTTTGATAAACCGGAAGCAGCGGTCAGCTACCTGAAAGAGTGCATTGATGCAGATCATCCCATTGCATTGTTAATCCTGTTTCATCGAGCACATTCGCTCAGAGAAGATAACTGGCATTGGGTTACAATAACGGGATATGTTCAGACAGGCGAGGGCCTGGAAAATCTGGACATCATCATGTCAAACTGCGGCGAACGCCAGGTTGTCAAAGGAGAAGAACTCTTTGAGGTTCATAGGAAGAATACCATTCGGATGGTTAGTTTTCGATTTGTGCAGGATCCCTCCGAATAAAGTACATAAACTGGAACCGATTGGGATAAAAATGAAATCTATATAATGAAATGATAAATTATGCCGCATCAATTTTTGATGCGGTTTTTTCTATGCGTTGACAGTAATGCTGATTTCGAATCGTAATTAGATTAGAAAATTGAATTTTCCGCATCGAATTTTTCGGAAATATGCGTTATAATAGTTAGGGAAAGCCTATAGGGGAGGCTTTCGTGGGACAATAGTGCCCGATGTTGGACAACTGGAGCGAAAAGGGGAATGGGAGGAACTGCTGAATGAGTATTATTGGTAATTTTATCTGGATGATCTTTGGAGGCATACTCGGAGCGATTGCGTGGTTGATCGCAGGCCTACTTTTGTGTGTAACACTGATTGGTATTCCTTTCGGACTGCAGTGCTTTAAGATCGCAGGCTTTGTTCTCTGGCCTTTTGGGAGAGACATTGAACTTGGAAATTTTGGCGCAGCGGGCTTTCTTTTCAATGTAATTTGGATTTTTCTTCTGGGTTGGGAATTGGCTGTCTTACATCTTGCCATCGGCGTGCTTTTTTGTATTACTGTAGTAGGCATTCCCTTTGGAATTCAACATCTCAAGCTATCCAAACTTGGGTTGCTCCCTTTTGGCGCAAGGATTTATTGGGTTTGAGCATATTTGTCATCTGACACTGGATTCCATAGAATCTTATTGTTTCTGTTCTCCGGTTCCTTCATGAAAAACAATAATAATTGACAGAGGATTCGATTATAATACATAAAGCAATTGCAGAGATAAAAAGGAGGAAATCCTATGGAGAAGATAGCGGCCTTTTTTGATATCGATGGAACGATTTCGAGGGAAGGCTTAATTAGTGAAATGTTTAAGAAGATGATCCGTTACGAACTGATCGATAACAGCAAATGGTATCGGGATGTGGAGCCCGCTTTTCGTCAATGGAACAAGCGGCTTGGAGATTATGATCTGTATCTGCAGAAGATGGTTGATATCTACACAGAAACAGTAAAGTATACAAATCCGTATCATATCCGGTTTATTGCCAAAAAAGTCATTGAACAAAAGGGAGAGCGGGTTTACACTTATTCACGGGAGAGAATTAAGTGGCATAAAGAACAGGGACATATCGTAATCGCCATTTCCGGTTCGCCCATCGAGCTGGTCTCTGAAATGTCGTCCTTGTATGGCATGGACGACTATCGCGGTACTGTGTATGAAATTGATACGGATGGAGCATACAGTGGAACGATTTTGCCGATGTGGGATTCGAAAAGCAAACAGAAAGCAGTACTTGAAATGTCCGCGAAACATCAGCTGGACTTATCTGCATGCTACGCGTATGGCGATACGGCAGGAGATTTTTCCATGTTAAAATTGGTTGGAAACCCCTATGCGGTGAACCCTACACGGGAACTGATTACACAGATTCTGGCAGACGATAAGCTCAAGCAGGATATTTCAGTTATTGTGGAACGAAAAGATGTCACATATCAATTAAATGTAGATTGTCTTCATCTCATTTGAGGATAACGGTGTACGCGTTTGCGGCAACAGAAATCAGCAGAGTATTTTCACCAGTCACAGGTGATCCTTTTGCTGAAAACATAACATAATGGAGGTACAAGAATTTGTTTCAGGAACTATTAAAGGCAGTAATATTAGGAATTGTGGAAGGCATAACGGAATGGCTTCCTATCAGCAGCACCGGACATATGATTCTTGTGGAGGAATTTATCCGGTTGAAGGCATCACCGGAATTTATGGAGATGTTCCGGGTTGTGATTCAGCTGGGTGCCATCATGGCGGTGGTCATCCTGTATTTTCATAAATTAAACCCCCTTGCACCCAGTAAATCACTGCGGCAAAAAAAAGAGACCATGTCGATCTGGTACAAAGTCATTATTGGAATGCTCCCTGCGGCTTTGATCGGAATTCCGCTGGATGACTGGCTGGATGCGCATCTTTACAATTATCAAACCGTAGCAGTTACACTGATTCTTTACGGCGTGTTGTTTATTGTAATCGAAAACAGAAATAAAAAACGTAATGCCAGGATTGAGAACTTTAAAGAATTGAGTTACAAAACAGCCTTTATGATCGGAATGTTTCAGGTTCTGTCTCTGATTCCCGGGACCTCCAGATCAGGAGCAACCATATTGGGAGGAATTCTGCTTGGTTCATCCAGATCCATAGCAGCAGAGTATTCCTTCTTTCTGTCCATACCCGTCATGTTTGGTGCCAGTGCATTAAAACTTGTTAAATTCGGATTTGCATTTACAACGGAAGAATTGTTGATCTTATTGGTAGGAATGGTTGTGGCATTTGTGATTTCCATCCTGGCCATAAGGTTCCTGATGAGCTATATCAAACAGAATGACTTTAAAGTCTTCGGCTGGTACCGTATTGTTCTGGGAATCCTGGTACTGGGATATTTCTTGCTGTTTAACTAAATAATGCTGCTTGTTTCAAGGGGCGCACTTCACTGTAACATGGTTCATTTGACGCAACCATCCAAAAGAACGGAAAATACATACAAAAGCACTGCTGGTCAGTGCTTTTTTGATTCCCTTATGCCTTGCGCTAAAGGAGTTGGTGCAATAAATAATCAGTTTAAAAGACTCGTTCTTTTCCTGGAATAAATTAAAATGCCTTCTTATTTAATATGTATTTGCAAATTCAGTTCAGATGTGTTAATGTGTAATCTGTTTGTGGTTGACTTTTGGAGAATTTAGTCGAAATTTAGCGCGGCTTTCTCTAAAAATAATTATTCACTTGGAGGAATTTATGAGTACTGGAAAAAATCTGTCAAACATCGCTAATCCATCACCCCTTGGTCTTCTGGGGTTCGGAATGACGACCATCCTGCTGAACTTACATAACGCAGATATCATTCCGCTTTCCATTGTAATTGTGTCCATGGGTTTTGCACTTGGCGGCTCAGCTCAAATCATAGCAGGAATTATGGAGTTTTTAAAGAATAATACCTTTGGCGCAACAGCCTTTACCGCTTATGGCTTTTTCTGGCTGTCCCTGATTGTAATTTGGACAAACCCCACGGAAGCCATGGCGGCTGCAGATGAGAAGAGCATGGGCTTTTATCTGTTGCTATGGGGAATCTTCTCAGCCTTTATGTTCATTGGAACACTGAAGCATAACCGCATAACACAGTTTGTCTTCTTTACACTTACAGTTCTCTTTTTCATGCTTGCTGCAGGTGATTTTGCCGGCAGCCACGCGATCAAGAATGCTGCAGGATGGGTTGGCATCATCTGCGGAGCATCTGCTGTTTACAGCAGCGTGGCTCAAGTTGTCAATAATGAGTTTGGAAAAAATATTCTTCCGCTGTAAAAAAGAATTTGACAACTATTTTGCGGTGGCAATCTGATTTGTCTGATCAGGACAAAAATAAAGTTAATCAATAAAACCAGAAGACAGGTTACCGGCATGGGAGCAGCGGCTCTTATGCCGGTATTTTCTTTTGCCTTGAATTCAGTGAGTTAAAGGGTGCTTGTCGAATGGATTGGGAGCACGTGTAAAAAAATGGAAGTGGGCAAATTAGTCTGAATTCTCATATTAATTTGTCAATTTGACATTATATTCACAATTGAGGCATTATCGAGTTAGACTACTCTTATTCGAAAAAGTATTTGTTTGCTGTCCATGTAACCGGTATTATAAAAAAATATTCAAACTTAAACGTTTTGTGATTATTTTCTTATTTACAATTTTGCTCTCACCAGATATAATTTATTCGTCAAATAATTAACGGTTATTGTTCTGTGAACTCGAAAACAATAAGGAGGAATACTATGAATTTACAAGATACTGGAAGCCAATGTGCTTGCGGATGTCAAAGCGGGTTCGACTTTACTGAGCTGGATTTGTTTATCGAAAAGGTCAAAGATATGCCGGGAAACCTGATTGTGATTCTGCAGCAGGCACAAAACATCTTTGGCTATCTGCCCAGGGAAGTCATCGCTTACATATCTAAAAAAACAGGCAATACGCAGGCTAAGATATATGGGGTAGCAACATTCTATACCCAATTCAGACTACAGCCTATCGGTAAAAACCTCATCATGCTGTGTCAGGGTACAGCGTGCCACGTCAGCGGTTCACAGGAAATAGAGTCCGTGATTTGCAATGAATTGCATATTGCGGACGGAGATACCACAGAGGACGGACTTTTTACTTTAAACAATGTGGCATGTCTTGGCTGTTGCAGCCTTGCTCCGGTAATGATGATCCAGAACGCCTCCGGAGAGGAGACCTACGGAAACCTTACGAAAGAGAAAGTTCTGGATATCCTGAATCAGATCAGAGAGAAAGAAGCGAAGGAGGCGTAATATGAAAATAATCGTAGGGCAGGGAAGCTGCGGAATCGCCTCCGGCGCGAAAAAGACGGAGTCAAAATTCAAACAGCATATTGAAGGAAATCATCTTAATGCGGATGTAACCATCGCCGGTTGTATCGGAAGCTGCTACTTAGAACCCATTGCCGATGTTATCGACGATAACGGAGTGCATACCAGATATGTGCACCTGACTTCTGATAAAGTGGAACGGGTTGTTCGGGAGCATCTTCTTGGTGGAAAACCGGTAGAAGAGTATCTCATTCCTGAATCAGGGCGCTTGTTCCTGGAAAAACAAACGAGAATAGCACTGAAGAATTGCGGAGCAATCAATCCGGAAAACATCAACGATTACATAGCGGCAGGCGGATATCAGGCTCTCAAAAAAGCCCTGTTTGAAATGGACGGAGATCAGATTTGCCGTGAAATTGAAAAATCAGGTCTGAGAGGCAGAGGCGGCGGCGGTTTCCCCACTGGGAAAAAGTGGGTTCAGGTAAAGAGTCAGAAGGAACCTGTAAAATATATTGTCTGTAACGGTGATGAAGGTGATCCGGGTGCATTCATGGACAGAAGCGTCATGGAAGGCGACCCGCATAAGATGCTGGAAGGCATGATTATTGCCGGTATCGCCACTGGTGCACAGACTGGGTATATTTACGTCCGAGCTGAATATCCTCTTGCAGTGCACAGACTTCAGGTGGCAATAGCTCAGGCGGAAGAAGCGGGGTATCTTGGTGAAAACATTCTTGGCAGCAGTTTTAACTTCTCCATCAGAATCAATCTGGGAGCGGGAGCATTTGTCTGCGGAGAAGGAAGTGCGCTTACTGCATCCATTGAAGGAAACAGAGGTATGCCTCGTGTCAAACCGCCCCGTACCGTTGAGCAGGGACTCTTTGGAAAACCTACTGTATTAAACAATGTAGAAACCTTTGCGCACGTATCCTATATCATTCTGAATGGAGCAGAGGGCTATCGAAAGATCGGCATCGAAAAGAGCCCTGGAACGAAGGCATTTGCACTGACTGGAAATGTAAACAATACAGGCTTAATCGAAGTTCCTATGGGAACAACACTCAGGACCGTGATCTTTGAAATCGGCGGCGGCGTGAGAAACGGAAAGTCCTTCAAAGCAGTTCAAATCGGCGGTCCTTCTGGTGGGTGTCTCACTGAGAAGCATCTGGATATGAGTCTTGATTTTGACTCACTGACCAAAGCTGGCGCAATGATCGGTTCCGGTGGACTTGTGGTCATGGATGAAGATACCTGTATGGTTGGAATCGCAAAATTCTTTATGAATTTTACAGAGCATGAATCCTGCGGAAAATGTGTTCCCTGCAGAGAAGGAACACACGTGATGAACGAAATTCTGGATGATATCGTAAACGGCAGGGGAAGTATTGATCAGATCGATATGCTCCTTGACCTTGCAGATACCATTACCAATACCGCGCTTTGCGGACTGGGGAAAACAGCAGCATCGCCTGTCGTCAGCACCATCAGAGAATTCAAGAGCGAATACGAAGCCCACGTCATTGATAAATATTGTCCCACAGGCAGCTGTCAGGGTTTGAAACGGATTGTTATTGACGCGGCCCAGTGCAAGGGATGCTCAAAATGTCAGACCGTCTGTCCTGTAAACGCCATAAGCGGTGAACGTAAAAAACCGTATCTAATAAATTTGGCAACTTGTATTAAGTGTAAAAGATGTATTGATTCCTGCCCATTTAAGGCAATCGTTGAGAATTAAGAGAGGAAGGTGAACAAAGTGACTACTGCAAATAAATTTATGGTGATTAACGGCGAACGGGTTCCCTTTTCCGGTGAAAAGAATATTCTCAGTGTGGTTCGAAAAGCGGGAATCGATTTGCCGACGCTGTGCTACTATTCCGAACTGTCCGTCTACGGCTCCTGCAGAATGTGTATGGTTGAAGACCAGCGCGGAAATATCATAACCGCCTGTTCCACGCCGCCAAAAAACGGTATGGAGATCAAAACCAATACCCCCAGACTGAAAAAATACAGAAAGAACATTTTAAGGCTGTATCTTGCATCCCACAACAGAGAATGCACCACATGTCCCAGAAATACTACCTGTAAGCTTCAGGATCTTGCAATACGGTTTGGTATTGAAGAAATAAAATTCGATAAGACCGATAAGGCGTGGAAAGACGAGTATAAGATTGACAATTCCAGCCCAGCCATTACGAGAGATCCCAATAAGTGCATTCAGTGCGGAGACTGTGTCCGTATGTGCAATGAAACGCAAAATGTTGGTGCAATTGATTTCGCACTTCGAGGGTATGAGTTGAAGGTTTGTCCTGCCTTTGATATGCCTTTGGCAGAAACGGAATGTGTCAATTGCGGTCAGTGTGCTGCAGTTTGCCCCACCGGAGCAGTTACCATTAAAAATGACGTACCTTCTGTATGGAAGGCCATTTATGACGATAAGAAACGTGTGGTCGCGCAGATCGCACCGGCAGTCCGGGTAGCCCTGGGAGAGGAATTCGGCATCAGCAAGGGCGAAAACGTCATGCCGCTGATTGTTTCTGCCATGAGAAAAATAGGCTTTGACGAGATCTATGATACGTCCTTTACTGCCGATCTCACTGTTATTGAGGAAACCAATGAATTTTTAGGAAAACTGGAAAGCGGCGCAAAACTTCCGCTGTTTACTTCCTGCTGTCCGGCATGGGTCAGTTATGTTGAGGAAAAGCACCCTGAACTGATGCCACAGGTTTCTACCTGCAAATCTCCGCAGCAGATGTTTGGTTCTGTCATCAAAGCGTATGCCAAAGAGAAGCATCAGGATGACGGAAGAGAAACCATCGTAGTATCCGTTATGCCCTGTACCGCAAAGAAAGCGGAAGCAGGGCGTGCTGAATTCGTTACAGACGGAAGCAAGGATGTTGACATCGTACTGACGACAAAAGGTCTTGCAGATATGATTTACGAATCCGGAATTGTGTTTAAAGAGCTGGAGCCGGAAGCCCTTGATATGCCCTTCGGAATGTACAGCGGAGCAGGCTTGATCTTCGGCGTTACCGGCGGAGTAACAGAAGCTGTAATCAGAAAGGTTATGAAAGATAAGAGCCATGCCAGCATCAACAATGTCAAGTTCTGTGGCGCCAGAGGCATGGAAGGAATCAAGGAATTTGATCTTCCGCTCGAGGACGGAGAAACCGTCTTAAAGATCGCGGTGGTCAGCGGGCTGGGCAATGCGGAACAGCTGATTCGAAAGATGGAAGCCGGAGAAGCTTTCTATCACTTCATCGAAGTTATGGCTTGCCCCGGAGGGTGTGTCGGCGGTGCCGGTCAGCCCTTCGGACTACGAAATACCAAGAGGCTCAGAGCGGAATCCATCTATGCATCCGATAAGCAGACCCAGTTCCGTCATGCCGATGAAAATCCAGTGATTCCGGATCTTTACAACACGATCCTGAAAGACAGAACCCATGATCTGCTGCATGTCCATTATCATAAATAAAAAAGATACCAATGGATACGCGCATAACCGTTTCAGATCATAGAAAATAAAACATATCGAATCATAAGAATCATAGGGAAATACAGCTTGCTACCATTAAGGGGCAGGCTGTTTTTCTTTTTTTCCTTCTTTATGGGAACCTGGCAGGAGATATTGCGTCTAAAGGGATATAACCAAATCATATAAAGGGGGATTTTATGAAAAGAAAGAAATTAGTCACAGTGCTGCTGGCAGGGGCAATCATAATCGGTGTCACAACTGCTGCTTATGCGGGAAGTGCTATTCAATTGTTTTACAATGGACAGGAAATTAAGGGTGATGCTGCTCCCGTCAATATAAACGGCAAAATTTATGCTTCTGTCAGAGCGATTGCAGAAGCCATGGGGGCAGAGGTCAACTGGGATAAGGACAGCAATCAGATCAATATTATAGGGAACGACCAGGAAAGGCAGATTGCGGAGCTTGAAAGGGCCCTCGCACCGAAAGACAGCCTTGGAGCGGTCAATTCCTGGGCGGAAGCGGTGAAACAGCGAAACGGTGCCTGGCAGTATGCTGTTATGACCCCGGAGCTGAAAGTAACATCTCTCGAGGACTTTACATCCATGAATTGGACTACTGGAACTTCCAGTCCCTGGGTAAAAGAGTTCAAAGTGAAAAAAATAGCCGAGGCAGATCAGTCGGTACGATACAGCGTAACGTTTACCTGGACTGAATCCACAGGCAGCCTTTCCGATTCGGTAATTTTTGTTACCGTACAGGAGCGGGATGATGTTTGGCTGGTTTCTCTGCTGGAAAATCTCGATGTTAAGGGGGAAATCAAAGAGATCAGTAAGGATGGGGCAGCCCTTAGCAGCTTTTTTGTAAAAGGAAAAGCCGGTTCCGGAGGAACCTATGCAGAAGCAAAGGTGATCCTCGGAAAAAATACGAAGATTTATCAGGGATATACAGAAACGGAACTGAAGACCGACTCGCTGAAAGCCGGTACCCATGTAGAAGTTGATTTTAAAGACGGGCCGATGCTGATGATTTATCCGCCCCAGGCGGAAGCAGCTGTAATCCGTGTATTTGACGGCTGCTGACATTAGCGTGAAAGTTATGAGACACAGCGGTACACTACCGCAAAAGCATTGATTGGTTTAAAAAAGAACGCTGCCGGAAAAAACAAAACCGGCAGCTTTTTTAATGCCTATAAATTATCATTTATCCTGCGAAAAATTGCCCTTTATTTGCTTGATTTATTCGTTCAAAAGGTCATATACTATAAAAGCAAAGAAATATGGCTGATGATGCTTATCGCAATCGGTGCTGCATCACGCTGAAACATAACACGATAAAGGACGATAATATGAAAAAGGAAATCACAGCAAAGAATTCTCAGATGGCAACGATTCTCGTAGTCGTTATTACAGCGTTCATTACAACATTTACAGGAAGTGCTCTTAATTTGTCCATACCCGCCATGGGAAGCGAGTTTCACGCCAGCGCAACTCTCATCGGCTACATTGTAACAGGATATATTCTTGCTGCTGCAGTGCTGGCAGTGCCTTTTGGGCGTTTGGCAGATCTGACTGGCCGGAAGCGGATCCTCGTGATAGGGATCCTAATTTTTGCGCTCTGCTCCGGTGGAGCTGCTTTTGCAAAGACAATTAATATGCTGCTAACCCTTCGTATCGTTCAGGGAATTGGGGCCGCAATGATCTTCAGCACCAACACTGCCGTATTGATCAGTGCTTTTTCTTCGGAAAAAAGAGGAAAAGTGCTGGGGTACTCCATTGCGTCAACTTATATCGGGCTGTCGGCCGGACCGGTCGCAGGAGGTCTTCTAAACCACTATTTTGGATGGCGCTCCATCTTTATTCTAACCTTTGCTGTCAGCTTGGTTGTTTTTATCATTGCTGCAAGAAAACTGCCCAATGCAATGCCTCAATGCGAGGATCGGGAATTCGACATTCTCGGAAATGTTCTCTATATAGGAATGATTACGCTGATCATGTTTGGATTGTCAGCGGTTTCGACATTGTTTTATGCAAAATATCTCATCGCAGCAGGAGCCGTACTATTCCTGCTCTTTATACTGCATGAACTTAGGACAAAATCCCCAATCGTTGAATTGAGGCTTTTTTCCAGTAATATCGGCTACACCTTTTCAAACCTTGCTGCGCTTTTGAATTATGGCGCAACCTTTGCCCTGGGATATCTTTTGTCCATATACCTTCAGGTAGCACTTGGTTTTGATTCTCAGATATCAGGCCTGATTCTGATCAGTCAGCCATTGATGATGGCAATTTTGTCGCCATATGCGGGGAGACTTTCAGACCGAATCTCTCCATTCAAGCTGGCTTCTTTTGGCATGGGACTATGTGCACTCGGGCTATTTTCCTTTATTTTTATCTCTGAAAATTATCCCTTTCCATTGATCATCTTAAATTTGGTGGTGGTGGGAATCGGGTTTGCCTTTTTTTCATCACCCAATACCAATGCGGTAATGGCTTGCGTAGAAAAGCAGGATTATGGAGTTGCCTCCTCAATCCTTGCTACCATGAGATCAATTGGTCATAGTCTGAGTATGGCAGTGGTAACCTTTATTGTTGCAAAACAGATGGGAGATGTTACCTTGGCGGAAGCAGATCCTGATTTGCTGATTCAGACCATGCATGTTTCATTTATTGTATTTACATGTGTCTGTACCGTTGGCATTTTCATTTCTTTGAAGAGAAAGAGCGCCGGTGTGGATACTGATAAATAAAATTGGCCAACGGTTTGTCCGGAGTTGTATTGAAAAAATGCTCGATGGAGCAAGAAAGAGGGAACAATATGAGAAAAGTAGCATTTATGTTTGTTAGTGCCAGTATCACGGAAACAAGACGGATGGAAATGGATCTCGGCCAGGGCATGATGATCATGGTCGGCGTTTCAAATTATGATATGGCGTGTCTTGAAGCAAGAAAGCTCGCTGATGAGGAGGGCGTCATACTGATTGAATTGTGTGGCGGTTTTGGAACGATAGGTCATGCCAAAGTGACGGAAGCAGTGGAGGGAAAGGTTCAGGTCGGTGTCGTACGGTTTGACAATCACCCTGGATATGAAAACCAGTCCGGCGATTCAAAATGGCTGTAAGGCCAGTCGTCACCGTAATCGCAGACCAGACATCACCCAATCGCAGCAACCTGTAGTATCGCAATAGCAATCCGCTGCAGTCAATCGGCAACAATTCCACAGGCTCCGGTTCTCCGGAGCTTATTTTCTTTTCCTTTGACTTGAAATATCTGTAAATGGTAGAATGTAGAAGTATAGAATACTGCAGGTAAAATGAATGGGGAATGGGGAATGGCTAACTGCCTGTAGCGAACAAAGGGGGAATTGAAAATGAAATTGAAGCTAAGTTTGAACTTTAGAAAGCTACCCATCATATTGTTTATAACGGCAATTGCTACAGGTGTGCTGACTGGCTGCAGTCAGGAAGAAGGTCTGGGATTTCTGCAAAAGGAACGTCTGCATTTGGATGTCGAACACTATCCCAGAGTGGATGGCTCAACTGCCACCATTCCGCTCTCAGAATTTTTTGCAGCAGCAGTTCTGGGCATGGATCTTGAGGAAGCCAGGCAATATATTGTACATAATAAAACCCATGAAGCGTATGTGAATCTCATTGACGGAAATGCAGACATCATTTTTGTCACATCTCCTTCTAAAGAGGAACTATCCTATGCACGGGAGAAGAATGTTGACCTTGAGGTAATTCCAGTTGTAAGCGAAGGTTTTGTGTTCTTGACAAGCGCAGATAATCCGGTCAAAGGGCTTACCGTGCAGCAGATCAAGGATATCTATACTGAGAAAACTACGAATTGGAGTGAGGTTGGCGGAAGCAGCAAAGCAATCATTGCTTATCAGAGACCTGAGAATTCAGGCAGTCAAACGGGGATGCTGGAACTGGTCATGAAAGGTGAGAAAATCATGAAGCCGCCAATGGAAAAAGTCGTGGCTGAGATGGGAATGCTCGTGGACCAGGTGGCAGTTTACACCAATGAGGAGGATGCCATCGGATACTCTTACTATTATTACGTGACTGACATGTGGCAGAATGATAAGGTGAAGCTTCTGGAAGTGAACGGAATCTATCCCGATAAGACGACCATCAGCAACGGAACCTATCCGATTCGCACAGCCTACTATGCAGTTCTGCGCAGCGATGAGCCGAAAGGCAGCAGTGCAAGGCGGCTGCTCAAATGGATTCTCAGCGATGATGGGCAGAGAATCGCCGAGGAGGCAGGTTATGTCAAATTGGGGAAGTAACAATAGAAGGTCGAAAAAAAGTCCGTACAGCTGGATGGTTGGCAAGTTGAACAATAGACCGCACAGCTGGATGGTTCCATTGAGAGAGTATGTCCTGCTTCTTGGACTTTGTCTGTGCCTGACCGCGTCGCTCTGGGGCTGCGGAGTCAAGGAGGAGGCCCCTGCCGTTCAAAGACCAGAAAAGAACTGGGAACGGACAGCATCTTCGCAAAAAATTTACGCACCACTAAAGGTTAATTATATCACATCGAATCCATTGGACATAAAGGAAGTAAGGGAAGGGGACGACAAGGACTTTGTCTATGTTTATCTGAAGATCAGCGGGCTGAAGGATCAAGAGATCCAAAAGAAGATAAACGACAGAATCAAATCTGTATATGACCAGCTTCGTGTGCAGGACCTGCCGCCTTATCGAGGAATAAAAGTCCACGTTCCGGAAGGCTATCAGTTGGCTTCGGAACAGATTTATACAAGCACCATGGGGAGTTTTAATAATATACTTTCTGTGATGTTGGATAAAACTGCAGTGTGGCAGCCATTGGGAGCCCATGGAGATTCGGAGGATAAGTCCTTTTATGATACTGCCCGGACTGTGTCAGAAATAGAAACTTTGAACTTTGATCTCACCACCGGGGAAGAATTAAATTTGGCTGATCTGTTCTGTGACAACGTAGATCCGGCCGCAATGATCAATAATTATATGAGCGGTTATCTTTCGAAATCCGGTGCCGACGCAGAGGCCTACTACCCAATGATGTTCAGCGGCAATATGAAACTGGTGGAAGCATTCAAGGGACTGCATTCGGATCAGAAATTCGGAGTCTATCCTTTTGGATTAATTCTTGTCTTTGATTACAATACCCCTGCGTTTGAGACGCAATTTGCCGCTGCCACGTCGGTGATCAGCTACAGTGATCTTGAGGATGTGTTTGCTTTTACGAAACGGTTCTATGACGAAAACCAGGAGGAAGGAATCTATACTTCCTCAGTACCTGCGATAAAATCCCTCATTGGCAAGGGACGAACAGACGAAATCTCAGGCCAAGAGTCCTTTAAAACCGGAAATGTCGATGTATTTCGTTCCTGGAGATACTCCGGTACTCTGCCGGAAAAGATCAAACAAAAACTGGAGAAGCTACTTGTGATGAAACAAGACGAGCTGGATCTCATTGACAGTGCTTACCAGGCCTTGACAAAGAATTCTTCTGAAACAATTCAAGACGGTTCCTGTGAGATCTATGTTGGCAGTTACCAACAGGGGAGTTATATCAACGTTACGAGGAGCTGGAACTTCTATGTCCCCAATGGGGGTTCCCAGAAGATGGATTACTACTGTTTTGATGCTGTCACACTGAAAGAACTTGAACTAAAGGATCTCTTTCGGAAAGGATTCGATTTTAAACCTTTAATTATTCAGGCTATCAGGGAGACACTGGACGTTTCAGAACAGGATCCTGCCACAATCGAGACATTGTACAGCAGTATCACCGGTTTCAATCTCTCCTCTGATGAAATTTTTATTCCCGTGAAAAAAGTTAATAAAGATGGCAGTACCTACGAATTAAGCGTTTCGCTTCCTTATGCAAAAATAGGCTGTGATAATTTAGTCATTTTTCACTGATGCCAATCGTTCTGAGACTCAAGAGGGGTCTCTGAGATAAAAACATTGTTTATCGAAGATGTCAGGTGGTATAATAAATAAAATAAGGATCAAGATAAGTTATATCTGCCGTAAGGTTTACGCGGTACCGGCACTGATGCAGCGAGGGGATTTGAATGAAAAAATCAGCTGATGTCCTGGAAGTAATCAATGAGAACACTGCGAAAGTGATGCTTTATAAGCATAAAAAATGTTCCGGTTGCGGTTCCTGCAATAAGCACATGCATCCGGGGTCTATCTTTGAAGCAGGAAATCCGGTGAGGGCTCAAAAGGGGGAGATGGTTGATGTGAATGTACAAAAGAAGTTTTCGTCAACTGAATTTATGGTCGTATACCTTCTTCCCGTTATTTTGTTCTTCACAGGCCTGACTCTTGGAGGAATGATTTTTCCGGGTCAGAACGGCGGAGGCGCGGCAGTGGGTTTGGCTTTCCTGATGCTTGCTGTGGCGGTTGTCGTCAATATAAGGTTCAGACGAAATTTTCGGCCGAGCTATTCCGTCACAATCACAAAGCGGATTGCTCCTGCAGAGCCGAGACTGTAATTACATAGCGCTGCCATAGTCTTTGCAAGGCAGAAATTCGCCGTGGAAAATCCCGTAATCAAATTAATTTATCCTACCAACGATGGTAAAATATATGGAGGTAATTTTATGAAGGACATTGTTTATCTGAATGACGAAAATTATGAAAGTGAAGCAATGGGAGCCGATGTTCCTGTACTTGTAGACTTTTATGCAGATTGGTGCGGCCCCTGTAAAATGATCGGACCAGTCATTGAGGAATTAGCAACAAAATACGAAGGCAAAGCAAAGATCTGCAAGATCAATATTGATGAGCAGCGCAAACTTGCTATTGCAAATAAAGTCATGAGCATCCCCACCTTATTCTTTATTAAGGACGGTGAGGTGAAAGAACGGATTTCTGGCGCTTTGCCGCAAAACGTTCTGGAAGAAAAGCTGGATGCTTTGATCTCTCTTTAAGCTTTTTCCATACAAACGAATCGTCCGATGATTCGGGCAGATTCGTTGTTTTCTTTGAAACTTAATGAATCCATTCAAGTTCTCAGTGAACCATACGGAAGAGTTGAGGCGCTATGTTCTCTATTGCTTTTTTAGATATGTCTGCTTTAATAACGGGGCTTTTCCTGATCAATTTTATCATCGCACTTACGATTATATTTTTGGAAAGGAAAAACCCCTCGGCTACTCTGGCCTGGATCATGATTTTATTTCTCGTTCCTGCAGCGGGGATTATTTTTTATTTTTTGTTTTCACAGAATATTGCGAGACAGAGAATCTTCAGGATGACAAAGTATGAGGAAGCGATTATCAATGCCTCGCTGAATGAGCAGATCAATGCAATTAAGCACAATGAATTTGTGTTTTCCAATCCGGAATCCAGGAAGTGGCAGGATATGATCCGGCTTCATCAAAGCTATAGTGAATCTTTTTTTACTCAGGATAACAAGATCACAGTACTCACTGACGGGAATCATAAATTTGCCAGTTTGCTGAAAGATATTAAAAACGCCAGACGGACGATTAATATCATGTATTTTATCGTGAAGAACGACAGTATGGGTCGGCTCCTGATCGATGCGCTTACCGAAAAGGCCAGAGAAGGTGTCGAAGTTCGGTTTTTAATTGATGCCATGGGAAGCCGTCAGATCTCCAAGAAGCATCTGGAACCGCTGCGTCAGGCGGGAGGTCAGTATGCTTATTTCTTTCCTCCGATGTTCAAGTATTTGAACCTGAAGCTGAACTACAGAAACCACAGAAAGCTGGTAGTAATTGACGGTGCGGTGGGCTATTTGGGCGGTTTCAACGTGGGAAATGAATATGTGGGCAAAAAGAAGAAGTTTGGTTTTTGGAGAGATACCCATCTGCGCCTGATGGGGTCCTGCGTTCAGGATATGAATGCCAGATTCATTCTAGACTGGAGGTTTGCGTCAAAGGAGAAACTCGTGCTCTCACAAGCCTACTATGATGAACCTTTCCAGGCGGGGACGACAGGGATTCAAATTGTTTCCTGTGGTCCTGACTCCTCAAAAGAAGAGATTAAACAGGGATACCTGAAGATGATATCGTCGGCGAAGAAGAATATCTATATCCAGACACCGTATTTTGTGCCAGATGCCAGCATTCTCGAAAGCTTGAAGACAGCCGTTCTGTCTGGAGTGGATGTCAGGATCATGATTCCCTGCATGCCGGATCACATGTTTGTTTACTGGGCTACGTATTCCTATGTTGGAATTCTTCTGAATCTTGGCGCTAAGATTTATATCTATGACAATGGATTTCTACATGCCAAAACCGTTTGTGTGGACGGAGAGATTGCTTCCATCGGTTCGGCAAACTTTGATATCCGAAGTTTCCGACTAAATTTCGAAGCCAACGCATTTATTTACGATGCGGCAGAGGTTTATAAGCTGGAAGCCATATTTGAAACCGATATGATGCACGCTCACGAATTGACAAAACATCTCTACCGCAGCAGACCCTTGGTAATCAAGTTTAAGGAGTCTATTTCCAGACTGCTTTCGGATTTGCTTTAAATACAAAATATCCAGAAAAGTCTTGACAAATAGATGTGGAATTCCTATAATGAATTCAATATTCATTGACAAAGATGTCAGCCGTAATACGGTTGGCGTCTTTTTTATTGATCGGCATCACACCGATCCTGTGGTCAGGAGGAGGGGCTTGACCGATTCCTGAACGACAAATCAGTACATGAAAGAAGGTAGCGGCCATGAAAAAAGCAATTTCTATTATTTTACTCATTTTATTAGTGTCGTCGGTCTGTTTTGGGCTGATCGCATGCGGATCTTCCGGTTCTGATCCCGTAAGCACCGACGGGCAGGAAGGGGAAAGTCCTGAAAAAGTGCTTCGTGTGGGTATGGAATGTGCCTATGCTCCCTTTAACTGGACTCAGCCGGATGATTCCAACGGGGCAGTGCCCATTTCAGGGACAAATGATTATGCCTATGGTTATGATGTGATGGTGGCCAAGAAAGTGGCCGAATCCATGGGTGCGAAACTGGAGGTGTATAAAATCGAATGGGATGGTTTAATCCCGGCACTTCAATCCGATAAGATCGACGCTGTAATTGCAGGTATGTGTATCACAGAGGAAAGAAGTATGAGCATTGACTTCTCCGATGTGTATTATAAAGCTGGTATTGTAGCGATTACGACAAAGGGAAATGCCTTTGAAGGAGCGAAATCTCTTGCGGAACTTTCCGGAGCGCGGGTAACCTCTCAGCTAAATTCCGTATGGTACGATATGATTGACCAGATCCCGGGAGTAAAGAAAACTACAGCCCTTGATACTGTACCGAATGTCATTGTTTCCCTGACTTCGGGAAAATCCGATGCTGTTGTAGTTGATATGCCCACCGCAATCGCTGCTCAGTATTCCAATTCCGATATCGTAATTCTAGATCTCTCCGGCGGTGATTTCAAAGTGGAGCCGGGTGATGTCAACATGGGAATTGGCGTGAAAAAAGGAAATACGGAACTGCTGGACGCAGTAAATGCCGCAGTTTCCAACTTTACAGAAGCAGACATTGAGGCAATGATGGATGAAGCTGTCGCAAAGCAGCCTTTGGCTCAATAGAACAGCTCCAAAGAAGGCTTTTAGGAAAAATTTATCATAAGCAGGTTTTGGTTCTCCAGACTAAAACTCTGTTTGCAGCACGACATGATACTTGAGCATAAAGGACGAAAGGAGTGTTGAATATGGGCTCTTCAGCACCGCAAAATTCATTGGAATGGATCATGCTTTTTCTCGATAAATACGGGGTCTCCTTTCTAAAAGGAGCTGCCCTAACTCTTGAGATTGCAGTGATCAGCACCCTGATCGGATGCGTGATCGGATTTATGGTCGGCATTGTTCAGACCATAGAACTCGGAAATTCGGACCCGCTTTGGAAGCGGCTGATTCTTAAAATCGTGAACCTGTTCCTGTCCGTTTACGTAGAAGTATTCCGGGGAACCCCAATGATGGTTCAGGCAATGGTGATTTATTACGGTTCCGATACACTGTTCCGGCTGAATCTTGATCCCATTGCCGCCAGCTTTATCGTTGTGTCCATCAATACGGGAGCTTACATGGCAGAGACCGTACGCGGGGGCATCCAGTCAATCAACGCGGGTCAAATCGAAGCGGCGAAAGCACTGGGACTAAGGCACTATTCTACGATGCTTTTTGTCATTCTGCCTCAGGCACTTCTAAACATCCTGCCGCAGATCGGCAATAATCTTATTATTAATATCAAAGACACCTCCGTTCTGAATGTGATCTCCTGCAGTGAGCTATTTTTCACCACAAGCTCCGTTGTTGGCACCTATTATCGCTATTTTGAACCCTTTTTGATTGCCTGTGCAATTTATCTGTTTATGACATTTACTTTGTCACGTCTGTTGCGTCTGATGGAAAAAAAGCTGCAGGGGCCGAGAAGCTACCAGTTGGCTACGGATTTCATGGATGATACGTATGGGAACGGTTCATCAGTTATCGATATGAAAAAGGGCTTTGGAGGGAGGAACTAGAATGAAAGCAGAAGCAATGAAAAATCAGGATGGTTCTGATATCAAAAGAAGAGCAAATGAATGGGTTGAAAGAGAGCCTATTTTGGAAATACAGCACTTGGGCAAAGCCTTTGGCGATCATCAGGTTTTGCTTGATATTGACTTTAAGACATATCCCAGGGATGTGATCTGCATCATAGGAGCATCAGGCTCAGGAAAATCAACCCTTCTACGATGTATCAACATGCTTGAGACACCCAGCAGCGGTTTGGTACTGCACAAAGGAAAGTCCGTACCGGCTACAGGGGTGCATACTGCAGACTACCGTTCAAAAGTGGGAATGGTGTTTCAACAGTTTAATCTCTTTTCCAACCTCACGGTTTTGGATAACTGCATGCTGGGGCTCAGAAAGGTTTTAAAGCTCTCCAGGGAAGAGGCCAAAGCACGCTCCATCCAATATCTGATGAAGGTGGGAATGGCCCCGTATATCAATGCAAAGCCCCATCAGTTATCAGGAGGTCAGCAGCAAAGGGTTGCCATCGCAAGAGCTCTGTCCATGGAACCGGAAGTGCTGTTATTTGATGAACCCACCAGTGCGCTGGACCCGGAAATGGTGGGCGAGGTTCTGGATGTGATGAGAACCCTTGCTAAGGAAGGACTTACCATGATCATTGTGACACATGAAATGGCATTTGCCCGGGATGTATCAACGAGGACCGTATTCATGGACCGCGGCGTAATCGTGGAAGATGACCGCCCGGAGGTCCTGTTTACTAGACCGAGAGAAGAAAGAACGAAGGAATTTCTCACCCGTTTTATGGCCCATTAAAACGGAGGAGTTTCCCATAAAGAAGATGCCTCATAACCAACCATCCTTACCGATGAGGCATTTTCAGAAAAAAAACTGCGGAGTAAACCGCAGTTTTTTTGTTTCGTTCCTGCTATTCTACAATGGCACATTAATTGAAAATCAGATCAATCTCAATTCGTTTTCCATTGCGCTTTCAGAAAGCTGGAATATCGATAAAAAAACTTGATAATTATAGAAAATTTCTATATAATGATACCATTATGATGAAAGGGGAACGCAAATGTATTTTAACAATATGGATAAGGTAGATCCTGAAATTAGTGCCGTAATTCGCAGAGAAATGGCAAGACAGGAAAATAAAATTGAACTGATTGCATCAGAGAATTTTACAAGCAGCGCTGTTATGGAAGCATGCGGAAGTGCGCTGACAAATAAATATGCGGAGGGTTATCCCGGAAAGAGATATTATGGAGGCTGTGAACACGTTGATGAGGCAGAAAATTTAGCCATCGAGCGTGCAAAAGAACTTTTTCATGCGGAATATGCCAACGTTCAGCCCCATTCCGGCTCCAGCGCAAATATCGCCGTTTACTTTTCGCTGCTTGAGCCAGGCGATACCGTGTTAGGCATGGATCTATCCAATGGAGGGCACCTGACCCATGGAAGTCCCGTTAACATGTCGGGAAAATATTTTAATTTTGTTCCCTACAAAGTAGATTCTGAGACCGAAAGAATTGATTTTGATGCGGTAAGAAAGCTGGCTCTTGAAAATAAGCCTAAAATGATTGTAGCCGGTGCCAGCGCCTACCCAAGAATTATAGAAGCGGTTAAGTTCCGTGAAATTGCAGATGAAGTTGGCGCACTGCTCATGGTAGATATGGCACATTTTGCAGGACTGGTTGCTGCAGGATTCCATCCGAATCCGGTAGAGCATGCCCATGTGGTCACAACTACGACCCATAAAACCCTGCGCGGTCCGAGAGGCGGTGCGATTCTTGGAAAAGAAGAATTCGGAAAGCTTATCGATAAAGCGATTTTCCCCGGAATCCAGGGTGGACCTTTGATGCACATTATTGCAGGAAAGGCAGTATGTTTTAAGGAAGCTTCCACCGAAGAATTTGTTGCTTACCAGAAACAGGTTCTGCTGAACGCGCAGAAAATGGCGGATGAACTCCTTGCACGGGATTTCAAACTGGTTTCGGGAGGAACGGATAATCATCTGGTACTGCTCAACCTGACTAACAAAAATATCACAGGTAAAGAAGCGGAAAAGATCCTTGACGAAGCCGGAATCACTACAAATAAAAACACAATACCCAATGATCCCAATGGTCCCTTTGTCACAAGCGGTGTGAGATTGGGAACCCCCGCTATGACAACCCGAGGCTTTAAAGAGCCGGAAATCGCCAAGGTCGTTGAAGCAATCGGTTTGCTTTTGAACAACCCGGGCGATACAACCTCTGCCGAAAAAGCGAAGAACATTGTGCAGGAACTTTGCAATGCTTACCCGCTGTACCGATAACCGCGTTGCGGCGACAGCAAACGCTAGTCTGATGAGCACATAGATAGCAGTGCTTTAAAGCTAAATAATGAAAATATAGAAAGAAAGCCAGAGTATCATTGTTATGAATGCTCTGGCTATTTTATCAGTTGGGGATGCAAACCTTCGTTCCCGGTATGCTGAAATCGTCAATGGTCAAAGTTGGATTTGATATCAGCAGACTGTCTGTAATCACAAGCAATTTTTTGCTTATGGAATCCAAAGAGTCACCGGTTTTAACGATATATGCACCGGCCATTGGGCAGGTTTTAAAGTGATCCTCACTGGGTATTGTTAGCGTCATATTTTCAAGGGAGCCTGAAAAATCTACATTCGGATTACTACTTTGAAGAGCACCGAAGGAAATCTCATATCGGTCCAATATCCTTGTGAGCGTATCACCGCGCTGAGTGGTATACACCCGGCTGCTGGCGGTATTGCCCATATTTGCCGGGGTATTGTTCATATTATTGTTATTGTTGTTATTCATACCGTTTTCCTGCGCAGGGATGCAAAGCTGCATTCCAATTCGCAGATTGTAAGGATCCAATGTTGGGTTTGCTTTCATTAAAGCATCCAGCGTAATGTTGTAAGTTCTGGCAAGCATGTATAGTGTGTCGCCTGCTGCCACCGTATGGATCGTTCCCGAGCAAGCCGGCGCAGCTTCCGGAGTTCTGGATGGCTGCTGCATTGGAGTCTGGTTTGGCATATTCGGCGTTGGGATTGTGGGAACCGTCGGCATTGTGGGTCTGGGTGTTGATGGCATGCTTGGGGTGGCTGGCATCGAAGGCATCGATGGGCTTCCCATTCCGGGCATATTCGGCATAGAAGGAATCGTTGGTGTTGACGGCATATTTGGCATGCTTGGTGTTGATGGCATGGATGGCCCCATGTTTGGCATAGTTGGCGTCATAGGAGACGTTGGTGTCATTGGAGTTCCAGGCATATTCGGCCCTGCCGGAGATGTGGGTGCGTTCGGCATAAATGGTGTTGGTCTCATGGGCATATTGGGCATAGATGGCATGGTTGGTGTCATCGGTGTCATCGGTGTCGCAGGCATGGATGGCATTGTCGGCGTCATGGGAGTGGTCGGCATATTGGGCATAGATGGCATCGATGGTATGGATGGCGTACCTGTGCCCGGCATTCCTGGCATAGAAGGTATTGTTGGAGCGCTTGGCATGGTTGGTGTCGTCGGCATAGCAGGGTTTCTCAGCGGATATGCCGGACTTCTTGACGGCAGAGAAGCGCTTTGACCTCTTGCAGTGGGAATGCAGAGTCTCATGCCCACTTGTAGCATGTAACAATCAACCTGGGGATTGGCGTTCATGATATCATCCAAAGTCAGTTTATATTGCTTCGCCAGCATGTAAAGCGTATCACCCGGTTTGACCGTATGAATGATTCCATTGCACACGCCGCTATGTTGTTCCGGTAATGACAAATGAGTCGGGATGCAGACCTGCTGTCCTATCTGCAGGTTATAAGGATTGACTCCGGGGTTGGCATAGAGGATATCTTCCAATAGTATGTTATATCGTTTTGCGAGCATGTAAAATGTATCTCCCGCCTGGATCGTGTATACCATACCGTCGCAAACCGGTGTTGGCATAGGCGCAGGAGCGGGTGTGGGCTTGGGAGTTGGTTTTGGCGTTGGCTTGGGCGTTGGTTTTGGTGCAGGTGCTGGAGCCGGGGTAGGTCTTGGCGTCGGAGCCGGTGCTGGTGTTGGAGCCGGAGTCGGTGCTGGTGCTGGTGCTGGAGTAGGTCTTGGTGCCGGAGCCGGAGCCGGGGTAGGTCTTGGTGCCGGTTTTGGAGCCGGGGTTGGTTTGGGAGTCGGCTTCGGCGCGGGTGTTGGAGCTGGAGTCGGTTTTGGTGCAGGTGCCGGAGCCGGGCATGGGGCCGGGGCTGGACACGTGACGGGCTCCGGACAGGACGGGCATGGTGGCGGAGCTGGGCACGGAGCAGGAATTTCAATTTCCATTTCGATTTCCATCTCCATTTCCGGCATGATCATCATCGGCGGAGCAGGGCAAGTCATCTCCGGCATAGTCATCGGTGGCGGTGCAGGGCAAGTCATTTCCGGCATGGTCATTGGTGTTTCCTTCGGGCAAGTCATTTCCGGCATGGTCATGTCGTCAAGACACATTTCCGGCATGGTAATCATCTCAGGACTCGTCATTTCCGGGTTCTGGAAACCGCAATCAGAGCGCCGCCCCGGAATACAGATTTTCTGTCCATATCGAAGATTGTAGGGGTTAAGTATTTGATTCGCCTCCATTAGCATTGCTACGGAAACTCCGTATTTTTGCGAAATGGAATAGAGGGTATCCCCGGATTTTACCGTGTATACCTCTACACATACGTATTCTGTTGGGAGGCTTGGCGCTTGTGGAAATTTAGGGCTCATACAATTATTGTGAACCATAACTTAAAAATCACCTCTCGTTCAAATTTTACTATCATATTATTTTAAATAAGTGGATTATGTGATAAAATATTGGAATTAGGGACAGGTTGCTCGAACCGTTTGAGCTCGAGCGAAAGGAGTAGAGAATGAGCAAAATTAATTTGGAAACCCTGATTTTATATGACAATATCAGACGCGATATGCTTATTCAGGCAGCGGTTAAAATATTCAATGAATTTGATTATCATGAATATATTTCATACATGGAGTCTGAATACTATCAGATACAGAGAGGACTTCTGGAAACTGCAGATGATGCAGGAATCGAGGGGACATATTGGCAGAATTATATCTGCAGGCTAATCGCTGAAAGCGAAAATCGCTTCAGCCTGCTGTCGGAAAAGGGTAGTAATGACGAAAATATCCATGCCCTTGCACTTCGGGAAACCGATGTGCTGAAAAAGCTGTACCGGTTGGAATGGGATCGGGTGGGACGAATTTTTCTTGATGAAGATACTTCCGTTTGTTCTATGAGACTGACTGGAAAGAACCAACAGGGAACCAACCGCAATTTATTGAAAAAGGCACTTGAAAGCAGTGAACCTCATGTAACCGTAGAAGGGCTGCGGGAGTATTACGCAAGGTACGGCTGTGGTGTCTTCGAAAGTTATCAGGCCTTTGTTTGGGATGATGGCCTTGTTGGGGTAAGGAATTATGATAAAATAACCTTCGATCAGCTTGTCGGATATGACCGGCAAAAGGAAGCGCTGATTGAAAATACAGAGTTCTTTATTAACGGTTATAGAGCGAATAACGTATTGCTTCACGGAGATCGGGGAACCGGAAAATCTTCCTGTGTAAAAGCCCTGTTAAACCGATTTGCAAATGATAAATTAAAATTAATTTCGTTGAATAAGAACAATGTGGATCATCTTTATCGAATAATAGAGACCGCGGCAGACCGAGGCTGTAAGTTTATTATATTCATCGATGACCTATCCTTTGACGAAACAGAGCTTGGATATAAACACTTTAAATCGGTGATTGACGGAGGTGTGGAAGCGCAGCCGGCGAATATCCTGATTTATGTTACTTCTAATCGGAGAAACATCATCAAGGAGACCTGGTGGGATCGTGGTGACAACGGCGAAGTACATGGAAATGACGGCATGCAGGAGCGGTTATCTCTTGCTGACCGATTTGGTCTTTCCATCACGTTTTCTTCGCCGGACAAGAAAGAATATCTGGAGATTATAAAGGGTCTTGTCAGGCAGGAAGGCGTTGAGGTGGAAGAGAATTCTTTAATCGAAGAAGCCATGCGCTGGGATATGAGGCAAAGCGGCAGATCCGGAAGGTCTGCAAGGCAGTTTGTTAATCATATTCACGCGAAAGCGATGAACAGTGCCGATCAAAAGAGATAAAAAGGAGAATTGAGATTGAGATTAATACGTAACAACCCACTTGCTGTTTTTTTTATTTTATATATGGCATATCAGTCTTTCACCAGCGGGCAATTCAGCAACCCTGCCAGCTGGTTCATGGATAAACTTTTCCTGTTGCCGGCAATTATCATCGGGTTGTCCTTTCATGAATTCGCCCATGCAGCAGCTGCATACGCTTTGGGAGATCAGACGCCAAAACTTCAGGGAAGAGTAACCATCAACCCTGCTGCCCATATTGATCCCATTGGATTCGTGGCGTTGATCTTCATTGGGTTCGGCTGGGGCAAACCCGTTCAGGTAAACCCGATGAACTTTAAGAAGATGAGACGAGATGGCCTGCTTGTAGATTTGGCTGGAGTCACTTTGAATTTTATCCTTGCAATCGCCTTTGCAGGCGTATTCAAGCTTTTGGTTCTATGGAATCCTGCATTTCTCAGTACCTATATGGGCAGCGTCATCGTTGAATTAGTCTATAATATTGTTTTAATCAATATTGTTCTCATGCTGTTCAATTTGCTTCCAGTTCCTCCGTTGGATGGATTTGGCGTCATTACGGAACTATTTGACCTCAGAAAAAGAGACTTTTATTATCCGCTGTATCAGAATGGATTTGTGATTTTGCTGCTGTTGATGATGCTGAATATCACGGACAAGGTCTTAATCCCCGCCGTTGGATTTGTTCTGAACTTCGTATTCCGCATTTATGGATTGGCTTGATTCTTTTAGTAGTTCGGCTTAGTTTACTGGAATCCTACCGGTTGATGCTTTTAGAAACGATGGAGCAGAATAAGAGAAAACTAGAATTAGCACTCTCTTTGTGAGAGTGCTAATTTTTATGTTTAAATCAAAGTACCGGTGGTATATAATTAAAGGAACTTGGTTCTTATGATGATAAAAGCTAACAGCGGCAGTGATGAGAATAGGACCACATGCCGTCGCTTACCTGCGTGGGCAATTTTCTTTGTAAACCGTGTTATACTTTGTCAACCGATGCTTAAAATAACGAGGGGGTGTTTCTATGAATTTTGAGAGATTTACGCAAAATGCACAATCGGCGGTGATGGACTGCCAAAATATAGGAGTACAGGAAGGTCATCAACAACTGGATGGAGAACATCTGCATCTTGCTCTGATGCTTCAGCAGGATGGGTTAATACCGAAACTTATCAGTTTAATGGGCATAAGCGCAGGGGAAATAACTTCGGAACTGCAGGAGGAATTGGAACGGCTTCCCAAGGTTCAGGGCGGAAACGATAATATGTATTCCTCCAGGAGGCTGAACCAGCTGCTGCTGCGCGCAGAGAAGATTTCCTCTGATTTTAAGGATGAGTATACCAGTGTTGAGCATCTGTATCTCGCACTTTTGGAGGAAAAAAATACGCCTTCGAGCAGGATCTTCAGAAAGCATAATATTACCAAGGATGGGTTTCTGCAGGCGCTGTCCAAAGTTCGGGGAAATCAGAGAGTTACAAGCCAAAATCCCGAAGATAATTATGATGCTCTGAATAAGTATGGGAGGGATTTGGTCGATTTGGCTGCACAGGGGAAGCTGGATCCTGTCATTGGCAGAGACTCCGAAATCCGCCATACGATACAGATCCTGTCCAGAAGAACAAAAAATAATCCGGTGCTTATCGGTGAGCCTGGTGTAGGGAAAACTGCCGTTGTAGAAGGGCTGGCACAAAGAATCTTGAATGGAGATGTGCCGGAAGGCCTGAAAGACAAAACGATTTATGCACTGGACATGGGCGCGCTCATCGCAGGAGCAAAATTCAGAGGGGAATTTGAAGAACGGCTGAAGTCGGTTCTGAATGAGATTGAGAAGTCCGAAGGCCGAATTATCCTGTTTATTGATGAAATACACAATATTGTAGGTGCGGGCAAAGCCGAGGGCTCCATGGATGCAGGAAATCTTCTCAAGCCTAAGCTGGCCAGAGGAGAACTTCATTGTATCGGTGCCACAACCCTTGATGAATACAGAAAAAATATTGAAAAAGATGCAGCGCTGGAACGCAGATTCCAGAAAATTCTCGTGGATCAGCCCACCGTAGAAGATACCATTTCAATTCTGCGAGGTTTGAAGGAGCGTTTTGAAATCCATCACGGTGTAAGAATCACGGACAATGCACTGATCGCATGTGCAACACTTTCGGAACGATACATCAGTGATCGCTTTCTTCCAGATAAGGCAATCGATTTAATGGATGAAGCAGCTTCGAAAATTCGTACCGAAATTGACAGCATGCCTGCAGAGCTGGACGAGATAGCAAGAAAGATTATGCAGCTGGAAATTGAAAAGCAGGCGCTTGGTAAGGAAACCGACAGCGGATCAAAAGCGAGGTTGGAACACATTGAACGGGAACTTTCAGAGCTGAAGGAAGAAAATTCAGCTATGCGCGCCCAGTGGGAAAACGAAAAGAAAGCGATAACAGATCTGAAGGGTACCAAACAGCAGATTGAAGATGTGAAGCTTCAGATAGAAGATGCAGAACGGAAGTATGATCTGGAAAAACTTGCAAAGTTAAAGTATGGAACCTTGCCGGAGCTTGAAAAAAAACTGGCTGCAGAAATGGAGCTTAACGAAGAAGCGCGGGAGAAACGGCTGCTGAAAGAAGAGGTCACGGAAGAGGAAATTGCTGAAGTGGTTTCTAACTGGACCGGAATTCCTGTCAGCAAATTGGTTGAAGCAGAGAAGGAAAAGCTTCTTCGCCTCGGAGCGTTACTGCATCAGAGGGTAATTGGGCAAGACGATGCAGTTACCGCCGTATCAGAGGCCGTTTTGCGGGCCAGAGCAGGGCTGAAAGATGCAAACAGACCAATTGGTTCCTTTATTTTCCTGGGTCCTACGGGAGTAGGGAAGACGGAGCTTGCAAAAGCACTATCAGAAGCGCTGTTTGACTCTGAGAAAAACATGATTCGGATCGATATGTCCGAATATATGGAGAAACACTCTGTGTCACGCCTTGTCGGAGCGCCTCCCGGCTATGTGGGTTATGATGAGGGCGGCCAGCTGACCGAAGCGGTAAGACGGAGACCCTACAGCGTCATTCTTTTCGATGAAATTGAAAAAGCGCATCCTGATGTGTTCAACATTCTGCTTCAGCTTCTGGATGATGGCAGGCTGACGGATAACCAGGGGAGAACTGTTGACTTTAAAAATACAATTGTCATTATGACTTCCAATATCGGCAGCCCGTACCTTATTGAGCATATCTCACAGGACGGGACGATTTCAGAGGAGGTCAAGGAACGCGTTGAAGATGAAATGAAACGCCACTTCAGGCCTGAATTTCTTAACCGTATCGATGATGTGGTAATTTTCTCTCCCCTTACAGAAGCCCAGATTATGAAGATTATCGATATCTCCATGATTCACATTCAGGAGAAACTGAAAGATAGAAATATCAAGGTGGTTCTGACAGATTCTACAAAGCGCTATATCGCAGAAGAGGCGTATTCTCCTACCTACGGAGCACGACCTGTCAAGCGGTATCTGCAGAAGCATATTGAGACGGAAATTGCCTCCAAATTGATCAAAGGAGAAGTTCATGATGGAGAAGATATTACCATCGATATAAAAAACGACAGCCTAAGTTTTTAAACTGATTTTAAAACTGTCAAGGGACATCAAATGACTTGCTGCCAATACAATGAAGCTACGCTGCTGTAAATACAATAAAATAATTGACTGAAAAAAATCCCATCTTATTATACTGAATGAGGTGGGATTTTTGCTGAAATAATCTATTCATTTATTATTGTGCAGTTTAACGGAAAGATGTCAAATCATAGAAGGCTGTCGAGTATGAGCAGTAAACTCTTTTTGTGTTTCTTTGACAGGGCTCTGTATTTCTTGATGAGTTCCGCTTCTTCGGAATTTAATTCAAATCTGTCTGACTTTTCAATTTTACGCCGGATATCTGTATTCCCAATCAGGTAATCGACGGAAGTGTCAAAATATGCTGCAAACAGCTTAAGCGTCGCTATATCCGGCTCATATACACCATTTTCATAACTGTGGATACTCTGCTGAGTAAGCCCCAGTTCACCTGCCAATTTCTGCTGGCTGATTCCGGCTTTTGCCCTGAGCTTTTTTAAATTTTCCATCTGTGCACCTCCGCTCTCATTTTAACAAGCTGAAATTGTAAATAGTAAAAAGTATTACTTGTTATTTACAACAAGAAATACGTGTTATATAATACAAGGAAATAGAGTAATCTTTATTATGGACTAATTATGTAAAATTATACAATGATGATACAGCCAGCTGCTTCAAGAGCAGGGGAGAAAGCTTCAATGGATTGGAATCAATTATGAGTGAAAGTATGTTCTTTTATAAGCTGTTTCAAAATTCGGCGATTCCGCAGGTCGTTGTAAATAAGGATATGGATTTGATTCTTACAAATAATCAGATGTTCCAAAGCCTTCATATGGAAATCAGGGATGTATCCTACCGCTCTTTCGGAGAGGCCTTTCACTGTAAGATTCTGGAATCTGGCAGGTGCCGATGCGGTGAAAAAACAGACTGTATCAACTGCGATTTAAGGAACATGGCAAGACAAATTTTGCATAACGAAAGGGTTTCTGACAATGTAATCCAATATTCTTTTACTCATGGAAATCAAAGTATCAGTAAATGGTTCCAATTAATCGGATCTCAAATTACGTGGTTCAATGAGGAATATGCCGTGCTTTCGTTCGTAGATCTGACCGGATTACACAGACAGGTTGATGAATTGAAGGCGTTGTTAACCCTGGACCATGCGACAGGCACGATGAATAAGGCCAGTCTCATGGCAGCGCTAAAGGACCTGGCAGAAACTGAAAAAAATGCAGGCAGTGTTACAGTATGCATGATTGATTTTGATCATTTCAAATTGCTGAATGACCGATACGGGCATCTGATGGGAGATAAGGTTTTAGAGGTGTTTTCTGATATTTCACGCAGTCACATCCGAAAAAACGATCTGTTAGGCAGATTTGGCGGTGAAGAGTTTATCTTCATTTTTTTTGAGACTGATCAAAGGCAGTCGCTGCAGATTCTAAAACGAATTCACAATGAACTGGAGGCGTTTTTCGCAGATACTGTTGAAATACCGGTTACTTTCAGTGCAGGTGTCATCCACGTTGCACCAGATGATAAAATCCTCCAATGTACTGATTTGCTCATGAATGTGGATCAGATGCTTTATAGAGCAAAAAAACATGGCCGAGGACGAGCGATGTGCAACATGGGCGAAATTGTTTTTCGAAATTTTGAAAACGAAAGGGAATTCATAGAAAATTAATAAAACCTAAAGATAATCATAAGACAAGGGCAGGAGGTTTCCTGCCCTTGTTATTTTTGCTTAAGTTATTGTTCTTTTCAAATCGCCATCCGGCCGACTTATTTTAGATAACACCCTGAGCCAGCATAGCTTTGGCAACTTTCAGGAAACCTGCGATGTTAGCGCCAGCTACGTAGTTATTATTCAGACCATATTCTTTGGAAGCATCGTCACAAGCCTTAAAGATGCTTGTCATGATACGGTCGAGTCTTTCGTCAACTTCTTCGAAAGTCCATTCCAATCTCTGGCTGTTCTGTGACATTTCAAGAGCGGAAGTGGCAACGCCGCCAGCATTTGCAGCCTTTGCAGGGCCAACCAATATTCCCTTGGAGAGGAAGTATTTGATTGCTTCGTTTGTGCATGGCATATTTGCGCCTTCGCCTACTGCATAGCAGCCATTGTCAACCAATGTCTTTGCAGTATCTTCATTAATGTCGTTCTGTGTGGAGCAGGGAAGAGCGATGTCGCATTTTACATCCCATACACTGCCGCCGGCAACATATTTTGCGTTTGGTCTTACTTTTACATATTCGCTGATTCTTGCTCTTTCAACTTCCTTAAGTCTCTGTACGGTAGCTACATCGATACCGTCTTCGTCTACAACATAACCGTTAGAATCGGAAACAGCTACAACTTTTGCACCGTATGACTGTGCTTTTTGACAAGCATAAATTGCAACATTTCCAGAACCGGAGATAACAACTCTCTGGCCTTCAAAGCTCTTTCCGTTTGCTTTCAGCATTTCTCTTACAAAGTAGACCAGTCCATAACCCGTTGCTTCTGTTCTTGCTAATGATCCGCCCCAGCCAATTCCTTTTCCAGTCAGAACTCCGGTGAACTCATTTCTGATTCTTCTGTATTGACCGTACATGAAGCCGATTTCTCTTCCGCCTACACCGATATCTCCTGCAGGAACGTCAGTATCAGCACCAATGTGCTTGCAAAGCTCTGTCATAAAGCTTTGGCAGAATCTCATAACTTCAGCATCGGACTTTCCCTTAGGATCAAAATCGGAACCGCCTTTGCCGCCGCCGATAGGAAGAGTGGTGAGAGAATTCTTGAAGATCTGTTCGAAGCCCAAGAATTTAATAATGCCAAGGTATACGGAAGGATGGAAACGAAGTCCGCCTTTGTAAGGCCCAATGGCACTGTTGAACTGAACTCTGAAACCTCTGTTGACCTGAACTTTACCATTATCATCAACCCAAGGAACTCTGAACATGATTTGTCTTTCAGGCTCCAGGAGTCTTTCAACGATACCAGATTCAACATATTGAGGATTCTTTTCCAGTACAGGAGCGATAGACTCAAGAACTTCTTCAACTGCCTGATGGAATTCAGCTTCGCCAGGATTTCTCTTCTTAACGTCGTCTAAATACTTTTGTACATTAATTGACATTTTTTTTCTCCTCTTTCCTATTTTTATTTTTTAAACTGTAATAAAAAGTAAGTTTTCTTTTCACCCATACATTATCATAACCCTAAAATGTAGTCAATAAATAAACCTTCAAAAAACGCCGTTTTGGCAAAGTTCTAATATTCTGAAAACGCTGGAATTCAGCGGTTTCAATGGTGCATTTTGTATACACCCCTTTCCTGAAGCAGGGGTTCTGAGTAACTTTTCAATGCAAATGTTGAAATATTAACAACTTAAATTTTAAGGACAAAATCCTTTTGTGTGTAAAAAAATTACAATTGTCTTTTTCGGTCGAATCATAAAATGTAATTAAGTGGAAAACAATAGTGACGTATGGGAATCGAAAAAAAGGAAAAATAAAATATCAAATGATTATGAATATTTTGATAATAAACGCAATGGTAACTCGCCAAGATGAATTCGGCTTATGAAGAGAAGAAAGCCCCCTGAACCGTTAATAAAACGGTATGCAGGGGGCTTTGTTGAACATCGATGAAGCTCTTGTTAATCTGGAACGTTATCAGTGTCTTTATCCTGGAGAACCCGCAGTGGAATTGCCGGATCATAGACTGAGTTGATCTTTATTGCATAGGAATCACCCTTTTCGATGTCCCGGTCTGTTACATAATGAACATCAAGGAGGCCGTCGGATTGGTATCCTGTTTTGAGGTAGTTGATTTCGGACAATGCATTGCTCCAACCGCGAAGCAGTACATCGAGCCTCTCCTTTTGATCGGCAGAGCCACCAAAATGAATCAGCAGATCAATGTCACTGTTATGCCTTGCGGTGCAGGAACCGGTGCTGCCAAAGAGATAAATACCCTGGATGGAATAGGCATCAAAATCCAGAGAGGATGCAATTTTTTCAGCCATGTAATGGCGCCATTTCCAACCATCGTCATCTTTTCCTCCGGTACGCTCGTACTCATCAAAATAGGCGTCTGAGTGCTTTCTGTCGGGTTTTTGAGGCTGTTCCAGATAGGCAACTGCCTTTTCCAAGTCTGCATTCATGAGAACCACAAGTTCTTTTCTGAAGTAATTCTCCGAGATATTAATGACTTTAATGACATCCGACAGATCGGCAAATGAGGGGAGCATCGTCTCCAGAGAGTTTGTATTTTTATGGAAGAAATTCCTGTTGAATATTACATCATCATCTTCCGGGTAAAGCGGCAGATATTTAATATCTGCTTCAACGAGATCCTGGAAGAAATGAGTCCCGAAGGATAACTCGGGTTGATGTCTGGATTTTTTCTGTGCGATTTCAATCAGCATAGAAGCATTACAGATATCAGAATACGTCACTTGAACGCCGAGCTTAATATCTCCCCGGCTGCCCCACCGACCAGGTCCCATGAGAATAAAACTTCTTCTGTATAGAATGTGATTCAATTCGCTGACCGCGCTGCCAACACGAATCAGATCCTGATGCCGTTCCAGTTTTCCGTATTCCTCCGGATCGATGTATACTACCGTTTTGATACCTGTAACTCTGCCGTTTGAGATATATTTATCCGCGGTAAAGACGGTATTTTGGGCCGATATGTTAGCTGGTATTGCTGCCGGAAGATTATTGCGGTTCTTGCTTTGGGGGCGGCATTGAAGGATGTACAGATTTTCACCGTCACTGGCAAATTCAATATCTACAGCATATCCCAGTTTTTCCTCCAGAAGCGACATAATTGATTTGAGCTGTGCTGCTGCAGGAGTTTTGTTAATCAAGCCATCAAAGGTTACGACATAATGATCCTTGTCAGAATCGGATACTAAGCGGTTGTACTCGGTAATGAAATCATCTTTCAGTACGGATACCGTTAGATTCAGATTGGGAATTTCATTTCCGTATTGTTTCATAATATCGGCGATGGGAACTGATACAAACCGATTGTTCTCCATGTCCAGAACATCCATCATTTGCGGTGAATACTTCCGGAGCTCTTGAGGAACTTGATTTACCCTCAGCTTCGGCTGACCGGGAGAGATCAGAATCGGAAAATCATCCCCAACACGATCGACAGCACGAGTACCAAGACCCATTACCATTCTCAAGAGGCCATCCTCACGCTTGAGCCTGGGAGACCATCGGAATTCATTGTAGCTAAAACCCACCCCTGCAAACAGAGGAAAGTAATACGGTCCGATCTTTCGGCCAACTACCTCTTGAATCATGACGCCCATTTGCTCAGAGCTGTCCAGCAGACCATGTTCCTTCCTGTATTGAATAGAATCAGGACTGAACATAGAAGAATAGACTTCCAGAACACACTCAATCAAGCCTTTCATACGTTCTGCTTTTGTACCTGTGTTTGTCAGGAACAAGCTCTTGTATTTACCTGAAAAAGCAGTGTTTCGCTGATCCTCTAAAAGGCTGGAAGAACGAATAATTAAAGGCCTGTCTTCGCACTGTTCGAGGATGTGGTTCAATTCAGTGAGAATGTAAGGGGACATCCGGGCATTCTTTATAGAATGGACCACTTTTGGGTAGCTGATCCTGATTTCAAGGATATCCCGGTATTTATGTTCGTTCAGCTCATCGAGATAATTATTGTGAAGCAGGCTTTCCAGCTCATCAGCTGCGATATACCAGGTTCTTAGTTTTTTGATGTTTGTATATCCTGGATCCTTTTTCAGATGTGCTTCGATGATCTTATTTGCAAGAAAGAAACCGGTGGCTTTTCCGCCGATTTTGCCGGAGCTTTTGGGAGAGCAGATCACCGTATCAAGCAGCTCGCAGAAATCCTCAACGCAAAGATTTCTCCTCGCATTCTCAATCATTTTGGAATGATCGGTGAGGAATCTTCTTACCAGCTCTACGATGAGCCACCGTTTGGTTGCCTTGCTTGACATCTCTGTGGAACGGACGGCTTTCAGATACTGAATCAGTGCCTTCGATATGTCCTTAACATCGGAATCTTTTCTGTCTACCAGTTTGATGAGTTCATAGGTCTTTCCCTGATAGATCCAAAGATTGATATAATCGAATATTTCCGCATCTTTTAAACAGGTCTTTGCAACGTGAAAAACGCTGTTGCTCAGCAAAATAACGTCCATGGCTGGAATATCGCCCCGAGGAAAGTTGATTTCGCCCTTATAGTCATATTCCGTCCAGTTCATCTCCTTGAAGATTTCTATGATAAAGGATTGATCTGTTTTTGCCAGCAGGGTCAGCATCTTTTCACAAACGTGAAGGAGCATGGTATGGTCTGTATTTTGAAGAAAGAGGAGAATGGCTTCCCAGTTGCTTCTCGTTTCGTTGGGTTCCATTTCGTGAACACAGATTTTATTTGAAATTTTGCTCGCTACGGCATTGAGGAGCTTTTCCTCCTGAACAAGAAAGGCAGAGACGGGAGTATTCAGCGCATATTCTTCATATCTGGCTTCAATATTGCCACGCACCCGACCATTGACGATGATGTCTGACCGAATGGAACTGGCGCAGATATCGGAAGGCTCGGTGAAAGAATAGACGCAGTCATCCAAAGTGATTACCACGTAACACGCACGTACATTACAAAAGCCTCTCGGCATGACCCTGCAGATTTCTGTAAGGATTGCCGGCAGGGAATCACCGTTGAGAGCTTCATCAACCCGGTACAGGCATTCTAGTTCTTTTGCCCGTTCCTTAAGGAAATCAACGGAGATTTCTTGTTGATCATTTCGCATACTTTTTCCTCCTGGTCGTCAAAAATGCGGCTGCCAAAAACAGCCATAGGCTGTCACAAAGCAAAGGGTGTGAAACATGCTTTGGGACAGCCCTAACCGGTCAAGGCACTTGTCTATGACTGTATCGACTAAACCCATCCACGGAGCTTTACAGCCTCCGCGACACGGTTGATCGCTATGACATAAGCGGCGTTGCGCATATAGATATTTTTTTCCTGGGAAAGCTTGTAAACAGCCTGGAAGGCAGATGTCATCTTGGAATCCAGCTTTTCAAGCACTTCGTCCTTCGGCCAGAAATAGTTCATATTACACTGAACCTGCTCGAAATAACTACAGGTAACGCCTCCGGCATTTGCAAGGAAATCGGGAACAAGGAAAATATTTCTTTCCTGAATCAGCGCATCGGCATCAGGAGCTGTTGGTCCGTTTGCACCTTCGCAGATGATCTTCACTTTCTTGCTGATTTTTTGGAAGGATTCCACTGTGATCTGATTTTCTAAAGCGCAGGGCAGCAGAATATCAACATCCTGTGCAATCCATTCGCTTCCTTCCAGAATTTCACAGCCCAAACCCTTGGCTTTTTCCTTATTAATCGAACCGAAGGAATCCTTGATAGAGATCATCGCTTCGATATCAAGCCCGTTTAAATTACGGAATGTGTATGACTTGCCGTCATGCTGATCCCAGCAGGAGATCGCAATTACGGTTCCACCCATTGAAGAATAAAGTCTTGCAGCATATTCAGCTACATTTCCAAAACCCTGAATGCTGGCTGTGGTAGTTGAGGGTTGAATGTCGAGGCCTTTCAGAGCTTCTCTTAAAGTGTAGATCACTCCATAACCAGTCGCTTCCGTTCTGCCGAGAGATCCGCCGGATCCCACAGGTTTTCCGGTGATCGCGCCAGGATAGTGGCCGCCGTGGATTGCTTCATATTCATCCAGCATCCAAAGCATATGCTGTCCGTTTGTCATTACATCTGGTGCAGGAACATCCTGAACAGGGCCCATAAGGCTTGCAATCTGACGGACATAACCGCGGCAGAGTCTTTCCTGTTCTCCCTTGGAAAGATTATGAGGATCACAGATAACGCCGCCTTTGCCGCCACCCAGAGGAATGTCTACTACGGCGCATTTCCAGGTCATCCACATGGAGAGAGCTCTTACTGTATCGGCTGTTTCCTGGGGATGGAATCGGATACCTCCCTTTGCCGGTCCGCGAGCAGCATTATGCTGAATTCTGTAACCGTTAAAAACTTTTGTTGTGCCGTCATCCATTTTTACAGGGATTGTAAAGTGGACTTCACGGCTTGGCTGCCGCAGCAATTGACGGACAGAGGGGTCCAGATCAATGAGGTCGGCAACGCGGTCAAACTGAGTCTGTGCCGCTATATAAGGATTGTATCCTTCGTGATTCATTATAAAACCTCCTATACCTTCTCTTTCAGGTTAAAATATCCTATAAAACGCGTTTTATCCTTAAAAACAATAATCTTTGCTATACCCTTGCCTGTTGGGCAAATCACAGAAAAATATATTGTCAATCTCTTCATTCTCATCATATTCTAATCCAAATATCCTTGTCAACACGAAAAAACAAGTTTAAATCTTGTGACAATTTCGAATTGGAATAAAATTACAAACGTAAAAAAACGGTATTTTGAAGTATTATGTATACATGGTGAAGCGATTGAAGAAACTGTTGGAATTTCAAGGATCGTTTCGATTGAAATTGCATTCTCTCTCCAATATTAAGAGGATTGACAGTAACAACTTACATAATTTGTAAAAGTGCTGATTTTGAGCTTCTGTGAAATAATAAAAAACTTTTCCGAAAGGGGTCATTTCTGCTGAAAAAGTACGCCAGAGTTCGCAGAATTATCTTTCAATTGCATCCATGCTTGCTGTTGTAAATCCATGAAACAAACGGCATAATAGTAATATACATCAATTGGCAGTAACACGCGTCAGCTTCTGAACCGCGTTTTGATTTGGGAAAGCAATGATTGAATGGGAGGCGCGCAGATGTGCACCTGAAATGAATCAGCGATTCCTTTGTGGAGGGTATTAATGGAGAAAAAGAGGATACGGGATTTTTATGAAGCTTTGGTAGAAGAACTGACGGATAGAAAGTTTCTGAAAACCCTCGGAATTGCAAAGAAAGAAATGCAGGGACTTCTTCGACACGGAGACTGGAAGGCTCGAATTGCATTGACTGCAGAATCAGAGAAGGTAAACTGCATCGAAGTGCTTGAAGATTGTAAAAGCATCATATCCATTCTTTCTCCTGAGCCGGAAGCTGGATGGCTGGACTACATCCATCGCTATACACTCAATCAGATGTTTCCGGAGAGTACCCCGCAAATTAGTCAGGAGCCTTTTGAATCAGGACGAGTTTTCTACCTCAAAGTGCTTCGGGGTCTGCTGGACTACGAATCGGCAAATCGCCCCTTCGATCCGGTAAGACACATCGCGCTATTAACACCACAGGAGGCGGAAAAGACAGAAACTGCAGAGGAATATCAGCGGCTGCTTCAGCTCTTTCGGGATCAGAATGTCTACGAATTTATGCGAATTGCTTCTGAGATCACACCGTACCAGACCCTGGCGCATATTGCAGGTGTTCATCATGTCTCCCTGCATATGGGAAGGCAGCTGCATGACGCAGGAATTCCTGTGGACCTGGCGCTTCTCTCCGGTGCAGCCGTGGGACATGATATCGGAAAATTTGGCGGTAAACCGGAGGAAGCCGGGAGAATACCGTATCTCCATTATTACTATACAGACCGGTATTTTAAAAATAATCATATGCCTGTTATCGGACACATTGCAGCAAATCACTCGACTTGGGATCTTGAGCTTGAAAACCTTTCTGTGGAGTCGCTGATTTTGATCTATGCAGATTTCAGAGTAAAAAGTGTAAGGGATGAAAATCGAATGGAAACGGTTCGGTTTTACAGTCTTGCAGATTCCTTTGAAGTAATTTTGAATAAATTGGACAATGTTGATGACCGGAAAAGATCCCGCTACGAAAAAGTGTATGCGAAACTGAAGGATTTTGAAGATTATATGATTGGAATGGGGATTCATACCGATCTGAACTCCGCAGCAAGGGGGAAAACCATCCGTAAGGACGCGGCGCTTCTTGAATCAGAAGAAGTGCTCCTGCGCATGAAGCATCTCGCCATACAGCACAATATTCTGGTAATGCATAAGCTGAACAGCGAAGCTTCCTTCGGAAACCTTCTGGAAGCTGCACGGAGTGAAAAAAATTGGAAGAATATGCGCGCTTACATCAATATTTTTCATGAATATTTCACTTATATGACGCAAAAACAAAAGCTGAAATCCATGAATCTGCTTTATGAATTGCTCATGCATCGGGAAGGTGATATCAGAAGACAGAGTGCAGATCTTATGGGGAACATCATCGTAAATTTTGATGAGGAGTACCGAAAGGAACTGCCGGAAGGAGCAGAGCGGGAGTCAGACGGGCTGACAAGCCTGGAGTTGTGGAAAAAATATTTGCAGCTTGTCGTCAACCCCGATCACAAGGTAACAGATCAGCACAGGAGATGGTTATGGTATACCCTGAAGCTGATCATCACTTCTGTATTGGACCGCTGTAAAGACGGAGACTGCAGAAGGTATCTCGATGAAGTCCTCAGCCTCTATAACGGTAAGGAAAATGATCCTGCTGCATTTGTACTGCTGGATTCGGCTCTTGCCCTTCCCTTAGAGGCTTGTAGAGCAGAAGACAAGCGTATGATTTTAAACTTCGCAGTGCGTATGGCATCCAGCGAGGTACTTGAAGTGCAGATTTCAGCGCTTAGAGTAATCCGATACCTGTCTGGGGATGCAGCGTGTATGGCTGCAGGGGGAACAGAACTCATTCAAAGCACGTTGGAAATGGTCAAGGATGAGGATGGTGCCGGCATCATTTTCTTAAAAGAACAGATTCTTAAAAATCTTGGCCTGATGGGAGCACAGTTTTCCTGTGAAACTGATATTCCTCATGACGCAGCCATCGTGTCAGGCATTTTTTTGGAGAATTTGAAAGCAGCGACACCATGGGTGATTAAGCATGTCAATATCGAGCTGCTGCTGGATCGGATACAAAATGCCAATGACGGTTTACTGCTGCAAATTGCCGCACATTTTTCAAACCTTGTTAAGGTTAGTGAAAGAGTCACCGTCCGTCATAGCGCGGGTAATGCGTTACTTTCAGTAATTCCGCTGCTTACTTTGACCCAGAGGAATGAAATTGCAGTGGAACTGAGCAAGGGTCTTGAGATTGGTGCGTATGAATTTTCAAAATACATCCCGGAATATCTTGGACAGCTTGCGCTGTATTTACATCCAAATGAGCTGGATGAGCTGATTCTGGATTTTAAGAAATTGCTTTACAGCAACAGCGATCGTGTCTGCTCTGTCACGTTGGATACCATAGGGGTTATGCTGCAGAATTACCCGTCGTACCGGAATCGGTTCCGGGAAAGCGAAACGTCTTTTCGAACGCGCAGGGAGGCGATGCTTGGATTACTTCTGAAAGGGCTGTCAAATTATCAGGAAGCCGTGAACCAGGAAGCTTTTTTGGTCATAGGCCAACAACTTTTTGGCTGTCGGAGTCTGAGCCTTGAAGATAAGTATGATCTATATTCCGTTCTGCACAAAAAGCTGCTGACCCTGATCTTGGAGAGAGAAGAAACGGAACTGACTTTTTTCGGCAACGCTGCTGCATTGAATCATATTTACAGATTTTTATCAGATTATCAATTCCATAACGGCAAATGGGATCTTGAGGAAGATCAGAAGATTGCGTTTCTTCCCGGAAGCTTCGATCCGTTCTCCAGAGGACATAAAGGGATCATAGAGGAAATAAAAAATAGGGGCTTTACCGTTTATCTTGCGGTTGATGAGTTTTCCTGGTCAAAGAAGACGCAACCTAAGATGATCCGAAGGCAAATTGTCAGCATGTCAGTGGCAGATGAGACAAGAGTTTTTCTCTTTCCAGACGATATTCCCGTCAACATCGCCAACCCTAAGGATCTGATGCGGCTGCAGGACCTTTTCCCAAATAAGCAGATCTACCTCGTAGTTGGGAGTGATGTCATTGAAAATGCTTCCTCCTACCGTGCGGCTCCTATTGAACACTCTGTACACTCTTTCCATCATATTGTCTTCCCGCGACCAGGTTTTGACGGCATTATCAAGAAAAAAGGCCGGGAAGAAACGGCTGCGGAGCGATACCCAATGATCAGCGGTACAGTGATTGAATTGAGCCTTTCGGGAGAACTGGACGAGATCAGCTCCTCACGGATCAGAGAAAATATTGATAATAACAGGGACATCACCAATCTCATTGATCCTCTGGCACAGAGCTTTATCTATGACAACAGCCTGTATTTAAGGGAACCAAAATTCAAACAGGTGTTTTCTGCAAGAAGAATTGAAACCGAGATCGTTACAGGAAGGCTTCCGGTCGAAGAGCTTCTCTCCACTATTTTTTCAGAGCGGACAGACAAGAGCAGAGTGAAGTCATACCTGCAGCGGGAGGATACCAGCTGTGTCATTCTGAGGGACGGTGAACGGGATGGTCTCCCCATCGCTGCGGCCGTATTCCACGAAATCGGCATGGCTGATCTTTACAGGGAATTTGGAGACATCAATCTGGCAACAGCCATTAGAAGGATTACATCGGGAAAGATAATCGTTCTGGCTGGCATAGCCGCATGCGGCGGAGCTCCCGTGAAAAATCCTGAGCAGTTGGTACTCACGGAAGCCCTGGCCTGCTGCCTGAAGAATGATTTTACTTATGCGATCTACCACGATCACTTGGGAGGACATATCACCGGAATTTCCGAAGTCCTCAAGCTCCAGGGGTTTCAGGAGATCGGCGGCCGCAGTGAAGATCCGGTCTATGCCGTTGACATGAAATTTCCTGTTGCACTGTTCCGGGACATTGAAACCATTCTGAAAGAGCCGTTTCATCATCGCCGGAGAGTTCTGGAGGCCGCAGAGGATGCCCACAAGAGGATTCAGGGAGCGATTACACGTCTTTATCCCGGCAATCTTGTACTTTCCTTTGATGCGGGGATGACAAACCACAGAATCATTGATCGAATCACTGCTGCAAATCGGGAGCAGGGAGCTGAGGGCGGGAAGAAATTGGGCCAACCGCCTGGATCCGTTCTTGGAAAATCCATGTGTGTCCCCTTTGGAAAGGTTTTGCACGGACTGGCGGTTCCCAATACGGTTACAAAATCTCTGCATACGGAGAAAGTATTTGAACCGGGGATCAAAGGTTTCAAAATAAAAGAATTTCCTAACTATTCACCCCTGAGTACACAGGTCAGAACCATAGGATCCTTTCGAAGACCTGTCATTCTGGTGGATGATTTACTGCATAAAGGATATCGAATCAAGGAGCTTGATCCGATTTTCAATGCGGAAGGCGTTGAAGTGGAAAAGATCATTGTGGGGCTTTTATCCGGAAGAGGCAAGGATCTGATGACACTGCAGGGAAGAAGTGTGGAGAGCGTTTATTTTATGCCGAGTCTTGGAGCATGGTTTGATGAATCCAGCTTATATCCGTTTATCGGCGGAGATGGTTTTGGCAGTGAGCGAAGTATTAACGCAGGGCTCATCCCCTCGGTCAACCTGATTCTGCCCTACGCCGCACCCAGCTTCCTCATGAATGTACCCAAGGAGGCATTATATCATTTTTCACTCACCTGCCTGGAAAATGCAGCGCAGCTGCTGACGGTGCTGGAAGAAGAGTATCAGCAGGTATATGAGCGGAATCTGACACTGAACCGACTCAGTGAGGCAGTTGCTTTCCCAAGATATCCAGACAAGGGTAAGTATATGCACTATGATATGAATCTGCCCCCGTCTGCCTTTATTGCAACGGACATTGAAAATTTGAAACGGCTTGAAAATCTCGTTGCGAATCGATAATGGATTTCTTATGAATTGCAGATTAGACGAAGTGCTGATTGTATCGGTGTGTACATGGAATGAATCAGCGTTTCATAAAGAAAGGAATTGTTATGGCATATTATTTAGAGGATCTGCTGAAAGGGAAGGAAGAAGCCACCTGCAGCAGAGACTGCAGCGTAACGTTTGATTTGGATACGAAAAAAAGAGTGAACCTTGTTGGTCTTGGTGATGTTGGCGGGACACTGCTGACCGGGCTGAAACTGCTGGGAGGTGATCTGATTTCTGAGATTGGTATATTCAGTCCGGGTGATGTAGCCATACGTTACGAATATGAAATGAACCAGATTGCCTATCCCGACAACGAATCTGCTATGCCTGAGGTGGTCATGGTTGAAAAAGAGAATCTCTTTGACTGTGACGTATTTATATTCTGTGCATCAAAATCAGTTCCGGCTCTAGATTCGGGTATCGAAGATGTAAGAATGTTTCAGTTTGAGGCAAATCGTGAAATCATCAGAGAGTATGCGAGGATGGCGAGGAATTCAGGCTTTCGTGGTATCTTTGCTGTGGTTTCTGATCCCGTGGATCCCCTGTGCAAAGCTGCGTATCTGGAGAGTAATACCGATGACGAAGGCCTCTTTGATCATAGAGGCTTGGGGCCGGACCAAATTCGAGGATATGGTCTGGGGGTTATGAACAGCAGGGCCGTTTACTATGCCAAAAGAGAACGTAAATTCGGTTCTTTTCTCACCGAGGGCAGGGCATTTGGTCCCCATGGGAAAGATCTTGTCATTGCAAACAGCATCGAAAATTATGATGATGGTCTGTCCAGGGAACTGACGAAATTGGCTGCAACCGCCAATCTGAGAGTCAGAGAAACCGGTTATAAGCCCTATATCGCACCGGCACTTTCTTCTGGAGCAATTTCCATTCTGCTTACGCTGAGAGGTGAATGGCATTACAGCTCAATCTATTGGGGCGGTGTCTTTTTAGGCTGCAGAAATCGTATGACGGAACATGGACCCGAAGTGGAGCATCTACCCCTTCCGGAGCCGCTGTTCCACAGGATTTTGTTTGCCTATCAGGAGCTTGAAAAAATTTAGTGATCGGGTGCTTCATTAAGCTGCGTGTGAATTCTATTGTCGTAACATGGAGGTGAAAAGATGGCGGATATTACATTGATCAGACCCCGCTGCAGTGATCACAGTAAGACGGAGCGTTTGCGCTCCATTCTGGAATACAGCCTAAAGGGGTATACCTATGATACGGTTTCCACAGCGAAAGAGTTTCAGAATATGAAAGATAGAAAAATCCTTTTTGCCATTTCACTGGGAGAATCGGGAATTAATCTTGAACATTATGGAATCTTAAAAAGGATCAGGCAGGAGCCCCATTGTTTTGAGGGATGTATCGGAGGCATTGTAATCGATGGCAGTACTGAGTTGTTTACAAAGTCAGTCGGCAGAGAACTGGCTTTCAGCGCCAATCGGTCCGGCTGCGCTTTTCCGGGAAAACCTTTGGTTGAGGGAACCGGATCTTTAAGAAATTACAACGTGGTTGCAAGGAACCTGGAACTGGATCAGCTGCAGGCCTATATGCACTCCGGCAGAGAATTGGTGGAAAAGATCATGGGATTCGATCCACCCAAGCGTGAGAAACCAAAGATCCTTGCGCTTCATGCAGGCGATTACTCCCGCTCTAATACTTTGAATTTGTGGAAATTGGTAGAGCAGCATCTGGGGGATTGCTCTGTCACCGAAATTTCTTTGAAAAATGGGACTGTTATGGACTGCATCGGCTGCCCCTATACAACCTGCAAATATTTTGGGGAATCGGGAAACTGTATCTACGGAGGCGTTATCGTTGATCAAGTTTATCCTGCGATTATGGATTGTGATGCTTTAATTATGATTTGTCCGAATTATAACGACGCCATCAGTGCAAATCTGGCGGCTTTTATCAATCGGCTCACCGCACTACTCAAAATGACAACGTTTTATGACAAATACCTCTTCGGTTTGATCGTTTCTGGATATAGTGGAGGAGATATCGTTGCCCAACAGTTAATCAGCGGCCTAAATATGAATAAAACCTTTATTCTGCCCAGTGGTTTTTCCATGCTTGAGACCGCCAACGATCCGGGAAGTCTGCTGAAACTTGAAGGGATAGAAGGACGAGCGGAAGCCTTCGCAAATCATATTAAGCAACACCTTTGCAGTAAATCCTAGTTCAAACCGCAGCTTGTATTACGGACATACTTGTTCAGGTACTGGATCAGCTCTTCATAGCGAAGGGGTTCGCTGTAAAGATATCCCTGATATTTCTCGCAGCCCAGCTGATACAGTATATTCTTTTGCTCTTCCTCTTCCACGTATTCCGCAATGATGGAGCAGTCGAGAGATTTGCAAAGATACACAATGGAGGAGATGATTGTTCTGCAGTTGCTGTTGCTTACAACTTCCCTGATCAAACTTCCGTCAAGCTTAATAGTATCAAATTCGTATTCTTTCAAATATTTCAGAGAACTGTGTCCCATGCCGAAGTCATCCATAGCAAGCTTGATTCCAAGCTGCCTGATGGCGTCAATCTGATTCATTATTTTGTGGCTGCCGGCAAGGGCGATCTGTTCTGTGATTTCGATCTTTACGGAGTGGAAAGGTAATTCATGCCATTCCATTTTTTCTTTCAGCCAAGGGACCAGGGTTTCGTTTTCCAATTGAACAGCAGACACATTCACCGAAAGAGAGATGTCCCCGAAACCGGAATTTCTCAGGCATCTCAGATCATCAAAAGATTTGGTAAAGATCCAGCGGCCAAGGCTGTCAATGCGGCTGGTTTCCTCAGCAAGAGCAATAATCAGAGGCGGATAGATATAGCCATAAACCGGGTGGTTCCAGCGCAAAAGCGCCTCGATACCAAAGATTCTGCCGTTGTAATCTATCTGGGGTTGGTAGTAGAGTTCCAATTTTTCATTTTTGAGGTCATCAACCAGATCTGAGGCGAGGGACCTTGATAAATTGCCAATCTCGTCATGCCTTGACAAAAGGGCAGGTGGATATCCACGTTCTTCATTTTCCTTGTAAACTGCATAGACTTTTTGCAAGTTGAGCTTGATCTGCTCCTGAGATGCCATTTCAGACAGCTTTACAAACGGAATATAGCAAATGGTTCCAAGCACGAAATTGAAAAGCTGAAGCAAGCTTCCGCTGATTGACTGTGTAGAGATATATCCGCTGAGGAGAATCGGGGTCGTCCATTCCACGGCGTGTATTGTGTACGGTACGATGCCATAATGCATTGCAAGAAAGGTTGTAATCGTCAGCAGGATGGGAACACCGAGAAACGGAATCAGAAAAATGGGATTCAGAACAATGGGAAGTCCGAATACAATCATCTCATTGATATTGAATATCAGGGGGAGTACGGAAAGTTTCGCCAGTTCTCTTTGATTCTTATACCTTCCTATAAGAAGGATGGCCGTAACAAGACAAATGGCAGTACCGCATCCGCCCATAAGAACAAAGGAGTCAAAAAAGGTTTTGGTAAAAACAGCACCCGGTGGAAGGCCTGCTTCCAGGAGACTCAGGTTCCATGAGGTTCCTGGCTGGAAAACCGTTTGGGTGACCGGCTCCAGAACATTGCTGCCATGCACGCCAAAAAACCAGAAGAGATGAATCATAATGATAAACAATAAGCCGCTGAGAAAGGGAGACTCCATCTTTGCAAAAAGCGCACTGAAATAATCCGATAAAAACATTTGAATGCTTGAAATATGAAAGATACGAAACAACATAACGTTTGCACCAGCAAAAAAAGCCACAGTGACTGCTGCAGGAAAAATTGAGGAAAGGGCGTGTTTAAAAACTGCGTCTGCTCCTTTTGTGTATGCTTTTAACCGAAACCCATTCCATGATGATAACTGCATAAACAGAACTGATGAACCTGCAGAAACAATGATAGCAACAAAAATACCAGTGGGTCCAAGATTTGAAATTTGGAAATCCTTATTGCTGATGCCGCAGATCGCAATATAGGACGCAAGTGACACCGATGCGGCTATGATCGGGCTGATGTTGCGTTTCATCCCGATTTCGCTGGCATAGGAATAGCTGATGCAAATTACCATTAGGGGAGACATAATGCCGAAGGTGCTGTCGCGGACCATGGTGAGGAGGTATCCCCAGCTCTCCCCAAATCGATGGGTCATGAAATTCTGGTAGGCGGGAACGGGAAGACTGAATATCAACAGTGCGAAAGAACCCAGTAAAAGCAAGGGAATCATATAAGTTAGACCCTTTCTTATGGCGATCAGTAACGGCATACTGCTGATTCTTTTGTCATAACGGTAAAAGCGGTTAAGGAGGGATATTTTCTTTATCATCTTTTATCACTTTCCGTACTGTGAAACGTTTTTACTTTTAAAAAATATATCTGACAGATATAATATTTATTAAAGCATTATCGGCTTTCGTTACAAAAACTTTAGAAAAATAACAAAATTCGACAAATAAATCATAATGTAGTGTGGTAAAGCGGTGCTTTGCTTATATCGCCTGAGAAATAGAAAAGAAACGAGAAAAAAGAAAAGAAGAGCGAAAAGAAAAGACGAGGTCTGTAATTTACCTCGTCTTTTGATTCGATCCTTTGTGAACTATTTCAGCATTTTAGCCAGATCACGCATTGCTGCGGTTTCTTTGACCAGCTTTTCTTGATAGATGATTTTCTGCTTGTCAATTGCTTTCTGGTAAACTGCGATTTCTGCCGAGAAGTCGCTGCCGGGTGCGTCATACTTTTCCATGAGGCCTCTGGTCGCTGCTTCTACATTTGCAGGGGTAAAGTTCCTGCCGGTACCCCAGTAGAGGTTATCCTGATTATCCTTGCCCCAGAACATATCGTTTTGCTGAGCGATTACTTCAGGACTGAAGTACATGCTGTACCATTCAAGAATATTATTGACCTGCCAGGCGTACTCATCTGCCGCTTTCACAACATCGCCAGCCTTTAGACAATCGATGATTGTTTCCATCAGCTGAATGTTTTCCTGTGGTGCTTCATGGGGGACGATAGGTCTTTCGTACATGAGTCCGAGGAATTGGTCCTGAGCAAATTTGAACGCTTTCAAATTCTTTTTGTTCAGTGCCTTCGCTTCCGCTGCAAGCTGTGTTATTTTTGAAGGATCTGCGCCGGAAATGACGGCACTGTTGTATTCCTTGTTCAAGTCCACAACTTTCTTCGCAGCTGTTTCAGCGGCGGCCTTCAATTCGTTCAGGGCTGCCAGATAGGCAGCGGAATCCCCGCCTGAGGCTTTGCAGAATTCCTCATCAAAGGCTGCGAGCAGCCTGTCGTACTGTGCAGTATAATCGAGATACAGTGCAGGGGTTTTGTCGATATAGGAGACAAGAGCGCCGTAGAACTTAATATTGAAGTCCATTACGTCCTTGTTGTAGGTGGAGGGATCATCAAACTGAGAATGATACCGATCCACATAGAATGGGAATACTGTCTCCATGTCTTCCTGAAGCAGGAAGCCGTTTACTGTGGAAGGAACACCTGCTGCATAGTAGGAGAAATCATCGGAATACGTATACGTCTGGTATCCTGCAGTCTTGACCCCCTCCGGGAAGCAATTGACAGGATTGGGAGACAGCGGAAACTCATTGACATAATAATCAATCATGCTGTACATTTCCGGTGCGGAATAGACGCTTGTGTAATCACCGAATTCATAAGCCGGAAGCTCGAAATTAATAAAGGCCAGGGTTTTTCCAACCCACTCCGGGTGAGCCTTGTTGATCATATTCCATGCGCCTGTTGTCCAGTCGAATAAGCTGTATGTGGTACCCCATTCCTCTGCACCATGAATGACAAACACGATATCGTTATCCGGAACGTAGCCGCTGTCTTTCATGGCCTTTGCCATGGCAAGCACAAGGCCTACGGCACAGCTGTCATCCTGGAAGCCCTTGAAATACATATCATAGTGCCCGCCTATTACGATTTGCTGGTCAGAGCTTTTTCCTTTGATTTTTCCCATGATATTGTAGGAAGTGCCGCCATCGGATACTTCATTGTCCACCTTAAGGGTAGCGGTAACGGGTCCCTTTGCCAGCTTGGCTCTTATGTAATCCGAATCATTTACACTGATACTGACGCAAGGTATGCTTGTGGGTCCGCAGATATCCTGGGAATTAAGCGCATCTTTGTTTACCTGAGCAAAGCCGCCCACATTGGCGCTGAGGATTGCCGCTGCTCCCTGCAATTCTGCCTCAAGCATGGGATAGGTAATCCACCAGTCGGCTCTTTGATCCAGATCGATGAGAACGATCTTTCCCTTCACATCGATGCCGTCATAATCGTACATGGTGCCTTTTCCTACATATACGATTTCTGAGGTAATACCCTCCTTTGGAGTTGCAGCAGTTGCATAAGAATGGGGTTGGATCACTTTGCTGTCTCCTGCAAAAGAGAGAGAAGCACCGTTGAACTGCCATTTGGTCACATCCGTCGCTACCTTTTCCGTGTCAGACAGACCGAGCTTCTTCATTTCGGCAAGGAGATAATCTGCGGCTTTGTGTTCCGCTTCACTGCCTGCTGTTCTGGTACCAAGGCTGGAAGACCAGTATTTTGGATTTGTGGACAGTTCCAGTGCAATGTTGTAAGCGTACTGATGATCCACAGCAGCCATAAATTTGTCATAATCAGCCTGAACCTGAGCTGGTACTTCAACTTTCTGTGTGTCCTGTGCGGGTGCCGTAACAGGTTCGGGAGCGGGTTCCGGAGCAGTCTGGGGTAATGGCTCGTCCTTCTGCACACTGTCAGGAATGGATAGCTGCTGATTGACATAGATCAGATTAGGATTGGCAAGCTTATTGTACTCTGCCAACGCCTGCCAGGTCGTTTCATACTTTTTCGCTATTTTCCACAAAACATCACCGTCTTTTACCGTGTAGACCGTATCCGCAAATGAGACGCTCACACTTCCAAGTATCAGAGCGGATGCCAGGAAAAAGCTGAGACCCTTCCTTTTCAAATTCACTCACCTCCAATTAATCTAAAATAAACTTCCAGGATATTCTACACCCAATAAACTGAAAAATCAAAAAATTTATAAAATCGCAAGAAAGTGATAAAAATTCAGCATGGTTGTTTACGCTTGCAAATCTTCAGTATTTTGATCATGGTCTGGAATTAAACAATGATCCCATGTAATTTTTAAAATACATGGGAAACATTTTGACCGCGTGGGAAATTTCATGTATAATAGTCCCATTAATTATTCGGATTTGTCAGACAATAAGACAAAAAAAGGAGGTACAGAATGAACAGCGACAAGATTAAGAGCGGACCTTCCGGCGCATCGGTGCGTACTTTATTTTATGGAATGGGTTATATCCGTGAAGAAATAGATCGGCCACTGATTGGTATCGTCAATTCCCAAAACGAAATTGTACCGGGACATATGCATTTGGACCGGATTGCCGAGGCCGCAAAAAAAGGTGTTTCTTTGGCTGGAGGCACACCGGTTGAATTCCCATCCATCGGGATTTGCGACGGCATTGCCATGGGACATGATGGAATGAAATATCCCCTTGCAAGCAGGGAATTGGTTGCTGACTCCATTGAAGCCATGGCAAAGGGACATGCTTTTGACGGGCTTGTTTTGATTCCCAACTGCGATAAAATTGTACCGGGAATGCTGATGGCGGCGGCAAGGTTGAACATTCCAGCGGTTGTTGTCAGCGGGGGCGCTATGAGAGCAGGATATTCCAACGGAAACGTGCTGGATTTCAACAGTATTATGGAAAAAATCGGCGCATATCGTAACGGTGACTGTACAGAGGACGAGCTGGAAGAGGTTGCACTCAATGCCTGTCCGGGCTGCGGTTCCTGCTCCGGCCTGTTTACTGCCAACAGCATGAACTGTCTTACTGAAGTCCTTGGAATGGGTCTTCCATACAACGGCACAGCGCTGGCTGATACCGGAGAACGCGTACGCCTTGCCAAAATGGCCGGTGTAAAAATTATGGAGATGGTAGAGAAAAACATCAAACCAAGAGATATCATGACAGAGGATGCGTTCCGCAATGCGATAACCGTAGACATGGCTATGGCAGGTTCCACCAATACCGTACTTCATCTGCCGGCAATTGCTCATGAGGCTGGAATTAAGCTGAATCTGGAACTCTTCGACCAGATCAGCGAAAAGACTCCTTATATCGCAAAACTCAGCCCCAGCGGGCATCATCATATCGAAGACCTTCATAGAGCAGGAGGCATTCCTGCACTCATGAATGAGCTTACAAAAAGAGATCTGATTATCAAGGACTGCATCACAGTTACGGGAAAGACCATCGGCGAAAATATCTCCGTCACTCCTGTTGCAGATTACAGCGTGATTAAATCCATCGATGAGCCTTACAGGAACAGGGGCGGTCTTGCAGTGCTGAGAGGTAACCTTGCTCCTGACGGAGCGGTGGTCAAAGAATCTGCCGTAGCGGAAGAAATGCTGTCGCACTCCGGGCCTGCTGTGGTATTTAATTCCGAAGAAGAAGCTTCTGCTGCGATCTGGGATAAAAAGATCAAAAAGGGTGACATCATCGTCATTCGTTACGAGGGACCGAAAGGCGGACCCGGAATGCGGGAAATGCTCTCTCCGACCTCATCCATTGCAGGCATGGGACTGGACAAAGACGTTGCGCTGATTACGGACGGAAGATTCTCGGGTGCATCCAGAGGTGCGTCCATCGGCCATGTTTCCCCGGAAGCCATGAGCGGAGGGTTGATCGGTCTGTTGAAAGACGGAGATATCATTCACATCGACATCCCCGGAAGAAAGTTGGCGGTTGATTTACCCGACAAAGAAATTGAAGCCAGAAGAGCAGCCTATATCAAACCTGAGCCAAAAGTAAAATCAGGATATCTGGCAAGATACGCAAAACTTGTCACCTCCGCGAATACCGGTGCTGTTTTGGAAGTGTAGGAAAATGGAAGCCTCATTTTATTTTTAAAACTCTTGCAAAATAAAATAAAAATAAGTTATAATTTAATGGTTAGTGTAGAAACTAACCATTATTTTGTTTTGTGCAGAATTTTGGACCTGCTGAGCAGGGGGAAAGATTCTACCGCGGTACCGCCGCATTAAATTTATCTGAAAAGGAGTGAAAGTAATGGATTTAGGACCGAGTCACGAGCGGATGAATATCATAATTGAAAATGGTAAAGTCCTTGCTTTCACCGTTGCTTTCAAGTGCCTTTAAGGCAGTTCTCCGAAAGGCTACATAACGGTTAGGCCGGGACCTGACATTTTCCTGCAGTGACACTGATTTGTCTTTCAAATCAACGAAGCTAGAAAAGGAGGTAAGTCCCATGGAGAACGAATCTGTAATGGATGGAATCATCCAGACTATTCTTGAACTGTTAGATGCAAAAAAGTACAGCAGAGCAAGAGATGAAATATTAAAGAATAACACCGTCGATATCGCAGAAATTTTGGAGGAGATTATCGAGGATCTGGGGATCGAAAAAGCGATTATCCTGTTCCGTACTTTGCCAAAGGATGTATCTGCGGAGGTTTTTGCGTACCTGCCTATTGACGATCAGATTGAAATCATATCCGTTATTACGGACCGGGAAGTACAGCATATTATCGATGAATTGGCCTTTGATGACATGATTGACGTGCTGGAAGAACTCCCCGCCAATGTAGTGGATAAGATTCTTGAAAAGTCCACGAAAGAGGAGCGAAGGCTCATCAACACATTTCTGAATTATCCGGAAACCAGTGCAGGCAGTTTGATGACGCCGGACTATATCAGTCTTCGAAAGAACATGACCGTTGCTGAAGCATTGGCTTACATTAAAAAAGAGGGGATGGACCGGGAAACGGTTTACACCTGCTATATTAAGGATGAAGGCAGGAGACTGCTGGGCATCGTATCTCTCAGAACCCTTGTGGTTGCTGATGACAATGTTCAGGTCGGCGACCTGATGCATGAAGATATCATCTATGTCAATGTGCTGGATGATCAGGAGGATGTCTCCGATGCATTTAAAAAATACGGCTTCCTTGCGATTCCCGTTGTAGACAACGAACACAGACTTGTGGGAATCATCACCGTAGATGACATCCTGGATGTCATTGATGAAGAGGCCACTGAGGACTTTCACAAAATGGCCGGTATGGCTGTTTCCACCGAGGAATATCTGGATATGAGCGTATGGCATCACGTGAGAAACCGTCTACCCTGGCTTTTCGTCCTGATGTGCTCCTACGTGATTACAGGAAGCATCATCTCCAATTTTCAGGAGGGTCTTTCCAAGGTAATCGTTTTGGTAACCTATATGCCGATGCTCATGGGCACAGGGGGGAATTCGGGGTCCCAGTCCGCCACCCTTGTTATCCGTGGTCTGGCTGTAGGAGATGTGGAAACCGGAGATGCTCTAAGCGTCCTCTGGAAAGAACTGCGGGTCAGCTTCCTCATCGGGCTGGTGCTCAGCGCACTTAACTTTGCAAGGATCTACTGGTTGGACGGACAGAGTGCCATGATTGCAGTTACAGTCTGTGCCTCGATGATGCTCATCGTCATTGCAGCGAAAACCATCGGAAGTATGCTCCCGATCTTTGCTAAGAAAGCAGGAATCGACCCTGCCTTGATGGCCAGTCCTATGATCGCGTCCCTGACGGATATGGTATCCGTGGTGACATATTTCGCGCTGGCATCGTTTATCTTGGGGATTTAACAATGGGCATAACAGAAGTAGATTTACAACGGCCGCGGCAGGCAGCGCTTCTTCATATTTTACTTAATATGAAGACGTTGTCCGTCGTGGCTGTCAATCTTTTCTGAACAAAAAATCTTATCCCTGTTATAATAAGAAAGATTGGGGAATCCTGTAAAGTGACCGTTGAATTTATTGGGGTGAGAAAAAATGAAAAATAATGGTTTAATTACTAAGTCTTATGTCAATACTTTAATTAAGAAACGTGATAGGGATATACATAAGGGTGATTGCGGAAAGATTTTGATTTATGCCGGATCGAAGGGAATGGCCGGGGCAGCGGTATTATGTGCAAGGGCTGCTCTTAGAACGGGAGCGGGCCTGGTTAGAGTTTCAGTCCCGGAAGAGCTTTTCCCAATCCTGCAAATCGGAATACCAGAGGCCACCTGCTTATCCAGAGAGCGTTTACTAGAGGATTTGATGCAATATACGGCAATTGTCATCGGTCCGGGGTTAGGAGTTGATGCGAAGGATGGTGTACTGATAAAAAAAATTTTACGAGCAACCGACAAGCCTGTGGTGCTCGATGCAGACGGTTTGAACCTCCTCAAAGGGGAACTTGACGTAATGAAGGAGGCTCGGGCCCAATTAATCCTTACCCCCCACCCAGGGGAGGCAGCCCGGTTATTGGAACGGAAAACGGCTGAAATCAATGGGGACAGGCTTAAATCTGCCATGGAATTGGCTTCACGCACTGGATCGATAACGGTGCTGAAAGGTGCCGGAAGTGTTGTGGCAACACCGGAGGGCAAAACATATATTAATACAACAGGAAATCCCGGAATGGCCACGGGAGGCAGCGGAGATGTGCTGTCTGGCATCATTGCCGCGCTGGCTGGTCAGGGTCTTAACCGAGAATCGGCTGCCGCCGCAGGAGTATATCTCCATGGATTGGCAGGAGATCTCGCGGCAGACCAAATGGGAGAGTATGGTTTAATCGCTACTGATATAGCTGACATGGCTGCACTGGCGATCAAAAGCATTCTTAAGACCCGCGAACCAATGGAGAAATAAGGCATTTGACACATTGACTCATCAGGAATTATAATAAAAATAGTACTCGTTGTTATGGAAACTGGATGTTGCAGAAAATGGATGAGGTGAGCAAATGTTTGATTTTACAACTATGAGAAGCGGCTTTTCGTTGGAACGAATGAACGAAATTACAGCCGGATATCAAGAAATGGGAATTCTGAATGCCAGTCTTTCTGAAGAAGGACTTGATCAGGACAGGAGAGACCTGGAAAAAATATTTAGTGGAGAGTGAATGACTTGATCGTTAAGAAAGGTGATATTTTTTTTGCAGACCTAAGTCCCGTCATTGGCTCAGAACAAGGTGGAGTAAGACCGGTTCTTATTGTGCAGAATGATATTGGAAATAAATATAGCCCTACGGTAATCGTAGCGGCGGTTACCTCCCAGATAAACAAGGCAAAACTGCCCACACACGTTGAAATTGGCGCACTTGGGCATGGTTTAAACAAAGACTCTGTCGTATTGACAGAACAACTCAGGACAATTGACAAAAAACGACTGAAAGAAAGAATTGGAAAAGTCGATGAAGATATCATAGCAGAAGTAAATGAAGCGCTCACAATCAGTTTAGGGATGATAGATTTTTAGGAGGAACAGATGAAAAGAGTTGTAGCAGGGTTGGTTATCATATTTTCGGTATTTGCCTTGACTGTTTTTGCGGCGGCTGCCGCTGACTCACCGGGATCGGAAGGTGATCCGGTGGTCACCAAAAGCTATGTTGACAGCCAAATCGCCCAGCTGAAAAGCGGAGGCGTATCTTCGGGGACATATAAAGCAGTTCAATTGACTGCTGGTCAAAGGATGATAGGAGGGGAAGGCACCGAGATCATTCTGAGAAGCGGTGAGGCCACCGCCATTGATAATGGTGCAAACGGCGTTTCCGATGTAACCGGAGGGGCTGATTTGATGACCGGCCAACGCATCGGCTTGAATCATCTGCTGCTCATACCTCGAAACGACGGGAGAGGACTGCTGGCTCTAACGGAAGCATACGTTATGGTCAGAGGATCTTATACAATACAGTGAACACAGTGAAAACAAATGTGTTTTTCCTTGTAATATCAGAACTTTAGCAGCATAGAAATCATTTATGCTGATCGGGGCAATTGCGTATGAAATATACGCAATTGCCCTTTTCTATTGCACTTCTTCTTATGAAAATTCATTCATATAGCACCAAAGACAAATTCCTTGACATCGTTGATGAATTGATGTAAGGTAATATTGAAAAGTTTCGTAAACGTTTACGATAATTTGTATCTATGCTTCTGTGCTGTCAAACAACCCGTTTCAGGCCTGCGGAGCTGTATTAAATCAGCACGGAAAAATGCGCCGATTCGTCGAATCAGCGCGAAACAATAATGAATTCTTAACCCATTCGAACCATTAATTCTACTCGTCAGAAACTCCCTTTGAAAGTGATTGCGTAAAGTAATTACTTTTTTGCGCATGCATGCTATCAGCCTCAGCTTTGTGACGGTAAAGAATGGCCGGACGCCGCCGTGTCTTCGCCGTATTATTTATCAAGGAGGAAAATATATGCAAGTGAAAAAAGTCATCAGCGCAGTTCTGACTTCTTTTATGCTTTTTTCTCTCAGTTCGTTTCCGGTATTTGCCGCAGACACAAGTGCAGACAGCGAACCGGAAATAGCTTATGAGGCACCTTTGTATAATGCTGTAGAGAACGTCTACGAGGTCAGCAAACCGGAACATATCATGTATATGTCTGGTGATTGGAAAGATGGGGCGCCCCGTGACGGACACTATGTTCTGACTGCAGATATTGACATGTCAGCTTTTGAGGATTTCATTCCCATCGCTTCTGAAAAAGAATCAGGCTTTATCGGAACCTTTGACGGTCAATTTCATATGATTAAAAACTTAAAAGTACATTATCCCCAAAAATATGTTGGCCTTTTTGGTTATATCGGAAACGAAAACCAACCGGCATATATTAAAAACCTCGCCTTAATCAATTGTGACATTATCGGCCAGCAAAATGTCGGAGGGCTGACCGGGGTTAACTATGGTACTATTACAAACTGCATTGTAACGGGTAGAGTTGTTGTCGATAATCTATCCAACTCTCATACCGGCGGTGCTGTTGCAGGAAAGGTAAAAGAAGGCGAAGGACCTGTAATGGGGAGAGTTGAAAACTGCTTTATCAACGCAGACGTTGTCGCACCCTACGACGTAGGCGGCATCGCAGGAATACAGGATGGCGGCGGTTATATCGGCAAGTGCTTTGCACTGGGAACGGTCACGTCCAATGCTCCAAACGGTATGGCAGGCGGAATCGTTGGATCCTTTAATGCGGGAGACCACCTTGAAAACTGCGTAGCGGCGCAGTCCATAATTACCGGTGCCAGGGACACGGACCGTATAGTTGGACAGCTTAACGATGAAAGTGGTATTAATATCAACAACAATTATGCCTGGGAAGGAACTCAAATGATCGGAAACGGTCCCGCTGAAAGGCCAAATCGGGTATATTTTGAAACTGCTTCTACAGAAAAGATCAGCAGCAAAGAGACCTACCTTGATCTGGGATGGGACTTCAGCAGTATTTGGGATTGGAAAACCACAGCCTCCGGCGGCTATCCTATATTAAAAAGATTTTCCTCTGAAATCACCAATATTGCAGTTGATTATACGATAAAAACAACGAGCATCATTAGCTCGCCGATGAATACTGCAAAGCTTCATGAAAAAACCATGATTACCGCCAAGGTCTTATCACCGGAAACGGTAACCTCCGTCAGCCTGTTTTACGGTTATGGCCCGGACGGAACGAAGTTCACTGACCATGTCAAAATGAACCTGACGGCTGACGGTAGATATACAGCACAGCTTCCCACAGACAAAGCAGAATATATTTTCTATTATATTAAAGCTGAAACAGCCGGAAGTACAGTTACTTATCCGTATTACAGCCAATTCCCAGTCTCGGTTTATGTAGATGACGGCAGAATCCTTGGGGAACCTTCTCAGATTACAATGACAGTAGGTTCTGAGCAGGGTTCGCTGCGGTTTAGCTGGCTGACGGTTCCGGAGATTGATGAAACTGTAATTAAATATAAAGTAAAGGGTGGATCTGAGTGGACGTCAAAGGAAGGAAGGAGCTTTCTGACCGCAGTCACCAAGGGCTGGAAGGAAAAAAATACCCATCAGGTGACGCTCGAAGGCCTAAAGCCCGACACAATTTATGTTTACTCCGTCGGTGACGGCAAGACGTTCATGAGTCCGGAAAAAGAATTCAAAGCCCCGTCTGACAAGGCTGCCGATGCATTCTCCTTCCTGTTCGTCTCAGATCCACAGTCTGTTAGTACGGAAGACTATGAATCATTTCAGAAATCAATGGACTTTGCACTGACAAAGCTTGAAAAAATGGAGTTCTTTCTTATTGCGGGAGATATTACGCAGGACGGATATAAATCAAGTGAATGGGATGCATGCTTCGAGGTTATGGGAGACTACTTCTCAAAGTACCCCAGCATTACCATACCAGGCAACCATGAAATGAAGGGTGACTGGAACTTCATAAACTTTGCAGGGCGTTTTAACCTGCCGGGAGGAGACGCAGGAACAGCATTTGACAACACCATCGGTGCTATGGAATACGGTGATGCATGTTTTGTAATCATTAATACTGAAGTAACGCCTCCTGCTGAAAAACCGGAAATTCTGAAAAAACAACTGGATTGGGCGAAAGGATACTTTGAAAAATCAGATAAAAAGTGGAGAATCATGGTTGCCCATGCAGGCCCATACACATCAAACCATGACCCCATGGAAGTGCGGCCGTATCTCATCGATGCCATCGACGATATGAAGGTAGACTTGTTTTTGAACGGACACGACCACATTTATATCAGAGGCACAGTCAAAAACGATCAAAAGGTTCCTCCTGGTGAAGGCACAACCTATATTACCGGCGGAACAGTGGGCAATAAATATTATGAATATCTAGACAGATCAAAGTATTTCACAGACTCGTACCACGATGAGGAAGATCAGCAGACAGTCAACTTTGTCACCGTTTCTGAGGACGGAATCAAGGTCACTTCAATGCAGAAGGCTGATCCGGAGAATTGGGAAGCGTGGAAGATTGCAGATGAATTCGTGATTCCCAAATCCCTAAGCAGCAGCGGATACGGAGAAAGAGAAGGCGCTGGCTTTTCACTGACACAGACCCCTGTGAATGTTGTACCATTATCGATGGATTCCGCTTATTATACCGTTGCAGCCGGTGATGTTCTCTGGAAAATTGCACTGAAGTACAACTGTACATGGAAAGAGCTTGCAGAGATTAATCATCTCCTAAATCCTAATCTAATCTATCCGGGTCAAAAAATTAGGATTCAATAGCATTTTTCAAAATTTAATTCCAAAAGAATGCCAAGAAGAACTTTAAGAAGAGCCCTGCGAAGAACTTTGAGTAGAAAAGCCTCCGGTTTCCCATGGTCTGCCGGAGGCTCTTTTTATGATTTTCAGTAAAATTTTATTAAAATTCTCAGTTTGTTCTCATCCTATTTACTACAAGGAAAAAAAAAGGTACAATGTTATAGCATCGGCATCACTGCACCGGTCGTGCAGTTCCTCAACTGATGCTGGTATTCTGTAATCCCTAAATTTAAGCATTACAGAGTATTAGACCCAGCAACGAATACATACATAATTTTAGGAAGGAAAATACAGGGGATGAAATTATTATTCAGGGAAAACAAGGTCTTGCTGCTTATTATCGCGCTTGCCGTTCTTGTTTCAGTTGTCGCAATCGGGGGTAGAATTTCTGTAGAAAATCAGAACAAAACGTATGATATTGTCCTGGATTACAATGAGCTGGAGGCTATGGCAAAGCAATCGGATCATGATGTGTCCTGGTGGCTGAAAGAATTTAAAAGCATGGGCATTACAAAAGTGGGACTTGCAGAAGAGAATATGGTAAGTCTGATGGAAAACACCGACATGCCCGTCAGTGCTGAGATCATGTACCAGATTATGAAGGAAGCAGATTGGGAGGCTCAATATCCAGCCAGCTTTATTGAACAGCTCAAGGAGAATGGATTCGACGAATATGACGTGTTAATCGAAGCGGCTTCCAAAGAAGCCTTTGATTTTGTTACAAACGCCATAAGTGAGCGTTATCAGGCAGAAAAATATTTTACGTATGAAAGTGAAAACGGCGGCCTGATTGTTTTAAATGGCAGTGCCAAGGAGACGCTCTATACGGAAACATATAAGTACATGAGCAGCATCAGTAAGAAGGGTTTTATTGAGAAGGATGAAATCATCAGTTCCAAGCTGATGTATCTGAATTTGGGGATTCTTCCCGCGAAACTTGACATTGTAAATGCTGCAGGCATGGATATCATCCCCAGAACTGCCAGCTATAAAGGCTGGAATGATGCGGATTACGCCAGGGCAGTGATTAACAGCTATAAGGAAATGGGCGTCAAACCGGAATACATGATTGTGGGGGGCGAAAGCATCATCGGTTATGATGATGGAATCGATACAGTATATAACTACCTGAAAGAAAATAATGTAACGCTTGGTCTGATCGAAAATACGACTCAGCGTCAGAACATTCTCCAGTTCGGTGTGGATGAAACCGTAAAAAAGACCGGTTACGATGCAGTTCGTATCTTCAGTGTCTGGGACTATATCCAGAACCGATATCAGTATTACGGATATGAAGGGGCAAAGGAAATCGAAAATACGCTGTTTCGTGCTGTTGTGGAGCGCAATATTCGTCTCATCTATTATAAACCCATCAAAGAATTCAAGGATCAGCATGTCTATGTAACGGATCCTGAAGAATACAGAATGATGTTCTCCAACCTGGAACAAAGGCTGAATGAGCATGGAATCCAGTTCGGAGATAAGGCATCTGTGATGGATGACTATCAGGTCAACCGTATTTTAAAACTGGCGATGGCTGTTGGCTGTGTGGCTGCGGTTATCCTTCTGGTTCAGACGATTTTGCCAATGGGTCGAAAACTAAAATTAGCGCTGTTTGCTTTAGGAGCGCTGGGGGCTGCAGGAGCATATTTCGTGATGCCGCACTATGCAGAATTAATTACGTCATTTGCGGCGGCGGTTATTTTCCCGTGTCTTGCTACCTCTTACCTCGTGAAACAAAGTAAGGAATATACGGACGGTCTGGAAAAGGATGCAGCTTTGACAAAACTTATCGGACTGGGAATTGTAACAGTGATCATCAGTATTGCTCTTTCTCTTCTCGGCGCTATCATGACTGCAGCACCGATTTCGTCCATAAATTATCTGCTTGAAATTGATATCTTCCGCGGAGTGAAAGCTGCGCAGCTGCTGCCGCTTGCTTTCTTTGCGGTTGCATACCTTGCATATTACGGCTTCGGAGGAAGCAAGAAGCGTCCGGGCACTCTGGAATATCTTGATCTGCGTGATATGATGAATGCAAGTATCAAGGTCTGGATGGTATTGCTGGGTATCTGCTTGCTCGCCCTTGGTTATTACTATATCAGCAGAACCGGAAATGAGTCTTCCGTACAGGTTTCTGCCATGGAAATGCTATTTAGAAATACACTGGAGGATCATCTGATTGCACGGCCAAGGAGCAAAGAATTCCTGTTTGCATTCCCGGCAGTGATGATGCTGGTTTATACTTCCGTCAGACGGTTCCCTCTGTGGCCTATTTTGTTCGGACTGGCTTCCGTCATTGGAATGACTTCCGTTGCAAATACCTTTATGCATATCAGAAGCCCGCTCTATCTGGGATTTGCAAGAACAGGTTACTCGCTGCTGTTTGGTATTATCATCGGGATCATTGGGATCATTGTATTTGAAATAGGACATAAGCTCTATAAGAAGTTGGAAAGGCAGACATTTTAATGGTTCGAATACTGATTTCCGGATATTACGGATTTAACAATATCGGAGATGAATCCATCCTCCAGGCGGTTGTGGATAATCTTCGCGGCAGGCTGAAAGAGATAGAGATCACGGTGCTTTCCCGAAATCCGGAATTCACCGCTCAAAAGTATGGTGTAAAATCCGTTAACCGCAAATCCATATCATCGATTTTGAATGCGGTACGGAAATGTGACCTGTTGATTAGCGGAGGGGGAAGCCTCTTACAGGATGTAACGAGTAAAAAGAGTATTCTCTACTATCTGATGATCATGTGGTCTGCATTCTTTTTCCGGAAAAAGGTCTTTATCTACAGTCAGGGGATCGGTCCGATCCTCTCAAAACTGAATCGAGGACTGACAGCCTCCACTTTAAAGAAGGTGGACGGGATCGTCGTCCGGGATGAAGCATCGAAAGAGCTGCTGATTGAAATCGGAGTTAAGGGGAGTCAGATTCATGTCACCGCTGATCCGGTTCTGCGGGTTAAGAAGGCAGACCTTACTCTTGGCAGAAACATTCTGAAAGAAGAGGGGTTCTGTGCGCAGGAGAACAGACTGACTGTAGGCTTTGCCATTAGAGAAAAGAAGATTGACAGCAATTTCGTGGACGAGCTTTGCCTCGCCATACGAAGGCTGATTGATGAATATCAGGCACAAATTGTTTTAATTCCCTTTCATTTTTCCGAAGACATGGCAGTAATTGAAGAACTGGAAAGAAGACTTGGGAAAGATGTTTTCTGCATCAAGCATAAATACCTGACCAATGAAATGCTGAGCATTATTGGAAATATGGATGTTCTGGTAGGGGTGCGCCTTCATGCGCTGATTCACGCAGCAATCATGGATGTGCCAATGATTGCCGTCTCTTATGATCCTAAAATCAACTCCTTTATGCATTCTATGGACATGAAAGCCATGTGTTCGATGTATGACTTTAAAAGCGAGTTTTTCCTGGAAGAGTTCGATAAAACGGTGGCAAATGCAGAGACTATCAGAAACAAGGTGCGCAAGCGGATTGAACTGCTCATACAGAAATTGGACACCAATGAAGAATTAATAAAAGAATTAATAAATCAGAAGTAATTGCGATAAAATGATGGAAGAGGAATGGTAAGAATGCCAAGTAACAGACGAATAAGGATTTTGGATATACCGGTTGATATGGTAGAATACTCTGCAGCTATGGAAATTTTCAAGAAGCTAATGAGTACAGTGGACTGCAGTCAAATCGTAACACCGAATTCTGAGATTATAGTAAATGCGGCCAAAGACAAGGAGCTGAAAGAGATTATTGAACAGGCAGATCTGGTCATACCAGATGGAATCGGTTTGGTTTATGCCTCTCGAATTATGGGAATGCCGCTAAAAGAACGTGTCACGGGAATTGATTTCTTAAGCGCAATCCTGGGATATTTGGAGGAAACGGGACAGTCTATCTTCTTCCTCGGCAGCAAGCCGGGAGACGGCAGCACCCTGGGGGTCGCCGAACAGGCAGCTGAAAAAATCAAGGAAAAATACACAAATTTGAATATTGCGGGGATTCATCACGGATATTTCAAAGAGGCAGAAGAAGAAGCGCTTGTGAAAAAAATTAATGAATCAGGCGCAGATTTTCTTTGTGCTGCCTTGGGATCGCCCAAGCAGGAAAAATTTGTGTTTCAGAATCGAAATCAACTGAAGGTGAAAGCTGCCATAGGAGTGGGAGGCAGTCTTGATGTTTGGGCAGGCACGTTGAAACGGGCTCCGGAGTTCTATCGCAATCATGGGCTCGAATGGCTGTATCGTTTTATCCAGCAGCCAAGCAGGTACAAAAGAATGGCGGCACTGCCGCTTTTCATGATAAAGGTTCTACTCAGTAAATTAAAAGGAGGAAAATGAGAATGAATATCGACTACCAACAATTGGAGAAAGTCGCACGGAATATCCGGGTTGATATTGTTAAAGAAACATTTCATGCCAATTCCGGTCACCCGGGAGGTTCCCTTTCCGCAGCAGACATCATGACAGTTCTCTACTTTCATGAAATGAACGTCGATCCCGCGGAACCGAAAAAATACGGCCGCGACAAATTTGTGCTTTCGAAAGGTCATGCTTCTCCCGTTCTATATGCAACACTGGCTCACAGAGGCTTTTTCCCGACAGAGGAGCTGACAGGCTTTAGAAGATTTGGTTCCATCCTTCAGGGACATCCTGATATGAAAAAGGTTCCCGGTGTGGAAATGTCAACAGGATCTCTTGGACAGGGCTTTTCTGCTTCTGTGGGGATGGCAATTGCCAATAAACTGGACAAAAACCCGGGCAGAGTCTATGCCCTGTTAGGAGACGGAGAATTACAGGAAGGAATTATCTGGGAAGCTGCCATGGCTGCAGCTCATTATAAATTGGATAATCTTGTTGCAATTGTGGACTGGAATGGTCTTCAGATAGACGGAAAAAATGAAGATGTTATCACAGTCAGTCCCGTCGATGAAAAATTTAAGAGCTTTGGCTTCCATGTGATTCATGTTGACGGACATTCGATGAAAGAGATTACGGAAGCGCTTGCAGAGGCACGGAAACAGGAAGGCAAGCCTACAATGATCGTTGCTAAGACACTGAAGGGCAAAGGCGTTTCCTATATGGAAGGCAAAGCAGGCTGGCATGGCAAGGCACCGAATGAGGAAGAAGCCAAACAAGCAGTAGAAGAACTGGGAGGTGAGTGGTAATGTCAGAGAAAATGGCTACCAGACAGGCTTATGGAGAGGTTCTCGCGGAGCTTGGTGAAAAAAATCAAAATATCGTAGTTCTTGATGCAGACCTGTCCAAATCAACAATGACAGCAGTATTTGCCGGTAAGTATCCAGAGCGTTTCTTCAATATGGGTATCTCAGAGCAGAATCTCTATGGAGTAGCTGCGGGAATCGCACATTCCGGAAAAACTGTCTTTGCGAGCACCTTTGCGATGTTCGCGGCAGGAAGAGCCTTTGAAATTATCAGAAACTCCATCGGTTATACAAAGGCCAACGTGAAAATCTGCGCTACTCATGCAGGTGTAACGGTAGGAGAAGATGGCGGAAGTCATCAATCTATTGAGGACCTCGCACTGATGCGGACGATACCCGGAATGACCGTAATCAGCCCGTCAGACGGTATGTCTGCAAAGCTGCTGATTCAGCAAGCTGCGGAGCTGGATGGACCCGTTTATGTCAGATTGGGGAGAGCTGCCGTTCCCGGCCTATACGAGGCGGACAGCGATATTACCATCGGGAAAGGCAACTGTGTAAAGGATGGCAGCGATTATACCGTGATCGCCACCGGAATTATGGTTAATGAAGCGCTTATCGCTGCAGAAACCCTTGAAAAGGAAGGAATCAGCCTGCGCGTTATCGACATACACACAATTAAACCCATTGATAAGGACATCATCATCAAAGCAGCAAAAGAGACAAAGGGCATCGTCACAGCGGAAGAGCATTCCGTATTCGGAGGCTTGGGCTCTGCAGTGGCTGAGGTGGTTGTTCAAAGTGCACCGACAAAAATTGCCTTCGTGGGACTTCAGGATACCTTCGGGGAATCAGGAAAGCCCGCAGAACTTCTGGCGAAATACGGCCTGACTGCCAGTGATATTATCGCAGCGGTTAAAAGCCTTTAAAAACACTGAAATTCGGCGAAAACGAAGCAGAGTTTCCTCAAACCTTAAAAAATAGTACGAATATTAAGCTCCCTCCTTGAATAGATTTTAATAAAAATTTATGGCAGGAGGGAGTTTTGATTGTGAGTAAATCAGGCGCAATAAAGAAGATGCGTAAGCCAAGCGGAAAAATGTCAATTCTATTTGCTGTTATTATAGTTGCAGTTGCCGCAATCGTGGCAGGGATGTTTATTTTTGAAGGTGATGATAAGGTGAGCTACAAGATTTTAGGGGATACGGATATTCCTCAACAGATTGCCAGTCAAGTCATCCCGGAATATCGAGGGCTTGAAAGAGCACTGGCCTGTGTTATCGATGATAAGATCTATGTAATTGCAACGAGAGGGGAGAAGCCCACCTCGGGTTATGAGATCGCCATCGATAAGATGACTGTTTCCGAAGAGGACGGGATAAAAACTCTGAGTGTTTACACTGTGTTCAGAGATCCTCAACCGGGAACCGCACTGACCCAGGTGTTGACCTATCCGATGCAGGTCGCTGAAACAGACCTTGGATTCCTGCCGGATCAGATCGAGTTGAAAGTGCAGTACCAAGAGTAAAAGTGCTGTCAGTACACTGTAGGCATGGGGTTAGCATCGATTGGAGCGGTAGTATCGCAGCCGGTGCAGGCAAAGCTTGCGGACGGAATCAGATCACCTTGTTAGCCCCTGTAGTTCCACTCACTCAGTTTTTTATGTTTGCAGACAGCAAATTTGCTCAGTGACGGAGGCAGGGCAAAATCCTTTGCTGTCTGCACTTATCCTGGTAACCGCAGCACTATCGCTGCGGTGGAAAGGATAT
>JARBUO010000010.1 GCA_029239605.1 Bacillota bacterium | reverse complement strand
AAGTGGAGATGAACAGAGCCGGGGCTGCCGTAATCCCCAACAAGGCCAACAATGTCACCTTGTAGACAATAGCCCGTCTTCAGGATCTTGGACATATGCTGATAATGACAATAGGGAAGCCCATTTTTTCCTCCCAGAGAAAGCGTATTATAGGCTCCTCCCAGCGCTGTAGCGTAGCCGGTCTGTACAGCCACCACCTTGGTACCCCGGGGCGCATACAAATCCACCCCGATATGAGGCGATGTTCCTACGCGTCTCGGCTCAGCCCATTTGCTGGTCACAGTTGCCCAGAGGGGATCTCCGGAACTGCTTTGAAGCGGCGAGATCCAGCGTGTCGTACCGTCATATGCGCCGGTGAATACAATGCTGTAATCACTAAGTGCAAAAACAGGAACTGTTGCGCTCAGAAAAAAAAGAACCACGAAAAGAAAAATCAGGAATTGTTTCAGTCCAGTCATTGTTTTTCACCTCCGGACAGATCATAACTCCATGTGGATTCCAAGGCAACGCCCTGGTAATCTTTTCCCGCAACCACCAGCAGCGTTTGGTTGTCTGCCCAGTAAAATTCAATAAGAAAATCGCTGTCTCCCGGCAGCGAATCAATTTTAATCTTTTTGTTCTCCGTAAGACTGATTACCTGAATATATCTGGTATCTTTACTACCCTCCGGAATATACAGACAGGCAAATTTGGAGTTGTCGGGACTGAATCCATTGTTGCCGCCTCTAACTCTGGTCTGCCATCCAAGCTTTACTGATTTGATCTCTTTGAGTCCATCGGTCCCCAGGTATTGGGCGAAATGAATCTCGGGGCTGCCCAATCCCTCTGCATAAGCAATCATACCGTCCTTTACCGCATAAACAAAAGGATCTGACCCGATCATTTTTAAAGGGATCTCTTCTTCATCAAGAGGGACTGCTACGTATTCAGTCTTATCCTCTGTTATTTTCATGCAGAGAAGCGTATCCGGGTCAAGCCACCCCTCCAGCATATAGTTTGCATTTCCCGAACGGGCAGAGATGCTTTCCATCCCCGTGGTCAGATCATAAACGAAAAGTGCATTGGTATCATTGTAGATATCATGTTTGTTGGAGATATAGGCCAGTTTGGTACTGGTTGGGTCAGGTGTGACATTCTCGTTCCACCTCACAATGTTTTCCTGGTACAGTTCCGCGGACTGCTCCGCCAATACATCATACGTCATGGAGTTGTAATTGTCCGGTGTAATCTTCCTGGCCTGACTGGCATCCACTGACCAAATCCCAAGATCGGACGCAAGAAAAGACTGCTGACCGTCGGGGGTAATCACAAATTGCAAACCCAGGTCATCCGGACGATCCGGCAATGTCATGGTGATGCCGTCGGAAGTAACCGCTTTCATCTTGACCCGGTCACTGCCCTGCAGGGTATTTATGGTTACATTATAATTCTTTGATGCATCAATCCCGCTGTCTTCTCCCAGGGTTCTGATGGAAACTGCTTCGTCATCAGTCCCTGCGGCCTCGATCCCCTTACCGCCTTGCCTCAGGTAGTCACTGTCCTGCGTCCGCTTGATCAGGATGGGATTGTTGCATTGCACGGATAGGATCGAATAACTTTCGTCTGCCACGAAAGACCAATTTTTATCGTCAGTACAGGAAGCTAAGGTTACCCCCAAAAACAGGGCAAGGCTGATCACAGCGGCAACTTTTTTCCCCATACGATCGCCTCCATTAAATAGATTTGACCATGAATCGGTGATTCATGGCCTTACCATTTCATTTCTATGCGCCTTATCGTTTTTATGTTCCGCTGTTGCTCTGCTAGTCCAAATTCTAGGATTTCACTTGATTGACCTTTCTCTGCTCAATTTAATCCGTCCGAAGTATTCATGTTCCTCTGCTCAGTTTAATACGGTACCACAATATTCGCATGCAACGTTTCTGCCCGGGATCACCTTATTGTTGGCACCACAGCTTGGGCAGCGAACATTCTTTGCTTCTTCCTGGGGGACAATCCTTCCCTTGGAACTAACGCGTACCGCGGGTGCGGTCTTTGCCGCCGTTGCCTCAGCGGTTCCGATGAAAACCAATTCTCGGGTATCATCGTCGATAAAAGCGTCCCGAATGACACCCTTTTGGATCATTTTCTGGAGATCCCTCCTGGTCTTGACATAAGATTTTCCTACCACTGATGCAAGACCGTCGATGGAAGTCAAACCTTCCCGTTCGATCCAGCGTTCATACTTCACAAAGTTCGCTTTGCATCTCTGGGCATTGATTCCTGTGAGTAAGAAGAACAATCCAGGAATCAGAAAGTATAAGGAAGTTCCAATGTCCAATAACCGGTCTCCGCTCTCTGTTGAAAACATGATCAAGGCCATCAGCAGGTTTATAATACCGAAGATAATTCCCACACCAGCTGCGCTTGCTGCCGCTGTGACACCCATTTTCATTCTTTTCAAATAGCAATAGATTCCTGCCGGCCAAAAGAACAGGATCAACAGGACGATTGCAGGCAAAGTATACCAAAATCCGATTTTACCGGTACTGCGTTTCGATTGTGTCTGTTCCATGTCTCATTCCTCCTCTATAGCTTCCCGCCGCATTCCGGGCAAAATTTCGGTTCCCCCTGAAGTTCAGCACCGCAGCCGGAGCACTTCTTCAGAAGAGAATACCCGCATTCGGTACAAAATTTTGCAGCTGGGTTTTCAAGAGGCTCTCCGCAGCCGGGACAGGATTTGCGCAGAGCAGTGCCGCAATTTCCGCAGAATTTACTATCTTTATTAATAGAAGTACCACAGGATGGGCAAGCTTCCTTTTTCTCCGGTGCAGTATTAATATTCTGTGCCATACCGGCAAATTGCGCGCCCAAGGCTCCGCTGATTCCTACGCCGATACCTGCTCCAATCCCCGCTCCCATAAGATCAGATTTTGTGGCTCCTCCTTTGGAAGCAGCACTTTCCAAAGTTTCGAAGGATCGCTGCTGTATGTAGTTATAGCCCACAATATCCATCTCGGCCCGTTTGGAAAGGGCTGATTTCAAAGATCTCACTGCGGGATCTTCATCCGGCACACTGATGTCATTCACATTAAAATGAATCAGCTCAATTCCATAGTCGCTCATAATCGGCGCCATCTTTTCCCTCAGATTCTCCGAGAGTTCCTCCAAATATGCATTCATCTCAAGAATGCTGATTTTTTCCTGAACAAGATAGGATGAAATTGCGTCCTTCACCTTTGTGAGATACAGGCCTCGGAAGAATGCCTGAATCGTCTCTTTGTCAAGGATCGGCAGCGTTCCCACCAATTTGGTCAGAAATTTCTTGGAGTTCTTGATTTGTATCCCGAATTGCCCATAAGAGCGTACTGGAATAAAGATCTGATATTTGGGGTCCTGAAGCTGGATCGGGCTCTGGGTACCCCACTTAATATCAAGTGACGCTGCTCTATTGATAAACCAGACTTCTGCAGTAAAAGGAGATCTCCCCCCGAAGGGAAGATTGATCAGATTACACAGAATCGGTATATTATTCGTATCCAGCGAATGGGTACCGCTCCCGAACAGGTCCAGGGCCTCCCCGCCTTTCACAAGGACTGCTTCCTGCGTCTCATTTACAATGAGCTGGGTCCAGGTTGACAGCTCTTCGTTGGGGTATTTCCAGGCAAAGACATCAGGACCCCCGTTATATTTGACAACATCAATAATGGCCATAGCCCACCTCCTCATACTTTTTTAAATGGATATTGACCTGTGGATTACAAAGGAATGCTCTTTCGTTAAAAAGGATACCAGTAGACTGCTCCTATCGTAAGCTTAATGACAATCCCGGCAGCAAGGACCGCAAAGGAAAGTGCAGCAAATGACATATCCAAACCGGTGTATTTTTTTCGTTGGTACCAGGTTCTGCTCTTGTTCTTGCCGAATCCCCTCAAATCCATTGCATTGGAAACCACCTCAATGCGATTGAAGGAGCTGAGCAGAAGAGGCACCATGACCGTTGCATAATTCTTCAGTCTTGTTCCCAGCCCTGCATCCCCCTTTCGAAAAGCCACGCCCCTTGCCTCCTGAGCATTGATAATATTCTCTACTTCCGTTTTAACATCCGGGATATACCGCAGTGCAATACTAACGGCATAAGCAATCCGGTAAGGAACCCCCACCCGGTTCAAACTGCTGGCAAAATTGCTGGGGTGAGTCGTAAAGAGAAACAGGATTGTGATCGGCATAATGGCAATATATTTCAGCGATAGTGTAAAACAGTAAAACACGGTTTCCAATGTGATGGAATAAACGCCGAGGCTGATCAGATCCGTGTAACTCCCGGTTAGCTTGGAACCGTATTCCGGAGTAATCAGCAGCAAAAACACCGAGTTGAACAGTGTAAACACAAAAATAAACACAAATAACGGCCAGATTGCCTTTGCCGGAAGCTTGGAAAGTTTCAGGATTCCAAGTCCGATCAGGATCATTCCCAAAAATACCCTTGCATCCATAAATGCAAAGACAAATCCGGTCCAGGCGATGAGCATTAGAAGTTTGATGCTTCCATCCAGTCCGTGAAACAGGGAGTCCCGTTCAATGTAAAGGGAACCGCTCTTACTCATGAGAAACCTCCTCCCTTTCTGCTGCTGCCTGCCGGCTCTCTGATTTTCCGCTGCCGGTCTCAGCGCAGGTCTTCGAGGTTACTCTTCTTGTGAAGTACGCGATGAAAGAGCTCAGATCTTCCACTCCGAAGAGCCTCCCCATCCGCTCGATTGAGGTATGCTTTAAATTTGCCTTCCCTATAATCCAGTTGTCCGCCAGGATGCGATCCATATAATCTTTCGCAATTACCCTGCCCCCCGAAAGTACAACGCCGCTATCGGCATATTCCAATGCAAGATGCATGTCATGGGTAATCAGTATAATTCCTATTCCTGAGCATTTAATTTGGTCCAGATAGGACATAAACTCCCTGTAGCTGGTATAATCCTGCCCAGCCGTCGGTTCATCCAGAATAATGACCTTTGGACCCATGGATAAAATGGAGGCAATGGTCACTCTTTTTTTCTGGCCATAACTCAAAGAGGATACAGGCCAATTTCTATATTCATAAAGACCGCAGATCTTCAGGGCTTCTTTTACCCGCCGATCCGTCTCTTCTTTTCCAACGCCGAAGTTTCTGAGGCCAAACGCCACTTCATCATAGATCATATCCTTTGTGATCATATGATTTGGGTTCTGCATGACAAACCCGATGGCCAGAGCCCTCTGCTTTGCCGTCCAGGTATCAATCCTCTGCATGCCGACAGGAGAGCTGCTGCTTTCATTTCCAGCCTCTCCCTGCTGGTTCTCCGCTCCGTAATAGATCGAGCCGTTCTGATATTTGGCAATTCCGGAGATGGCTTTCAGCAGTGTTGACTTTCCTGCACCGTTATTGCCCACGATTGCCAGCATTTCGCCTTCTTTCACATCAAAGCTGACATCCTCAATGGTATAGGGATCTTCTTTAAAATACCGGAAGCTTACACCCTGAAGTTTTAGAATGGTGCGATTGTTCGGCCTTTGATCCGTAAATCGATCCTCCATATATTTTTTCAGTACCTGGTCCTTATACTTCACTGTATTCTCAAGAACTGAAATCCGGTCCTCTTCTCTGGCCGCAACGCCGCAAAGCTTGAGCATCTCCACGTAAAGGGGCTGCCGCAGTCCGTACCCGGGAAGCACGTCCTCTGCAAGAAGACGGTCCGGTGTTCCGTTGAATACGATTTTTCCATCATCTACTACAACCACCCTGTCAAAACCGTGTTCCAGAACATCTTCAATGCGATGCTCAATGACAATAATGGTTTTTCCCGTTTTTCCATGAATGTCCAGAATGGTTTCCATGGCTTTTTTTCCGCTAGCCGGATCAAGGTTTGCCAAAGGCTCATCAAAGAGAAGAATCGGAACATCCATGGCCAAAATACCCGCGATGGCAACCTTCTGTTTCTGTCCGCCTGAAAGGCTCTGAGGCGGATGATTTTTATGCGGAAGCATGTCTACTTGTTGCAGCGCAATGTCCACAGCAACTTGCATCTCTTCGGGAGCAACGCAGTCGTTTTCCAGAGCAAACGCAACGTCCTCTCCAGCGGACAATCCCACAAACTGACAGTCCTGATCCTGAAGAATGCTTCCAACCTGTGTTCCCATTGCAAAGAGGGAGAGCTGGCTCGGTTCTTTTCCGTTTACAAGTACACGTCCCTTGAATTCCCCTTTATAGGTAAAGGGAATTAGCCCATTGATACAATGGGCTAATGTCGATTTTCCGCTTCCGCTTTTTCCTGTTATTAACACCTTTTCCCCTTCATCAATCACTAAGTCGATATGATGAAGCGTAGGCTGATCCAAATTACCGTATTGAAACGACACATCCTCGAATACAACTGATTTCATTTTAAAAGTCCTTTTTCAGTCCCTGGTTCCTGGCTTTGGATTTCGCAATCAAAATAACGGCAGGAATGCCGATGACAGCTATGACCACCAAATTGGAAAGATTTGCAGCAGTGATCTGCACAAAAAGTTTTTCTGAAGGCTCACCGTAAAGGTATACATCTCCCAGATAAGCGATAACGCTTCCTACGAACATACCGATGAGTGACCACAAATACATCAATCCGATGTGTACTTTGGTGCAAATGCCGTTCAGCGGGTCAAATTTCCTGTCAAAGCAAACAAAACCGCCGAAAAGCCCCATCATGGCAGACAGGAAGACCCAGCTCCACCAAATGTTTCCGTACATGAATGCATCATTCAAAGCATGTCCGATAAAACCGATGAGAAAACCCGCAGCGGGTCCAAAAAAAGCACCGAAAATCGGCAGCAGCGCAATGGCAATACGGAAGGAAGTATTCGGTCCTACCGGAATCGATATCGCGGACAAAGCCGCATACAATGCCGCTCCTACGCCGATTGCAACGACGGTTTTCGTGCTCATCTTTCTGCCCTTTTTCTTATTGAAAAGTGCGATGATGATGCAGAGCACCACCGCAATGGCGACTGCCGTAATCCCTTGCTTTGAGATCAACGATACAAAAGATCCGCTTAACTTATCCATAATCTTTTCTCCTTTTCCCAACATATAGAAATAAATGCGATTATAGTATACATGAATGCTTCTGCAATTTCCAGACAAAAATGGCAGGAGGGGATTGGAGCGATTGCTCCAATCCCCTCTACACTTGGACTATAAGATTGGGTTGTTTCCAATATACACTGCCCGGCTGCCTATACGTTCCTGAGCATTGGTACTTGCCAGTAGCCGTAATCAATCCGGGGAAGGCATACAATTGGCCGGCAGATTTTTGCACTGCCCGGCCGATTTTCTATAATAACTCTACACGCTTTTGAGTATAGATTATTTTGTCGATTTTTGGCATTGGCCAAAAATCCCATTTTTCATAACAGTTTCAAATTTTTTGCTTTCTTGATTGCCGATATTTTATTGTTTACTTCCAGTTTCTGATAGATATTCTCCAAATGCCGCTTGATGGTGGAGGAGGATAAGATCAGATCTTCTGCAATCTCCTTCTGTGTCAGGCCCTCTGCCAAAAGCTGGAGCACCTCTGTTTCCCGTTCTGTTAAAACTGTCTGGGATTTCGGTTTGGTATGTTCCCTGTATTTTTTGCATGCAGCCAAAAGGCTGTCAAGGTAGCGAGGCGAAATTCCCTCCCTGCCTTTCATCCTCTCCAGCATTGGCAGAAGATAGTCCCCGTTTTCTGCAAAGGGCATAACAATTCCATCTGCTTGCCCTTCCTTTAGTACCGGAAGCAGTGCGCAAATGCCTTCCTCCATGCCATACAGCCGCTGACGTGCAATGGCAGCATAGATGGAATTGTGAAGGATACCAAGCTGGTTATGCATAAAATCAAACTTGGGCTTAAAGCTTTCGCACAGTATTTCAAGTTTGATCCAGTTCTCTGACAGAAGCACTGCCTTGCCGTGGATGATACAGGGAAAAGCCATCCCCCGCAGCATATACGCTCCGTAAGAGAGATTTCCGTTTCTGAGCCAGTTAGGGATGAATTCAGCCTGCTTCATGCAGCCGTACAAATAACCGTCGCAAAGATCGATCATCGTACTGAATACCATGCTGTTCTGAATGGAAAGCCGAGGCTTCTGTTCGGAAAACATCTCTTTGACGTTTTTCATCAGCTCCCTTGCTTCCTCCATACGCCCTTCAATCATGCGAAGCCTTGCCAACGTAAAATTGGCACAGATTTCAATGCTGATCTGCATCTTTGTCCTTGCTTTATAGATGGATTTCAACGCATAAAGCTCTGCCTGCTCCAGTTGTCCGGTTTCCAGCGCTGCCTCTGCAAGGGCCAGGAATTCACAGCCCGTACCGCAGCCGTCAAGAAATTCAGGAGCAAAATGGTCCGCCAGATTTTCAAGGGTTTCCTGAAGTTTTCCCGGTTCTTTATAATACGCGTACAGAAAATGGGGAAGCCCGAACGTGAACTCGCTTTGCCTTAGAATCAGAGAAGACTTCCCGCCGTGAAACAGTGCCGCCGCTTTTCGCGCATGCTCTTCCATCCGCTCAATGTCGTTGAAGGACAGAATGGTATAAATCAGCTCAATCTCAGCAAAGATACTGTCGCAAAGATTCAGCGCAAAGCCTTCGGGTCGTCCGTAATAATCCGCAATGGTCTGAATAATTTCCACACCTCTTCGGATCAGGTTGTCTTCCCCGCTGATCACGAAGTTCAATGCGATCTGCAGGAAGAGCATCGGATATTTATAGCAGTAATGGTGAGGAAGATCGTTGCAGATTCTATGCATCAGATCGTTACCCAAAAAGCTGATGGAGACGTCCTCCATTTTACTCAAATGATCCAGAAGTTCCTCCGTACGTCCTGCTTTGTGATAGTATCCAAACGCGGTGACGTAATCAGCTAAAACAAGGTACCAGTGGCCTGCCCGCATACAAAGCGCGTCGACATCGAGGGTGCTAGTCTCCAGTTTTAAGCGGAGATAGTCCCGGAGCACGTTATGAAGTTTGTATGCTCCAGACTGTGAATCCCACTCAATAAAGGCATTCTGATCTACCAGCATATTGACGATATGGCGGATATTTTTGTTCTGAAGCACGACCTGTGCCTGTTTGATGGTAAAGTTGTCGAAAACAGAAAGTGCGAGGATGGCTTCCTTCATCTCCTCCTCCAGTTGATTATATAGATTTGCTTCGATGAGCCGGTTGATGTTGGAGTTGATTTCCGGGCGCAGCCCCTGTTTCATGCCAAGAAGTATAAGATAAATGGCAGAAATCCATCCCATGGTATAGTTGGCAATCCCCTCAAGATCATTCTGGGTTAGTGTATCGAAGTCCATCAGCCTGAAGTATTCTTCAATTTCTTCCGTTGTAAAGGCAAGCGCGGAAGAGTCTACAGAAAAACACAGCCCTTTTGCCAGGAGTCCATGTCCGATGCCCGGACGGGTGCGCGAAATCAGTACGATATGGAAATTGCGAATCTCCTCCTGCACTGCAATTTCTATGAGCGCCTCAAACTGTTTGTTATTCTCGATTAAATGATAGTCGTCAATCACCAGTACCGTCTTTTTGTCGGAACTGTATTCCTGAATATATCCGATAATTTTATCCAGTTGATGCTGGTTATAGGGGAAGCCCATTTCCTGCAGGTGCTTCGCCTTTTCTGGATAGTGTTTTGCCGCAGCAGAACAAAGCTTGCTCCAAAACAAACTCTCGGAATTCCGTTCTCCCGTCAGGGAAACCCATATCGTATTGACCTTTCGATTTTCCAGAAAGGTTTTTACCGCTGTCGTCTTGCCGTAACCCATGGTGGCGGACACTACAGTCAGCGGGAAACTGAAGATATTGGACAGTACGTTTTCAATTCGTTTTCTTCTCAGAATTTTATAATTTGGCATTGTTACGACCCTGATTAACAAAATTGGTGAAATCTGCTTATATATGCCCCACATTTTATCATAATTTCCCACCTTCAACAACTCTGCACAGAAAAAGGTTTTTCTAATGACCGAAGATTTTTGTCGAATCATGCTCCCGCTAAAATTAATTACTGATTTTTTATATTTTTATAATACATCCGATGAAATTGCAGAGAATAAGAGTGCCGGAAAAGTTTTCTCCGAAATGCTCCCAGATTCTTCATATTTTATGACAGGCAATGGATACATAAACACGTTACATGATGAAAGGAGGTTCAATATCAAAATGTATTTTAAGTCTCGCCGCTTTAAGAAATATATAATTTTGACTGCAGCCGCAGCTGCTTTGATCTTAGGGTCTGTTATTCCCAGCTATGCAGAAAACCCCGGGGTTGCCTGGAGCGGAATTGCAGGGGAATCAACCACAAGTGCCCCGGGGAATACCAAGGTGTTCAACCGGGTTGATATAACCACTTTATCCAAATATGTCCCGGTAGAATCCATTACCGAGGAACAATTTTATGATTTGAACTTCGGAATGCAGATTGCATCTGTTGCTTTTACAGCAACGGATGACAGGCTGCTTCTAAGAACAGTTGACAACCGATATTGCACCATTCCCATGTCTGCGGAGTATATCAAAGCAATGGAGCTGACCGGAGCCGTTGACAGCGGTGCCAGTATCCGGTATACCTCGACCAGTGAGGAAAAACCGAAAAATGTAATGGGGACCTTTATATTGGTTTCCATGATTCTGGGATTTACTGTTTTTTTAATCTGGTTTTTCAGCGTCAGCAGAAAAGCTTACGAGCCTGATAAGATTGCTGTGGGAGCTAAGGAAAAACCGAAAAATGTGCCTGCCAGTCCTGAGAAGAAAATTACCTTTGCCGAGGTGCAGGGCATAGACGAACTAAAACCGGATCTGTTTCGCCTGGTGGATTCCCTTAAACACCCGGCAAAATATAAAAGACTTGGAGCAAGGCCTACCAAGGGGCTGATTTTATACGGCCCTCCCGGTACCGGGAAAACCCTGATTGCCAAGGCGATCTCCGGTGAAGCGGAAGTACCCTTCTTTTCAGCCTCCGGCAGTGATTTTGTTGAGAAGTATGTCGGTGTGGGTGCATCCAGAATCCGTGAGCTTTTTGCCAAAGCAAGGAAGGCCTCGCCCTGCATCGTTTTCATCGATGAGCTGGACGCGATTGGAGGGATTCGCGGAGAAAGCAACAACAGCGAAAGAGACCAGACCATCAATGCATTGCTTACTGAACTGGACGGATTTGCCGCTTCGGAAGGAATTCTTACCATCTGTGCAACCAACAGACTGGATATTCTCGATTCTGCCCTCACACGTCCAGGCCGTTTCGACCTGAAAATTGCCGTAAATCTGCCTGATAAGCAGGCCAGATATCAAATCCTCCGGCTCCACAGTGCCGGTAAGAAACTGTCCGATGAAGTAAAGATCGATGCTCTTGCAAAGAAAACCAACGGTTTTTCCGGTGCAGAGCTTGAAAACCTGCTCAATGAGGCAGCGCTCATCGCAGCCACAGAAGATAAGGATCTTATTACGAATGAAGATATTGAAAATGCCTTTTTCAAAATCCTGCTCAACGGTCACAAGAAAGAACGAAACGAGGACGACAACTACGTGCGGCTTGTTGCATACCATGAAGCCGGCCATACCCTGGCCACAAAGCTATTGACCAATGACGGTGTGCCAACCGTCACCATCGTGCAGAGCACATCCGGAGCGGGAGGGGTTACCTTCCGTGCTCCCGAGGATACGCCGCTAAAAAGTAAAAAATACCTGAAGAATCTGGTCAAGGTCATGTACGCAGGACGTGCGGCGGAGGAAATCCTTCTGAACAGCGACGAAGACATTACCACCGGTGCCTCAGAAGATATTAAACAGGCAACGGAAATCATCAAGCAATACATTGCAATTTACGGCATGGGAAACCAGGGAATGATTGATCTGACCCAGCTCACAAATCAGTTTAACATGATTGAAGAAGCTTCCAGTATGGCAAATGAACTGTATCGGGAAACAAAAAGCTTTCTGATTCAAAACCGTTGCGTTTTGGACCGACTTTCTCAGGCATTGCTGGATAGGGAAACCCTGGACGAGCCTGAGATTGATCGAATTATCGCAGGAGAGGAAGACCAGCCCCTTCAGCTGACGTCTTAAATCCCTTTTTCTCGCCAAATAAAAAAAGTGGGTTGCACCACTTCCGTTAGGATTCCCTAGCGGCCTTTGGAGATATTTATATTAAATAAAAAACGCCCGTCTGATTGACGGGCGTGTTATCACGCTATAACCAGTGTCTTGCGCCGAATCGGCTGACACATGGAACTAGGATCTGCAACCGCCGCGGCAGCATTTGCATCTGCGTCTGCCATTACGATCTCTCCAGACGATCAGAAAGCAGTCGCTGTTACATAGTGATTCAGTCTCAGATTCAACCTCTTCTCTTTCTCTGCATATGTCCCTGGCCGATTCGACTTCCTCTTCCAATTCGCGTCTACGTCTGCATCTGCAACTCATTGTTATACCTCCCTTCACTGTTCGGTATTGTATATGCTATGAAGAAATGCAGAATTCTGTGAATGGTTTTACAAAAAGCTTGACGCGGTCTGGTCTATAGTGATAGACTCAATCTGCAGGCAGGTCTATTTTTATAGACCCTATTGGCAAACCGGCTGTTGTGAAACGCCAATCTATGCGTTGGATATTATAAATTTCAAGGATATAAGGAGGCTGCTACATGGAAGAATTCAAACTATGTGAAAGCGAGTACCGCTTTGCAGACATCGTCTGGGAAAAGGAACCGCTGGGCTCCGGCGAGCTGGTTAAGCTCTGTGAGGAGCGCCTTGGCTGGAAAAAGTCGACGACCTACACCGTGTTAAAAAAACTGTGCGAACGGGGAATTCTCGCAAACGTCAATGCAACGGTTTCCGCACTGATCAGAAAAGAGCAGGTTCAAAAGTATGAAAGTGAACTGATTATTAACCGCACCTTTGGAGGCTCCCTTCCACAGTTTATTTCTTCCTTTATGGGGGACAAAAAACTGTCAAAGGATCAGGCGGAAAAGCTCAAGAGCCTTATCGACAGTTTTAAGGAGGAATAGGGATGGTTTTTCATCTTACCGGTATTTTTCTCGCGATTTTAAACATGAGCATTACCGCTTGTTTTGTCATTCTTATTGTGCTTTTTATCAGGATGTTGCTGCGGAAGGCGCCCAAAATATTTTCATACGGATTATGGGGCATCGTATTCTTCCGGCTCATGTGCCCTTTCTCCGTCTCTTCAGCGTTCAGCCTTTTGCGCTTTTTTCCCGAAACTGCAGGCAGGCTTCCCTCCGCCGGATATTCCCCAGGCACTGTCGGTATTGCCGGGACAGGAATCTTAACAGACACAGCACCAGGCGTCCAGCGCACAGTAACGCTGCTGCAAAGCGGTGCACTTCCCCAGTCAGCGCCTGATTCCTACCTTGATCAGGGTCAGCTTTTGCTCACCGCGTTCAGTATGCTCTGGCTCCTTGGCACTGCATGTCTTTTTTGCTACGGCATCTGGTCCTATGCTAAGTTAAAGGCCACCCTTTCCACGGCAGTTAAAACGGAAGAAAATGTTTTTGAGTCAGAATCAGTACCGTCTCCCTGTGTTGTGGGATTTCTTCGCCCGGGAATCTATCTTCCACTTGGCATTGCAGGACATGAGCGGCAATATATTCTCCGTCACGAACGAATCCATATTCGAAGGTTGGACCATCTTCTCCGTCCACTCGCTTATTTTGCCCTTTGTCTTCACTGGTTTAACCCGCTGGTATGGCTTAGTTTTCGCCTCATGGCCAGAGATATGGAAATGTCCTGCGATGAAAGCGTTCTGAAGGAAATGGGTTCGGATATCAAAAAAGCGTACAGCAGCTCCCTCCTCTCCTTTGCTGTGGAAGGCAGGAGATTCAGCGGCAGCCCTCTGGCTTTCGGGGAAGAAAATGTAGGGAGGCGAATCAGAAATGTCCTCAATTACCGCCGCCCGCCTGCTTGGATCGCTTTTGCCATCCTTCTGATTCTGGCTGTTTCTGCAATAGGCCTGCTCACCAACCCCGATATCAAGTCTGCCTTGGAGGATCAGCCCACAGAAGTCTCTTTTACGGCGCAGGAACTTAGGCCGATGGCAGAGATATGGGCAGAATCACTGAAAACCCGGGATGGTGAACCACGATACCGAATGATGTCTGACGAAATGAAGGAACGCTTTATCAAAGGCCAAAAAGAAAGAAGTGAGCCTTGGAATTTTAACATTGGTGTTTCCAGTCCATGGGTCACCTCTTACAAGGTGACCGTTTCAGGAGATACCGCGGAAATCACCTATACCCTTACTGACAGCACCCAGGCAACGTATGAACAGAAGGAAATTCTTCATTTTGGGAAGGAACACGGAAAAACAGTAGTCGTCCAGGCAGACGAACTGCTTAGTGACTGGGATCGGTACAGCTACCATGCCCCTACGGCGGCGGAAGCTTTTGCGGCTTATAAAAAGGCCCTTTTGGAAAGTGACTATCGCGCAATTCTCGCCTTGACCCCTTCCGCAAAGCTCGATCCTTACGGACAGATTATCTGGGATACGGTTTCAATCAGTAAGGTCAGCGTTGTCTCTCAGGACATCCGCCGGAACAAAGCATGCTATGAATTGGAACTGACCATAAAAGACGGCGGTAGTTCCGCCTTTGAGAGCGGCATCTCTCCGCGCTGGCTTTGGCTTGCCAAAGATGAGCTGGGCTGGTACGCAGAAGGACTCATGACAGGAGGTGCTCCCGATACGGAATGGTGGGACCAAGCAGTTTCTGCAGATCCTTTCTCTGGAGAAAACCAGCGGACGGAAGCAACGTATGGATTTGAGAAACTTCTTTACCTGTCTCCATTGAGTTCCTCTATGTTTGAGTTTGCTGAAAACCGAATGAAGGAAGCGCAATGTAGCATCGGAGCAGATCACTTTTCCATCGACAATCCAAAGGAAAAGGAACACTATGAAGTTACAAACCCTATTTATGTCAAGTCGGAACTCACAGAGAAGATGGCTGCTGATTTCGAGGAATCTACTTTCGGAAAAATCTCTGTAGCCGATTATTCTATGAAACAGCGGTACAAAATAAGGACAGAGGGGAACAAGAACACGAATTACTGTCTCTATGTGATGGACAATGAGCTTTGGCTGGCGTCCTATACAGACAATACCGCCGACGGTTCGGAAATCACCATGGCACTCTGGAAGCTGAGTTAACAGAGCATCGTCTGCAGTACGGGTCAAATAAGCTTCGGTAGTTACTCCTCACACTGGAAACAGTAACAGAAGGGAAGAGAGAGATGAAGCGAAGGTTATTGAAAGTTTTCTTAATTGTTCTGATGCTATTTCTGATGGTTTGTCTTGCTGCATGCGTTAGCAGGGGGGACAAATCAGCAGACGTTCCAGGCATGGGAGCGGAAGAACCAAACGGCGAAGATGAGGATATGCAGCTGCCTCCATCGGATCGGCAGCGTGCCCAAAGCATGCTGGAAGAAATGACCTTGGAGGAAAAGGTTGGACAAATGTTTTTTGTCCGCTGCCAAAAGGATACCGTAACAGAAGACCTGAAGCAATTCCAGCCGGGTGGACTGATTCTGTTTGGAACGGACATCAAAGGAAATACAAAGGCATCATTAACGGAAACCATCGCACACTACCAATCCGTTTCTCGAATCTCCCTCTTCATCGGTGCAGACGAAGAAGGAGGTGAAATCGTTCGAATCAGCAAATACCCGGAATTCCGCCAAACCCCCTTCCCATCTCCCCAAACGCTGTATTCCCAAGGAGGGTTTGCTCTTATCACATCCGATACGAAAGAGAAAGCCGCACTGATGAAAGAACTGGGATTCAACGTAAACCTCGCCCCGGTATGCGATGTTTCCGAAAATCCCTCTGATTATATCTATCATCGCACCTTTGGAAAATCTGCTGCTGAAACGGCACAGTATGTTAAGACCGTTGTAAGTGCAATGGATGAGAGCGAAATCGGTTCCGTGCTGAAGCATTTTCCGGGCTACGGAAACAATCTCGATACCCACAAAGGGATTGCCGTTGATGACAGGAGTTACGAATCCTTTTTAGACCGTGATTTTCTGCCCTTCCAGGCTGGTATTGAGGCTGGCGCCGGAAGTATTTTGGTTTCCCATAATATTGTAACCTCTGTGGATGATCGTCTACCCGCATCACTCTCTCCTGCTGTAAACAAAATCTTGAGAGATCAGCTTCACTTTGACGGTGTTATTATGACAGACGATCTGTCTATGAAGGCCATCGAGGACTCCATTGGAACAGCGGAAGCGGCTGAGCTTGCGGTAGCTGCCGGCAATGATCTTTTGATTTCTACCCATTTTGATCTGCAAATTCCCGCGGTTCTTTCCGCTGTAAAAGAAGGCCGTATCACAGAAGCGCGCATCGACGAATCTGTTCTCAAAATTCTGGAATGGAAGTTTCGACTAGGTATGATCTCTTAATACCTGTTCATACTATTATTATTTCCTGTGCAGAGTGAAAGGAGCTTATTATGTGGAAAGATAATTTATTTCAGAAGAAAGCATGGTTTCATAAATACAAAGAAAGCGTGAATCAGCAGTTGGACGATTTTTATGCCACCATTCCCGAAACCGGCCTCTCACCCAGAGAACAATATTTATATGATATGGCACAGAATCAGTTCAAAATGCTTTATGAACTCATCGATCGCTCTCAGGAATTGATCGAAGCAGAACTCATGAATCTGCGCGAGTCTCCGGAACCGAAAAAGAACGCCGATCAACTGATCTAATGGCGCACCTTTTTTCCTTGTTTTTCGAAATTTTAAGAAGGGAGTGGACGACATCAATCAGGAAAGCAAGCTTCTCAATGCAGCAGAGCTGATGGTGAAATGCCTTGAAGCAGAGGGAGTGGAATATATCTTTGGCATACCCGGGGAAGAAACCCTCGGGTTAATGCAGGCCCTGACAAACTCATCCATAAATTTCGTGACAACCAGGCATGAACAGGGCGCGGCCTTTATGGCGGATATGTACGGACGGCTCACGGGCAGAGCAGGCGTCTGTCTCTCAACCCTGGGCCCGGGAGCAACCAATCTGGTCACCGGAGTCGCCGATGCCCAGGGGGATGGTGCACCGCTGGTGGCAATTACAGGACAGGTGGGAACTGATAAGATGCACATTACCTCCCATCAGTTCCTGGATCTGAGCAAGATGTTTGAACCCATTACGAAAAGAACCAAGGTGGTCGTAAAACCGGAGACCATTGGAGAAATTGTACGGATTGCTTTTAAATATGCGGAAAGCGAGCGGCCCGGCGCAGCCCATATCGAGCTGCCGGTCAACGTTGCGAAGATGACCGTTTCCTCAGAGGAGCTTCCTTTGGCCAAGGCTGCAGCTAATTTTAAAGAATATGCAAATATGCTCAGCGTTGAAATCGCTGCGGCGGAAATCTTCCGCGCACAAAACCCCGTCGTTCTCGCAGGCAGCGGCGTTGTGAGAGCAGGCGCATCGGAAGCCCTGACACAATTCGCCCAGGGGTTAAAACTTCCTGTAATCAATACGATGATGGCAAAGGGTGTCATCTCAGCTTCAAGCCCTTACGCAATGATGACAATCGGTATTCCCCATAAGGACTATGCCAATAAAATACTGGAACATGCTGACCTTGTTGTTGCAGTGGGCTATGATCTGGTGGAGTTCGGCCCGACCTCATGGAATTGTCTATGTAAGAAAAAAATTATTCATATTGGCAGACAGCCCGCTCATATCAACAAGTGCTACCAATGCACCGTGGAAGTTGTAGGGGATATGTCCGAATCACTGAACAGTATATTAAGAAGAACCACCAGAACTGCTGAGCCGGAGTACGCACTGAAGATCAAAGAGATGTTTTCTGAAGAACAGAAACAATATGAGACCGACCGTTCCTTCCCTATGAAGCCTCAGAGAATCCTCAGCGATGTCAGAAAGATATTAAGTGAAGACGATATCCTCATATCAGATGTTGGGGCTCATAAGATGTGGATTGGACGTCTGTACAGCTGTTACCGTCCAAACACCTGCATGATTTCCAACGGCTTTGCATCCATGGGAATCGGCATACCGGGGGCAGTGGCTGCAAAACTGATCTACCCTGAAAAGAGAATTCTTACCGTCACAGGAGACGGCGGTTTTATGATGAACTCTCAAGAGTTGGAAACCGCGGTTCGTTTGGGGCTAAGTTTTGTGGTTCTCATATTCCACGATTCCGCCTATGGTCTGATCAAGTGGAAGCAAATGGATCAGTACGGGGAAAATCACCATGTCACCTTCACAAACCCGGACTTCGTCAGGCTGGCAGAGGCTATGAACTGCAGGGGATATCGGTTGAGCAGGGCGGACGAACTCATTCCTGTTTTGGAAAACGCATTCCTCCAGAAAGTTCCTGCAATCATCGACTGTGCCGTAGATTACGGCGAAAATGTTAAACTCACCAGGCACCTTAAGGAAATTTATGACAACCCTGATATTTAAGTTGTCAGTGTTTTAAATTCCTGCAGAAAGGCCTGCTCAACAGCAGAAAATTCCCGCAGCGCCAAATCAGGCAGGCTTACCAATTCCGGCCGTTGGTCAAAGATCTCCTCGTCCATTAAGTACAACAGTTCCTCAAAGAGCACCCCATCATCAATGGAGCAGATTGCTTCATGGTCGTTCTCAGTCAGATCTGCCAGACCAAACCTGCTGTAGATAAGCGATTGCAAAACTGCTTCATATTCCCGGTACTGGGGCAGGCTCCTCTTCACAGGACGAGTGATATCAGAAAGATAAGCTTCACTTGCATCGTGGAGCAGGCAGGCCAGCTGTACCTTTTCAGAAAGTTTCCTCGCCTTTGCCTCCTGAAGGCAATTTAGAGAATGCTGGGCTACACTGTAAAAATGCTTGATATGTCCATTGGCGCGGCACATCAGAGACAGTGCGTGGGCGATGTCGGCAATTTCAATATCCTCTTTTCTCGCACACAGCGGTGAAAATTTCACCTTGGAGTATGTTATAATGCAGTCCTGATTCATAACCAATCCACCTTTCCTGAAGCTTCTTTGCGGATTTTGTCAAACCGGGCAAAGCAGATTTCGTCAAACAGAGCAAATATGTTGTCCTTGTTTTGTCTTGTGTTTCTACATTCCATTTTATTTCAAAAATTTTTTTAATACAATCCCTTTGCAGGACAAGATTTGTTATACTAATAGCATATTCAGGAAAGGGGCTATGAATGGAACAGATTTTTATCAGCAGTATCCGGCTGAACTCACCCGTTAAAAAGGATTCCTATCTCAGCAAATTGCCGGTGGTTCGTCATCTGTCGGCAATGGATGCGCTGAACTTTTCCAAACAGGTCACATTTTTGGTCGGTGAAAACGGAACGGGAAAATCCACGCTGCTGGAGGCCATTGCCATTGCTTATGGATTTAATGCCGAGGGCGGATCACGCAATTTCAACTTCGCAACCAAAGTCACTCACTCGGAACTGCACCGCCATATGACCATCGCCCGAAGAGCGTACCCCAAAGACGGCTACTTTCTCAGAGCAGAAACCTTCTATAACGCAGCCAGCTATATTGATGAGGTTGGCGCTGCAGCTTCTTATGGAGACCGATCTCTTCATGAGCAGTCTCATGGGGAGAGCTTTCTATCTCTGGTACAGAATCGTTTCAGGGGAAATGGGATCTATCTGCTGGACGAGCCGGAAGCCGCTTTGTCACCAAGCCGATTGATGGTACTTCTCGCTCAAATCCACGAGCTTGTAAAACAGCGTTCCCAATTTATTATCGCGACCCACTCTCCGATTCTGATGGCATATCCCGGAGCAGAGGTACTGGAGCTGACACAAACCGGTATCTCCTGTGTGGATTATCGGCAAACAGAACACTACCAGCTCACCCGCAGTTTTTTGGAAAATCCCGAAAAGATGCTGCGTTATTTATTAGAGAGCTGAATGAGAAAACAGGATTCGTAACGAACATATGATTACAGTACTCATCACAAAAGTAAAGGAATGAAAAGATTTTTATGCAAACCAGGAAAAAAAAATTACTGGCTTCGATTTCTCCAACGAGAATTATCGTATCCAGCTTCGCATTGATTATATTTACAGGCGCAATTCTGCTGAGCTTGCCTGCTGCGTCAAATGACGGGAGAAGCATTGGCTTCCTGAATGCCTTTTTTACCGCAACCTCTGCAACCTGTGTCACCGGCTTGGTTGTGGCCGATACCTTGACCCAGTGGACCCTATTGGGTCAGATTGTCATACTGCTGCTGATTCAGATAGGCGGCCTTGGGATTGTAACCCTGGCAACCTTCTTCTCGGTATTGCTGGGAAGAAAGATCAGTATGAGCGGAAAAATTCTTGCACAGGAATCTACCAGCGGCTATAGCTTTGCTGATGTTACACGGCTGATTCGGAGTGTTATTAAAATAACTGTGGGGCTCGAGCTTGCAGGTGCCGTTCTGCTTTCCTTCAGCTTTATTCCGCGGTTTGGCATGCGGGGGATTTACCTTTCAATCTTCCACTCTGTCTCGGCTTTCTGCAATGCGGGCTTTGACCTCATCGGCGATTACAGGAGCCTCACACAGTTTAATAATGACCCGGTTGTGCTTTATACCATTTCACTGCTCATCGTAACGGGCGGTCTTGGTTTTATTGTGTGGAAAGATCTGGCGGATTACCGGAAGACAAGGACTCTTTATCTGCACACCAAATTGGTGCTGATCATTTCCACAGGTCTTTTGGTCATCGGTGCATTATTTTTCTTTGTTTCAGAGTATAACAATCCACAGACCATGGGGCCCCTGAATTTGTTTGAACGGATCAACGCTGCAGTGTTTCATTCAGTCACCTGCAGAACCGCAGGATACAACTCTCTTCCCCTGAATGAAATGAGCGAGCTGTCTAAAATCGTTACCATCCTGCTGATGTTCATCGGCGCAGCACCCGGATCGACGGGCGGCGGTATCAAGGTAACTACCTTCGGGATTCTTTTGATGGCGATCCTCTCCAATGTTATGGGAAATGATGAAACGGTCGTGCTGAAAAGGCGTGTATCTCAGGTGGTCGTAAATAAAGCCCTGTCCATTGCAGGGCTCAGTATGGTACTGATCTTTATTATGACTTCGGTTATTGCAACCCTGGAGCCGTTTCCGTTTATCAACGTGCTTTATGAGGTCACTTCGGCATTTGGTACGGTGGGGCTGTCTACCGGCATCACGCCTCAGCTGGGAAGCATCAGCAAGGTGATGCTGATCATCACCATGTTTCTTGGCAGAGTGGGTCCTCTAAGTTTTGCAGTTGCCATTGCGCTGCGAGAGAACAGAAAGCTGCAAAACGCCGTCTATCCGGAAGGGAAGATCATGGTCGGCTAACGCCGCCATATCCTTGAAAAAAAAACATGGTCGACTAAAGCCGCACGCTTCGCTCTTGCATCAGTCCGCAGGTTCTCCCACAAAAATATCTCTTAAATGACGTTTGCTTTCCGAATCAGACACAACGATTACCGAGTCGCCCTCAAGGAGGACCAAATGCTCTCCGGGCTTTAACACTTCGTTGTTCTTGATGACGGAGACAAGCTGACAGTCTCCGGGTATTTTGATATCTTTTACCCTTCTGTTGTAGACAGGGGAGTTTTTGGTGATTTCTATTTCACTGATAACAATCTTGTTATTTTTGATACTGGTCAGCGTTTTCATTCCGGCATAGTCAACCTCCTGCTCGATGAGGTCTGTAATTACCGTCGTGCTGCTGACAGGAATGTCTACGCCCAGCTTCAAAAACACATCTGTGTTTTTGGGATTGTTGACTCTCGCAATGGTTTTCGATACTCTGAAATTATTTTTTGCAAGCTGACACGCAATCAGGTTTTCTTCATCCTGGCCGGTAACGGCTATCACCACGTCCGCCTTTCCGGCGTCAGCATTTTTTAAGATATCGATTTTCGTAGCATCTCCGTGGTATACGGGAATGTTTAGTTCATCTGCAACCTTTTGGCAAATTTCCCGCTTCATTTCTATGACACTTACTTTGTGTCGGTATGACAGCAGCGTTTTGGCCAGATAGTATCCAACCTTTCCGCCGCCGATAACAACGATATTCATCTTTTCGCGCTCCTTAATCCTCCAGAGTTTCCTCTTCCGGGGCTTCTGCCACGGATCTATATTTTAGAAACAATGACAAGTTCATCGTTAAATTCCAATTTCAAAGATGGGTTGTAAAAGTTCAGCTGTCCGTTTCGCAGCACGCCCAAAAGCATCGTATCCCTGGCTGGGGTGATTTCTTTCAGCAGCTTTCCCGCATCCCGATCTCCGATCCTTTCGTAGTCGAATTCAATTCCGGTATTATCGAGATAACAGGTTCTGGTGCTGGACTCACCAAGCATCAATGCCCTGAATTCCTCCACCGCCATATTTGTAGGGCATACCGTGTGCACTCCGAACTGGTAAAAAACCTGCTCCTTTACCGGGTCCTGAATTCTGGCGAAGATCCGCGGTACACAAAAGACCTCTTTTGCAATCTGGCACGCCATCATGTTGATGTTGTCATCCGGCGTTACGGCAGCAAACCCATCTGCACTTTCAATTCCTGCCTGTTTGAGCACGTCCTCATCGATGGGAACGCCCAGTACGGTTACTCCGTGAAAGCTTGGCCCCAAAAGACTGAGGTTCTCACTGCTGCTGTCCACCACTGCAATTTCGTGCCCTTCCTCAGACATAATCCTGGCAAACTGAGCACCCACTTTACCGCATCCCGCAATTACGATCTGCATTTTTTCTCCTCCTGTAAGGAACAATTTTTGCCGGAGTCCAAAGGGGCTTCCGGGTAAGAATTATTATAATCATTCATCTTGGGGAATACAACTGTTCCTCTTCTATTTTACCCATATTTTACAGTGCGCTAAAACAGGTTTTTTATGCGGGTTAAAATTTTCTCGAACAGCATTGCAACCCGGTCCAAAATCCCCATATACTCCGCGCGGGGTTTCTGTGATAGGAAGGAGGAAACGATACTAAACTGGCTTTAGTACCTTATCAAGAAACACTTTTACGATCTTCGGGTCGAATTGAATGCCCGCATTCCGCCGGATTTCGGCAGACGCCTCTTCTTCGGACATCGCTTTTCGGTATGGCCGATTCTCCGTCATTGCGTCAAAAGCATCCACAACAGATACGATTCGTGAAAGCAGCGGAATCGCTTCTCCTGCGATGCCCTGCGGGTATCCTCTTCCGTCCCATCGTTCATGAAGATACAGGATAAAGTCTGCTACTGCTACCAGATCCGGTGATGACATGGCGATTCGATACCCAATCTCCGAATGCTTTTTCATTTCCACCCATTCCTCATCGGTAAGCTTGCCGGGCTTGTTCAGAATTCGGTCGTCAACACCAACCTTGCCGATATCATGAAGCATTGCAACGAGTTCCAGCTCATCCATCTGAAGCTGGGTAAGTTTCAGCTTTCTTCCGATTTCCTTGGCAAGATACGTGAGCCGTTCTGCGTGTTGCTGGGTTTCATGACTCTTTTCATGCATGGTTGCTTTAATTGAGGAAAGAATTACGCTATGGGAGCTCTTATGCTCCAGTAGTTTTCGCTTATACATGAAATCTTCCGCCAGCTTCATGGTGTTGTCGAGGTTCTCCTCAGATTTTTCTTTGGTGGCAAATCCAAGGGAGATGTTCAAAGAATATGCTTCATTGAAAAGCGCTCGGTTATATCGCTCACACTCTTCTTTGATCAGATTCATCCTGTCACTGGCGGTCTCTTTATCTGTAAAGGGCAGTAATATCGTGAATTCATCCCCTCCGGTTCGTGCTGCAATATCGTTCTCTCGGGTACACATCTGTATGATTTTAGCCGTTTCCGTAATAAGCTTGTCCCCTTCTGCATGTCCCAGTGCATCGTTTACAAGCTTGACCCCGTTGATATCTCCAATGATCACCGACAGCGGAAGAAAGTCTTCCCGATTCATCCTGACTTTCATAAGTTCAAGAAAACGTCGATTATAGATCCCGGTCAGGAAATCATGGTTATTCAGGTATTGAATCTCATCCTCTTTCCGCTTGCGATCAGTAATATCTATAATCAGTCCCTCCAGCGCCGTAACACTGCCATCATCACCAAAGATTGCCTGCCCCTGCTCCAAGACCCATCGTGCTTCACCGGAAGCCGTTGTGATTTCATATTCTTCTGCAAACTTTCCTCGTTCTGCAATGACTTGAATCCATCGATCCCATAGGAATTCCCGATATTTCGGGCTAACGATATCGCTGTATGATATGTCCAGGTTATTGACAAGGCTGGAGGCGGAATATCCTGTCAGGTCCAGGCAGCCCTCCGACACGAAGAGCATTGTCCAGTGAGCGTCATATTTGCAGCGGTAGGCCATGCCAGGCAAATTGGAAAAGAGAACGGAAAAACTCCTCTCATTTTCTCGCAGATCATTTTCCGCCTTGATTCGCTCAGTAATGTCTTCCAGTATACAAAGATAGTCCTTTCTTCCCCCGCCGCTCATGTGCAGCGGTGCCGCCAGAAGATTTGCCCAGACAATGGAACCATCAGGTTTCAGATACCGCTTGCACATGGAGGCGGTTCCCATCTCACCCCTCCGGAATTGTTCACAGAAAATTCGCTCCTGAGGGATATCCTCAGGATGGGTAATATCTTCCCAGATGATTTCTTTCAGGTCTTCTGCATTTCTGCCGACGATTTTCCCGAACATGGAATTATAGGTTGCTGTACCATTTACATTAATGGAGATTCCGATGGGAGATTGTTCAAAGATGGTTCGAAACAGCTCCTCTTCATTTTTCAGCTTTTCATTCGTTTCGGACAGCTTTGCCTTTTCTTTTCGAATTAAAATATTGGACCGGATAATATAAACCAACGACAAGTATACCAGAATAAGGCTGATGGCGATCAATGCTGCCTGAATTGTATCCACCACTGCATGGCGGTACCACGCTGTTTCGGTGTAATCCATTCCAAGGACCCCAATCAGCTCTCCGGACACGGCATCCCTCAACGGGGTTAATACACTGACCCAGGAACCCCAACGGTCTGTGCTTCTGAATACAGTAGTGTTTCCGTCATAGAACGGCTTCTTATCTTCCGATGATGCTTCTTTATATTCCATACCCGGAGGAGTATAATCCGCTGAATGCTCCGGCTCTGAGTCTGCAGCAAAATAGAGCTTGTCATCCTTCATTACAAAAATATATGCGAACCGAACATCGTCATAGGCTGCAACGATTTGCTTCAGACCTTCTTTTACCTCTTTGTATTCTCGCTTTGATAGATCGCTCTCATTGTGATCCAGCATTTCCAGATCTGTCCCGCTAAAACCAGCCTTCGCGACTCCGGCCATGCGAATGACTTCTTTCTCCTTGCTTTCCAGGGATAGATGCCATATAAGGCTGACACTGATCATGCAGAACAGCAGCACAAAAATAAACGAGGCTGTAAATAAAATCCTCGACTTTCTCGAATGACCTGCAAAATTCGAAATAAAGGTTTTATCTCTTGTCATTCCAATCCTTCCGATCTCTTTTTTTATCAGTTTACTGCATATTCCGACACGATTCAACAAATTTGTTATATGGATAATTATGGTGATACACCCTTGAAACTGCCTTATAATAGGCACTGGGAGGCAGGCTCCCGGGAACATAAATCAGGATGACAAACCAGACACCTGCATCCTGCTGGCAATCTGTGCATAGATTGACATAGGAAAGGGAACTGGATATAATTATAGCTCACAAACCACGTTTGGTCTCGGAGGGAATTATTATGAATCACTCTGAATTGAATCGCTATATGAATCAAGGCATCAGAGATATTTTGGACAATGCTTTGAAAGCCTCGCTGAAAAGCCGTCACGAATTTCGGTTTCTGCTTCGGTTTCTGTGTTCCGCTGTGAAAGCACGCCGGATACGAATGCGGCAGGAGCGGCAGGGCCTGCACATTCCGCCATTTCTCATTGCCAGCATTTCCTCCAATTGCAATTTGCGCTGCAGCGGCTGTTACGCACGAGCGAATCAGTCCTGCTGTGAACAGTATTCGTTGGAAATGCAAGCCGAACTTCCCGGCAAGCATGCTGCGCTGCCAAAAATGCAAATCGAACTTCCGCTAAGCAGCACTGAATGGGACAGAGTTTTTTGCGAAGCAGGCGGCATGGGAATATCCTTTATCCTTCTTGCAGGGGGCGAGCCTCTAATGAGAAGAGATGTCCTTGATAAAGCTTCTAATCACCCCAATATTATATTTCCGGTCTTTACCAACGGAACTCTGATTGATGATAGCTGGCTTACCTTCTTCGATGAGAAGCGGAATCTTATACCAGTCTTCAGTCTGGAAGGCAATCGGGAGGAGACTGATGCCCGCAGAGGTAAAGGCGTTTACGACAAGATAATATCCTCGATGTCACTGCTGAAAGAAAAGGCAGTGTTATTTGGTGTCTCCATTACCGTAACAACAGAAAATATCAGCAGAGTAACGGAATACGAATTTGTTCACGCTCTATCCGAACTCGGCTCAGGTATTATTTTCTTTGTGGAATATGTACCAGTCACAGAAGAGACAATAAGTATCGTACCCACGGAATCTGACAGAGCGCTTATGGAGCGGCGAATCCAGGTCCTTCGCTCTTTACCTGACAGTCAGATCCTTCTCTCTTTTCCGGGGGACGAAAAGTACTCAGGCGGTTGTCTTGCTGCCGGACGTGGATTTTTTCACATCAGCCCCTTTGGCGGCGCAGAACCTTGTCCATTTTCTCCTATTTCGGACCGTAATGTGAAAGATTATCCCCTTAAAGAGGTTCTATCCTCAAGCCTTTTCCAAAAGCTCAAGGAATCGGGAATGCTCTCGCTGCCACACGAAGGTGGATGCGCGCTCTTTGACAGAGAGGGTGAAATCAGGAAAATGATGGCACTTGAACAAGAAAATTCATCACTTTTTAAAGAAAGTGTGATAATATAGAAGTTAATAAAACGTTTTTCTTGGAGGTATTATGCTAATATTCAAAAAGACGATAATCGTTGTACTGGCCTTCTTATGCAACGGTATGGCTGTAAGCTTGTTTATTCAGGCAGGTTTCGGACTGGACTCCATCAGTGTTCTTTCCGCGGGGCTGGCGAATGTATTTCACACGACGGTAGGAATCGCCAGTCTTGGATTTTATTTTATTGTTATCCTTGGGTCGTTCTTTGTGGATCGAAGCTATATCAGCGTGGCAACCCTTCTGTCGCTCATTGTAGTCGGTCCCTCCATCGATCAATTTGCAAAGATATTCAGTCTTGTGGTCACACCGGAATCTGACCTGATCATTCGCCTCATATTCTATGTCATCGCGTTCCTCTGCCTCGCTTTTGCAATCGCCTTATATCTTGCAGCCAACTTCGGAATTTCCGGCGCAGATCTCATTACCATCATGGTATCCGAGAAGGCTGGCTTTCAATTCCGCTGGTGCAAGATTACCTTTGATATCACCGTGATCACAATCGGTGTTCTGCTCGGAGGTGCCTTTGGAGCCGGTACGGTGATACAGGGCCTTTTAACAGGACCTACGGTTCAGTATTTTAGAAACAATCTGGAAAAGAGGCTTAGATTTTGAATCGATCAAGAACACAAATAAAACCGCACAGACAGGCGGCATCTCAGCACTCAGAACGGCTTCACCGGCCGCTTGTTAGATCCCAGGGGTCGGCGAAACAGCTGGGAATTCTTTTGATGCTGGTGTCGGCGTTTCTCTTCTCTGCTATGCAGGTGGCAATTAACATCACAGGCGAGCGGGTACCATTAATGGAGCAGGTCTTCTTTCGAAACATCGTGAGCCTGGTTCTGTGCTTCATCATCATACGGAGGCAAGGGCTTTCTTTCTTCGGAGAAAGAAAATACCAGCCTCTTCTTTTCATGCGCTCCTCCTTTGGGCTTTTGGGTCTGGTTTCCCTGTTTTATGCTGCTTCAAGGGCAACCCAAGCCGATGTCACCATACTGAGCAAGCTTTCTCCATTCCTGATTACGTTATTTGCCTTTCTTTTTCTGAAAGAAAAGATTAATAAAATACAAATTCCTGCTTTGCTTATCGCATTTTGCGGTGCATATCTGGTGGCAAACCCGGCCTTTCATTCAGATGTTTTTCCGCTCTTTATTGCGGTTCTCTGTGCTGTATTTGCCAGCGTCTCCTACACCCTGCTTGCGTATTTTAAGGATAAGGTTGATGCACTGACGGTGATCATGCATTTCTCAACCTTCTGTACCGTAGTTTCCCTGCCGTTTTTCATCATTAACTATACGCTGCCCAGTCTGCCGGACTTTCTTCTTTTGATCCTGATCGGAATCTTCGGGGGTTTTGGGCAGATCGCACTGACTTATGCTTACCGCTTGGCTCCGGCTGCCGAAGTCAGCATCTACAACTATTCCGGAATCCTGTTTTCCATGGTGCTTGGATACCTTGTGCTCGGGGAAACGGTTTCTTCCAGCTCACTGGCAGGGGGTGCCCTCGTTGTCCTTGCATCACTTCTGACTTACCGGTATTCCAGGCATGCTGAAGCATGACATCCGCAAATATTTTTGCGTTTCTCCCTGCCGGGGGGCCTTTTATTGACTGCTCAAAAGACCTGGGTATATAATGTTTTTGCATTTATTTTTTATGAATAGGAAGGATCATCGTATGTATCAGGAAGCTTTGCGGCCAGTTTGGGCGGAAATTAATCTGAGTAATCTTGAATATAATATAAAACAAATCCAAAAGAAAGTGGGACAAAAAGAGATCATCGGCGTCGTAAAAGCTGACGGGTATGGTCACGGAGCTGCGGCCGTCTCCCGTGTTCTGCTGGAAAACGGTGTCAACACACTTGCCGTTGCCACGCTTCAGGAAGCGGTTTCTCTGCGGGAAAACGGATTCACCTGCCCTGTCATCATGCTGGGACTTACCCCGGAGCTGTACGCAGATACGCTTCTTCAGTATGATATTACTCCGGTAGTCAGTTCTTATGAGAACGCCGCTGCGATTTCAGCTGCCGCAGCATCTGTAAAAAAGAATATTGATGTCTACACAGCGGTAGACACAGGAATGGGCAGAATCGGCGTTTTGCCCGACGAGGCAGGTGCGGAAGAAATTCTAAAAATAAGCCTGCTCTCCAACGTCAAAATCAAAGGACTTTTTTCTCATTTTGCTACGGCTGACGAACGGGACAAGACCTATGCTCAGTCGCAGATCTCCCACTATGAAACCTTCTATCAGCGGCTTAACGAAGCAGGTATATCCATTCCTGTCAGAACGTTCGCAAACAGTGCCGCCATCATGGAGATTCCCGCCGCTTATTATGATACAGTTCGTCCGGGCATTATATTGTATGGCTGCTACCCCTCTCAAGAGGTGGACAGAAGCCTCTTTTCCATTAAGCCGGTCATGTCGGTCAAGGCCAATATTGTGCATTTAAAAGAAGTTCCAACAGGCTTTTCCGTCAGCTACGGCAGAAAGTTTACAACCTCCAGAGAGAGTCTCATTGCAACCCTTGCTCTGGGCTATGCAGACGGCTATCCCAGATTTTTGTCCGGAAAGGGCCGTGTTATTGTGAATGGTGTCTATGCACCTTTGGCAGGGAATATTTGCATGGATCAGTGTATGGTTGATGTAACCGAAGTTCCGGGTGTTAAGCTGGGTGATGAAGTGGTTCTTATGGGCAGCCAGGGCGGCCTGACAATTCTCGCGGACGAAATCGGAGAGAAGACCGGAACCATCAATTACGAGGTGGTATGCGCTTTCGGCCAGAGACTTCCGAAAGTTTATGTGCGCTAAGAACGATTACTGAGCAGGATTATCCTCCCAAAAGGTAAAGGTTCCTTTTTCTATGTTCTTACAATTATAGAGGGCCTGGTCCGCTGCTTCATAAAGTTCCTCAAAACTGCTTCCGTCTCTATCGTAGAGGGCAATTCCAATGCTGGTAGAAAGGGGAATCTGCCTGCCCGGCTCCACTTCTCTACGATGGAATGTACTGCAGATCGCGCTTGCCTTTTGAGCAATTGACTCCGTATCCTCGATATCTTTCATCAGTATCATAAATTCATCACCGCCGATCCTGCCTTTGATATCTGAATTTCTGAAGATTTGGTTCAGTTCACAGCCAAGAGCGGAAATAACCGCATCACCCAGACGATGACCGTAGTCGTCGTTAATCCCCTTAAAATCATCAATGTCAACAATGAATAAGGCATGGCGGCCAAGCTTCCCTTCTCCGGACAAAAAGGAACGGATCATCTGCTCCGTAGTTTGCTTGTTGAGCACACCGGAGGAAAAATCCATCACTGCCTTTTCCTGAAGTTGCTCAAGTTCTCTTTTTTCTTCATTGATATTAATAATCTTTCCGATGATCTTTGCCGGTTTCCCATCCTTATCAAAGATGCCAAGGGTATAGATCCGCGTCCAAAGATACTCGCCTTCGGCGTTGACGATGCGCACTTCAGCTTCTGTCAGTGCATTTTCTTTGCTCATTCCTTCGAACATTGTTACAAAAGGAACCACATCTTCCGGATGGATGTAATCATATTCCAGTGACCCTAAAAATCCGGATTTGGAAGGTTCATAACCGAATGTTTTTTTAAAGTTGGCCGTATGGAGATACGTTTTTTCAAGTGTATCGTACTCAAAAATGATATCGTTTGTATGTTCCATAATCATTCGGTAGCTTTCATCATTGATGGACTGGAGCCTCATCCGGCGCTCGATTCGCTTAAGCTTTTGATGCCTTAGATAGACCAAATAAAGCACCAACGTCATCAAAATAATCAAAACGTAAAAAAAAGCAGGCATCAGGTTGTCGTAAATTCCCTTGGTCTGCGCCTCAGCCGCATCGGCAGGCATCAGGTTCACCAGATAGAAGTCCTGAAAATCAACAGGCACATAAGTGAGATAAAGCTTTTCTCTGCTGCCGCATAAGACCGAACCGCTCAAGCCGCTTCGGATTCTGTTCTTTAGCTTCTCATTTTCTGCACCCTTTAGCATCCAGCCCTGAGAAATCTCGTCGGCTGTATCTGCTATGGCTTCTCTTGGCGACTCTCCCTGAACGTTATCCTGCAGCATGTATTGCATGCACCCGTCTTTATCAATCAGATAATAGCTTCCGCCCTCCCCTGAAGCAGACGGTAAATTGAGCTCATCAAAGAGTTCATCGCTGTAAAACGCGGCGAGAACGCCAATTGTCTGCAGGTCACGGTAAACGGGACGAGCGTACAAACGAATTTTTTGTCCGTCTATTTCCCTGGCAGGACTGGTTTGGCTTCCTTGATCTCCCGTCATAGTTTTATTGAGATATTCCCAATCTGATGGGATCAGCAGATCACTGCCATTTTTTGAGCTGTCCCTCAAAGGAGTAAATCCAAAGCTTCCATCTTTGAGAACGACGCCGACACTGATGAAACCGACATCCTTTCCTTCGACTTCAAGGACTTCCACCATCTTATCCAAATGAAATTCCTGCTGGTTGCTCATCATACGGGAGAGAACCTGCATCGGCTGAATGCGTTCCCTGATCTGGCTGGACAGAAGCTCAGCATTCTGCGTTGTCATTTTGAGGAGATAGGTTTTATTCATATCAGAAATTTTTCTGTTCATGTACTGAGAATGGGCTGCAGATGCTGCAAAGATTAGAAAAAGGCAAAGCGTTGCAATGAAACACTTTACCAAAAAATCTTTCTCAAGATCCTTTAACATAGACTGCAAAAACCATCCCTCCTATAACATGCTGTCTGCTTTTAACACTTCATTGGCTTCATTTTAGCTTTAAATTCGGAAAAAGTCAAAAATTTCTGTTTCCTTCTTGTTTTGTGATTAAGTTACGGATTTCTATCTCTCAGCGTATATAATAAAGACAGAAAGAAATTAAAAGTAAAAAGCAATTCTGTCAGCCCTGTGCCGGTACATTGCTAAAAAAATAAAGGAGATAGTAAAATGAGCGCATTGACAATCACTACGGAAAACTTTGAAAATGAGGTATTAAACTCAGATAAACCTGTCCTGCTCGATTTCTGGGCATCCTGGTGCGGTCCCTGCAAAATGGTTTCCCCGGTCATTGATGAAATTGCCGGAGAGATCACCCATGCAAAGGTGGGAAAAGTAAACGTGGATGAGCAGCCTGAGCTGGCAGCAAAATTCAGAGTCATGAGCATACCCACACTTGCGGTAATGAAAGGCGGCGAGTTGGTAAAGACTTCAGTGGGTGCAAGACAAAAGGATGCCATTCTCTCCATGTTGAATGACTAACCAAAAACATATAAAGCCCAAAATGTGATGAAAGATCCATTTTGGGCTTTCTTGTTACTAGCGTCTTTTCGCGCGTCAGCAAAAGAACCGGCCAAGATCCGATGATCTTTTCCGGTCCTTTTGGTCATCTATTCCATAACCAATGCCTTCATCGGGCAGAAACGGACACATTTCCCACACTTAATGCATTTGTCTTCATCCACCCTCTTTTCTTTTCATACTCCAGTTCTATCGATTTAAGGAAACACTGACTTTTCCGCCTCGGTATGCATCTGTAATCAGTCAGTTCGTTTCTTAAGTATCTCTATTGTATCAAAAGAGGAATTTCGTTTCTGTGACCATATCACGAAAGAATATGGAAGTGATCCCTTATGCAGGTTCAAAAAAAGGGTAATAGACATGATGTATGCCATCATGCCCTTACCCGATCTGTTTCAGATTATTAAGTTCTATTATTTTTTTGTTTTTCTACAACTCCCTCATTAGACTGAAGGTCTGCATCAGGTTCAAGGTTCCATAGCCCCATTGCTGGTTTGGATAGGTAATGGTCTCGCTTCTTGAACAGCCTCTGATGAGGTATGCTCTGATGTGGTATGTGCTCATGGAGACCTCATTCCCTCTGACGATCCCCCATTGAAGCAGCAGGGCGCTTGCCCCTGTTGCAAGGGCACAGGCAACGCTGCTGCCGGTCATTGTTCCCGGGCCGGTAGGATAGACGCCTCCCACGTTTACACCGGGCGCAACAAAATCAGGTCTCAAAATCATGGATCTTGTGGGACCCCATGAGGTATTCAGATACAGGCTGTCTGTTCTGGGATTATACGCTCCGCAGCAGATAACCCCGATTGCTGTTGACGGGACAACTACCGTCATATAAGGAGACGGGGAGAGAAATCCTACTGTAGGTGAAACAAAACCCGTCAGAGGAAGCCAGGCATTGTAGCTTCCGTCAAGGACGATGTCCCCGTGTACAACGATGGTCCAGATTCCCGGTGTAGCATTGATGATGCTGATTACGGTGAGCTGGCTTCCGCTGCCTTCCAAAGGAAAATAATACTCGATCATTACCCTTGCCCGTTCCATGACCAACCTGGCGGAAAACTGGGTGCCGGCTTTCGCCGGTACCCTGCCGACCACCTCTCCAGTCGGCGATCTCACCGAAACTGACATGCGGTCTGAGGCATTGTTCCATAGAGAAATCATAAAGTCCCCCGCATTTTCGCCTACCCTGATGTCGATGTTTTGTTCCTCATCCTGACTTGTCAGCACCCCCTGGGTATGATGGCGGGCCTGGCTTTCGTTGCCGGCTGCCGTGCAGACACATACGCCCCGCAAACTGGAGACGTCGCTGAGATACTCCTCAAAGATGCTGAATCCATCATGGCTGCCCAGATTCGTACCCAATGCAATACAGATTGCCACAGGCCTTCCCAGCTGCTGCGCCTTGGTCATGATATATTCGATGCCGATCATGATATCGCTGTATTCATAGGCATTCTCCTGCTCAGGAGGGACGAGGAAGCGTTCCAGATAAAAAGGTCGTGCTTTTCTCAGCTTTACCACGATCAGTTCCGCCTCCGGTGCTGCTCCCACAAAGCCATCCTGTGTCTGACGGCCCGCAGCAATGGATGCAAGAAACGTTCCGTGACCCACGGTATCCCTTGACGGGACAATTGCGTAGGGATCTTCAGATCGTAACGCCGCGTTGAGCTGTATGTTGTTATATTCCGTCCCCATTAGAAAACCCTCTGGAGGAGTTCCGGGTATGGTCTGGTCGTAGAGATACTGAATTTTGCTGAATCCGAATTCGTTGATAAAGGTCTCCTTTGTATAGTCAATTCCCGTGTCTACAAATCCCACCAGTACCCCTCTCCCTTTCAGATTCAGGTAGGGCTGTTGCTGCACCTGATAGATTCCTGCTGCCTCAAGACTTTCCTGATCCAGAAGTCCGCAAACGAGCGATGTGGCATTTGCATAGCTGGATCCCAGAAAATCCATGAGCATTTCATTATTTTGCCGACCGGTATAGGCGATAATATATCTCCCCATGAGGGTCTGCGTCAGTACAATATTTGGATTTGTTGCGAGGAAATCCGTGATATATTCCGTTCGTCTTACCAGAAAGTCCATGGTATTCGGGTCATACATAATGTCGTTGTTCGTCGCCGTATTCCCATTTTGTAATGCATTAACATTCATTGAAGCTACCCCTTAATTCCAATCAACCTTGTTGATTCAGCTCTCTCCCGCGGCTGATTTATTGAAAAGTCAAACGGGAATCAAATCTTCATGTTACACCTGCCGCATCAGATAGAAGGTCTGCAACAGATTCAGCCTCCCATACCCCCATTGCGGGTTTGGATATGTAATATTTTCATTTCTTATACAACCGCGAATCAGATACGCTCTGGCCTGGAAGGTGCTCATGGCGATATCGTTTCCGTCCACAATCCCCCATTGCAGCAACAGGGCACAGGCACCGGCTGTCGTTGCATTTGCCACACTGGTTCCGCTCATGGTCCCCGGCCCAGTAGGATAGATGCCTCCTACATTGACGCCCGGAGCAACCAAATCCATTGTAAGCAGCGGAAGCCGTGAGGGCCCCCAGGAGGAATGGATGAACAGACTGTCTGAGGCGCTGTTATAGGCACCGCAGGTGATAATACCAAAAGCGGTAGCCGGAACAACCACAGTGGTATAAGGAGACGGAGTCAAGAACTCTACCGTAGGAGATACGAACCCCGTAATCGGCAGCCAGGCATGATAGTTTCCGTTTAAAACAATGTCCCCTCTTACGATGATGGTCCAGATTCCCGGCGTGGCATTGAAGATCCGCACGATAGAGAGCTGGCTCCCGCTGCCCTCCACAGGAAAATAATAAGAGATGGAGACGCCTGCCTGCTCCAATACCAGCCTGGAGTCCAAAACTGCACCGGACCTTGCGGGGAGAGGTCCCACGAGCTCGCCTGTCGGCGACCGCACCGCTACAGAGATGCGGTCTGACACAGAACTCCAGATGGAAATATAAATATTACCGGCATTATCACCTACACGAATATCAATGTTTTGCTGCTCTCCGGTCGCGGTGAGGGTATTCTCCATGTGGTGCCCCTCCTGATTCTCATTTCCTGCCGCAGCACTTACACAGACGCCCCGCAGGCCCGCAACCTCACTGATGTATTGCTCAAATAAACTGAACCCGTCATGACCGCCTAAATTGGTGCCGACACCGATGCAGATCACCACAGGCCGGTTCAATTCTCTCGCCTTTGTAAGGATATATTCGATTCCGAGCATTACGGCGCTTGATTCATATGCATTCTCCTGCTCCGGAGGGACGAGATAAAATTCCCGGAAGTACGGCCTCGTCGGCCTCAGCTTCACCACAATCAGCTCTGCGTCAGGGGCTGCTCCTAGAAACCCCTGACCGTTGTCTCTTCCGGCTGCAAGGGATGCAAGAAAGGTTCCATGTCCCACTGTGTCTTGCTGCGCTACAATATCATAGGGATTCTCCGCTTTTAGTGCCTCATTGATCTGTTGGTTGTTGTATTCTGTGCCGAAAAAGAAGCCCTCTGGCGCATTTTCCCGTCCCGTCTGATCAAAGATATACTGAATTTTACTGGTTCCGTCTTCATAAATAAAAGTATCCTGGGTATAATCGATCCCCGTATCAACGAAGCCAACAAGTACACCTCTCCCTTTCAGGTCCAGATACGGATTCTGCTGCACCTGTATGATACCCGATTCTTCCAACGTTCTGATATCCAGAAGTCCTACTACGTAAGGTAACGAACTGATAAAACTGCCACCCATACTCTCGATAATCAGTCTGATATTCTGACGGTTGGTATACCCCACGATATATCTGCCCAATAATGTGCGGGTAAAAAAGATATCCGGATTGTCCTTCAGTACCCCCATCAGCACCTCGCTTTGCAGGGTGATGAAGTCGATGGTGTCAGGGTGGTCGAGAAAGGCTGTAATCTCCGGGTCCACCGTCCAAGTGCTCATAGGGTAATCCCTCCTCTCTGATACTCTACAAGAAAGTCCATAGATCCGTTGAGGCACAGCGCTCCGTAGCCCCAAATCGGATTTGGATATACCAGTGTGGTCGTCCGTCTTGCCCCCTTTTGGAGAAATGCTTTTACCCGCTGCCCGTAGAGAAACGGGTCATTTCCCATAACGATTCCCCACTGCATCATCAGAGCAGAAGATCCAGTAACAAAAGGGGCCGCAAAGCTGGTTCCTGTTACAACATCGTACCCTCCGCCGGTCCGGGCTGTTCGGATACCCACCGCCGGGGCCACAAGGTCGGGCTTTACATAGACGTTGTTCCTGGTATATCCCCTGCCGGAAAAATCGGCGCTGGTATCTATGGTCGCGTTATATCCTCCTACTGAGATAACATTTAATGCCGTGGAGGGAAGGGTAAGGGTGGTTTCCAGGCTGGGGTTCAAAAATGTAATATCCTCTGAGACATCCTCAATGGTGGGAAGCCAGATATCAAATCTGCCGTCCACCACCTGATTCCCTGTTATTGTAAGCCGCCAGATCCCCTGGGAAATTGTCCCTTCTACTGCTTGAAAGCGGAAGTATACCTCATGGGCCGGGTTGTAATGGGTAGGCTGACGGATAAATACAGTTACAACCACGTTATCCAGCGTGAAACTCGTCAGAATTTGCGTAGGAAGAATCACGGGTGAAACCCTTCCGCTGGGAGCCACCAAAGTGAAGCTGAACGTATCTACAAAATTTTTCCACAAAGTCATATAGAGGGTGTTGGTATCACCGCCAATGGCAATATCTACATTTAGGTTTTCTCTTTGGGCAATCCGGGAGGAAAAGTGGTGACCGGCTGCTCCTTCATTTCCTGTGGCTACAGAAATTACAGTCTTCCACTGATCTGCCATGGTATCGATAAAGGTTTCAAACAAAGAGGTCCCGTCATGAGACCCGTTATTGGTGCCATAGCTAAGATTAATGGAAACGGGCATATTCAGCTCGGTACCCTTATCGATGACATACTTGATCGCCCTCATAACCTCGGTACTTCTGGTAAAATTCTCGTTTTCGCTGTGTCCCAGTTTTACAATAATCAGAGCGGCCTCCGGAGCGGTTCCCCGCTGTGCCCCTCCACTTGCTCTGCCGTTTCCTGCGGCAACCCCTGCTACTGCTGTGCCATGTCCCGCAACGTCAAGGCTTGGAACAATGGTAAAGGGTGACCCACTGCCAAGGGCCTCATTGATCCTTGCGTTCGTAAACTCCGTTCCGTTGCGAAACCCGGCCGGAGGGTTTCCCGCCACGGTCTGGTCCCATAGAAACAGAATTCTGCTGGTGCCGTCAGGGTTAATAAAATCCGGGTGTGTAAAATCAATGCCGGAATCAATAATTCCCACGATAACACCGTTCCCTGTCAGTCCAAAGCTCGCAGGACTCTGAACCTGAGTAATACAGGAAATTCGCAGGCTCTCCTGCAGAAAAAAGGTTAAATTCTTCGGGATTTCAACATATTCAACCTCCGGAAAACCGTAGAACGCAGGAAGCTGGTTTACATCCAAAGTGGCAATCGCATAATTTGAGGACAAGATCTCAATATCAGCCCCGACCTGACGCCCTACTTCCAGGATATCGCCATGAAATTTTACGATTACTTCAATCAACCCCGTCTGTGCAATTCCCAGACCGGTTTCGTCAAATATAATAGGAACTCCGTTCGGCATCCTGCCCACCTCTCCATTTATGTTATCAGTCTGATTCAATGCAAAGTCTCATATTACAAAGTCTCATTATGTAATTATATGAGGCCGTTTCCCTAAAATAACTATCAAGTCGCAATGTGACCCGTAGATGGAACGAAAAGCCTCTATTTTCCGGGGGTTTTTTGCATATAACGATGATGGAAAAAATATAAATAAGAAGAGTGTACCGTGGAAATCTGCATCAAAATCGTGCAGGATTGAAATCTTCATTGAGGCAACGTCGGATCAATGTAATTTGTTGCTTAATAGAATGTAAAGGAGTGTTTTCATGAGCAACCGATATTATTATAGAAATCAGGTGGATCAAGGAAGGATTCAGGTCAATGTATCCGTTCTTGATGTCGGTAGACCTGCGGACGCAGCCGTTGTCCGTATTACGCCGAGAAACGGAGAAAACACCGTCGAAGAGATGATGACAAATACTTCAGGACAGACGCCAGTAACAGACCTTCCAGCTCCTCCTCTTGAATTCTCCCAGGTGCCTGGATCGCCAATGCCATACTCGGAATACGATATCTACGTGACCATGGAGGGTTATAAACCCGTAAGGGTTGAGGGGACGCAAATTCTGCCCGATACATTGGCTATTCAGAATGTCAATCTGGAACCTGCTTCCGCGCCTCCCGCAGGACCTGAAGAAGTTCCAATCCAGCCGCATACCCTTTACGGTGTCTTCCCGCCGAAAATACCGGAAAGCGAAGTGAAACCCCTTCCGGATTCCTCCGGGTTCGTGGTGCTTCCTCAGCCGGTGGTACCGGAGTTTGTGGTCGTTCATCTGGGTGTACCCACGGATTCCTCCGCCAGAAATGTCTGGGTCACATTCCAGGATTACATCAAGAATGTTGCAAGCTGTGAGATTTACTCCACCTGGCCGGAAGAGACAATCAAAGCCAACGTTCTGGCCATCCTGTCCTTTACCATGAATCGAATTTTTACAGAATGGTACCGGGGCAGAGGATTTGACTTTACCATTACAAACTCTACCGCTTTTGACCAGGCGTTTAACTATGGGAGAAATATCTACGATAATATTTCTAATATTGTAGATGACCTTTTCACCACTTATATCACCCGCCCCGGCATTCGTCAGCCGCTTCTGACCCAGTATTGCGACGGCACGCGGGTTCAATGTCCGGGCTGGCTCACCCAATGGGGTTCCAAATATCTGGGAGATCAGGGTTATGACGCAATTTCCATCCTCAGAAACTTTTACGGTCAGGATATTTTTCTTATGGCCGCAGATCGGGTTTCCGGCGTGCCCGTCTCCTTTCCTGGTGCAGCTTTGCAGCTGGGGTCTACAGGGCCGGCGGTCAGAACCATTCAGGAACAGTTAAATGCAATTTCAAACAACTACCCGGCAATCAGCAAAGTCAGGGTTGACGGTGAATTTGGTGAACAGACAAGAGTTGCCGTGGAAACGTTCCAGCGCATTTTTAATATGCCGATCACTGGAATTGTGGACTTTGCAACCTGGTATAGAATCTCAGCCATCTATGTTGCCGTAACAAGAATGGCGGAACTGTGACAAACTGAAAAAAGAATAAAATTTATTAAAAGAGAATACAGAAATTGAAAGAGCATCCCAATTTGAAATGCACCCCCAAATGTCAGATGAAAAATCAACATTTAGGGGTGCACTTCATTGTATGCGCTCATGATTAATAATCAAATGTAAAATGGTATAACAAAGTACCTCTGGGCGAATCCTTTTATTCTTCCTCTCCTCTGGGAATCATCCCAATCAGACCGCAAATGAAAAAGCCTGTAAGATTCACCGCCACAATACTGGCACCGGCTGGCGTGTCAAATCCGTAAGAGATCACCATACCGCAGATAAAACAGATTACGGAAATCAATGCAGACATTAAAACGACACCCCGAAAGCTGCGGAAAATTCTCATGGCAGACAATGCCGGAAATATAATCAGGCTGGAGATCAGCAGGGATCCCATAATCCGCATACCCACCACGATGGTTACAGCAGTCAAAAGTGCGATGAGCATATTATACAGCCCCGCATTGGTACCTGTTGCTCTTGCAAAATTCTCATCAAACGTTACAGCAAAGATCCTGTGATAAAAGAATAGGAACAGCAGCAGCACTACTGCAGACAAAGCCACACTGAGGATCACGTCTTCCCTGCTCATGGCCAGAATGCTTCCGAACAGGAAATTGTAAACGTCCGTGTTCATTCCCGTAGTCAGTGAAGTCACAAGGACACCGATAGCGATGGAACTGCTTGAGATGATAGCGATGGCTGCATCCCCTCTGATTTTGCTGTTTTCACTAATCCTCAGCAGAAGAAAGGCAGAGAGCACCACCACTGGAACGGAGACCTTCAGCGGTGCAAGGTTCATGGCCATGGCAATGGAGAGTGCGCCGAATCCCACATGAGAAAGTCCGTCACCAATCATCGAGTATCGCTTCAAGACCAGACTGACGCCCAGCAGAGCTGAGCATAGCGCCACAATGATTCCTACAAGAAACGCCCGCTGAAGAAACGAATAGGAAAGCAACTCCCTAAGCAAATCAAACAAGTTGGCCGCCTCCTCCCTCAAACAAGAAGCGTCCGCCGATTTCACTTTTGCGATATGCTTCAGTCGTTCCGAAAAAATTAGCCGAAGATCCGAGGTGCAGAATCTTTCCCGCATGTTCTGCTGCAGCTTTTACATCATGGGTTATCATCAGTACCGTTATCCCCTGTCCGTTCAAATGACTCATAATCTTATAAAATTCTGCAGTGACAATGGGATCTAAGCCGGAAAAAGGCTCGTCCAGCAGAATAATTTTCTCTGCCGCACAGAGCGCCCGGGCAAGCAATACCCGTTGCTGCTGCCCTCCTGAGAGCATTTTATAAGAGCGGTTTTTCAGATGACTGATTCCCAGTTCCTCCATTTTTTCCGCCGCCCTCTGCTTCTCACTTCCGGTAAAGAACGGCTTCCAACCGGCACGATTTAAACAGCCCGACAGCACTACCTCCTGCACCGAAGCGGGAAAATCCTTCTGAATCATCGTTTGCTGGGGCAGATAGCCGATCTGACTTGCTTTTACGCCGTCACCATAGCGGATAGAACCGCTTTTAAGGGGCAGAAGCCCGAGAAGACCTTTCATCAATGTAGTTTTCCCGGATCCGTTTTCTCCTACGATGCAGAGATAGTCCCCAGCCTCTATATCAAAACTGAGGCCCCGAATCACCGGCCGTTTTTCATAGCTGATCGTCACGTCCTGGACGCTGATTTGTGTCATTCGTTCAGGCCCTCCTT
>JARBUO010000009.1 GCA_029239605.1 Bacillota bacterium | reverse complement strand
TTCAGACGGCAGCGATGCCATTGACAGTCCCTCGACAGACAGCAATTCAGAGGATGTATCGTCACCCGGTGCAGGATTGCCCTCCGCTAGCGGAGATGTGGACGTAGACATCACAGAAAAGATGTACGTTGCATATATCAACGACATTTATGTGAATACCCCGGATTATATCGGCCAGAACATTCGGATTCAGGGAATGTTTCAATCATATACTGACGAAAACACGGGGTTAACCTACTACTATGTCTATCGGGTGGGTCCGGGATGCTGCGGCAATGACGGCAGTATGTGCGGATTTGAATTTACCTGGTCTGGGGATTTACCCCAAAATAATGATTGGATTGAAGTAATTGGTTCCCTGAGAACATACGAGGAAGACGGCTGGACCTATCTGACGCTGGACGCCTCTTCCGTTACGGTAATGAAAGAGCGGGGCGCAGAAAATGTTTTTCAATAATCTGCACCCCGCAATTGCTTTTGATTTCCAATATCACGCTTACTTTAATGGAGCCCCTTGATCCGGGTCTCCATTTTCTTTCTCGGAAAGAGAACGTTCCGCTTCGTTCTCGTTCAGAGTAAGTTCCGCAGTGTCCCTGCTTTCCTTTGCGTCCGACAGGCTGTAAAGGATTCCGCAGCTGATGGAGGTCAGCGGTATGGTAAACAGGATACCAATGCTTCCTGCCAATGCCTGCAGAAACTCAACTGTAATCAATTCGCTGTTGAGCAAATCCGCATTGGAGCCGGAATGAACCAGCAGCAGAAGAATCAAAGACAGGGAACTTCCGATATAGGCAAGGATCAGTGTATTTGCCATACTGCCAACGATATCCTGCCCGATGGTTATGCCGGATTTTATGGTCTGATGCAGGGTCAGCTTCTGTGCATGGTGATGCACTTCGCTGAGAGATGCTGCGATATCTACGGCGATATCCAGGATCGCACCCATTGCACCGATGGTAATGGCTGCAAACACAATTCCTTTGAGATTAATGGGATTGTTTGTATCCAGATAAAGCAGGAAGAACGATTCGCTGTCTACCAATCCTGTAATCTTTAAGACCTCGTTCATTCCTACCGTAATCAGACTTACCGCAAGCAAGCCTCCCATGCATCCAAGCCCGGCAGCCAGTGTTTTTTTATTGGGTCCCTGAACAATAAGCAGGGTCATGAAGGTGATGAAGACGCATACAGCAATAGAGCTTACGTAAATATTAAAGCCCGATATGATGGACGGAATAAACACAAAGAAAATTGTGCTGCACGTATAAGCAAGAGAAATGATTGTCCGGAAACCTTTGCTCCTTCCGAAGATCAGCAGAAGTAGTGCAAAGGCAGCCGCAAGCCACACAATTCCGTTAAACCGTTCAAACTCATATAAAAACCAATCCGCGCCGATGACATATTCGGTGGCATCTCCGAGGAAAACCACATCTCCCTTCTCAACAACTCTGATACTGGATGCCGCATCGGGATCAATGATCTGTCCTGCGGTAACGGTTTGCCCTTTATTCTCTCCCTCTATAATCTTACATTCAAAGATCACTGCTCCGTATTCATTGACGTTGGAGTCAGGTACTGCAGTAACCTCCGCTTTTGAAACGATAAAGTCATTTGATTCCGTGAAAAAGCTTATGTCCTTCATGGCAATCCGATTTCCTGCATAGATCAGTATCAGTGAAAGAATAATCACGACAAAGATATAAAATCTTTCTTTTTTGCTTCCTTTCTCTCTCATATCTCTCCCTTCGTTCCTTTCTCATTTGTTTTATTCTTTGGTTCCTCCGGCAATGAAACACTGAAAAACCATTCCGGCTCAGCTCTTCGCGCAAAGCCTTCTTCCAGTTCCTTCTGATGGTACAGGTATCCGGCATCATTAAAATGCTTTGCTCCAACGGGACATTTTTTAATGCATGCACAGCATTTAATACAGACTCCCTGCACTTCTGAAACGTCTTCAAAAACAATGGAACCCATGGGACAAATTTCAGCGCAGAGCTTACAATCGTTGCAGCAGGAATCTGTCACAGGCTTCACCTTACGGATATCGACAGGATTTCCTTGTCGATCCCGGGGCTGGTAGTATCCCCTATAGGGGAAGGGGGTTCCGCTGACAGAAACCGGGAGGATTTCCAGCTGCCCGGCAGGTGCTTCCGCTCTTTGCAATCGATCGGCCGTGATTTTTGCAAACTGTTTCATCTTCAAACGGTCCTTCTGATCTGGTCTTTTCCATGCCAGTATCTCGGAGAAGGAATGCTCACCGATAAAGGCAGCAGCGGCAATCGTATGTAAGTTGCCGCGTTCCAGAAGATCCCGCAGCTCAATCAAAGCATCGTCGTAGTTTCTGTTTCCGTACAGAACCACCGGAACAGCCAATGCCCCGTTTCCTTTTATGGTATTTAAATATTGCAGCAGAACATTCGGTACCCGTCCGGCATAAACCGGTGCTCCGAAAACAACCAGGTCGCTCTCACAGAAAACCTTAGGAGCTGTTCTCGCAGATGGAAGCGTAAAATCAAACACTTCCAGACTGACATCAAGGATCTCTGCTATCATAGATGCGATCTCTGATACTGTGTGCTTCGTCGTGTCGGTAGCGCTGAAATAGGCTGCATACACTTTGCTGATTACCATATCGCTCCTCCTTTTTGGACCTTCAATTTAAATAGGAACTATTGACGCGTGCCGTTTTCGATCCAGTTTTGAAAGTGGACTATGGCCGCGTGCCGTTTTCGATCCAGTTCAAAAGCTGATCTTCCGTGATAATAGGTACGCCGAGTTCCTTGGCCTTCTTGTTTTTGGTTGAGTTGGACAGGTTGTCATTATTGATGAGGTAGCTGGTCTTTGAGGTGACGGAATCAGTGGTCTTTCCGCCCTGAGTCTCAATGACGTCTTTCATCTCATTTCTGTTCTTGAACTTCTCCACAGAACCTGTGATGACGAAAACATGTCCTTCCAACAGACCGCCTTCTGTTTCAGCTGCAATGATTTCCTCGAGCTCAATCTCCTGCAGCAAATCCTGCAGGATCTGTTGATTTCTATCATTCTCAAAGAATTTAACATAGGCCGCTGCCATAATGCTCCCAATGCCGTTGATCTGGATCAGCTGCTCGTAATCCGCTGCTTGAATTTCATTCCAGACATGGCCGAAATGTTTGCAAATGTTTTTGGCATTGGAAAGACCCACATTAGGAATTCCGAGGCTGTAGAGCAGCCGCACCGCAGTGGTTCTTCTTGCCTTATTAACGGATGCCACCAAATTGTTGAAAGACTTTTCACCAAAGCCTTCCATGGTGACAATTTCCTCTTTATATTGATCCACGTGAAAGATATCGGCAAACTCTTTGATAAGGCCCTTGCCGATTAGTTTTTCGATGGTCATCTCTGATAAACCGTCTATTCCCATTGCATCCCGGCTGACAAAATGAGTGAAAGACTTCACGTGCTTGGCCTGACATTCCTCATTGGGGCAGTAGAGAGACTTGACGCCGTTCTCCTGCTTGATCACCGTATCTCCCTCGCAGACGGGACAGTGCTCTGGAATGACAGCAGTTCCGCTTCTCGTCAGATTTTCAGAAATTTGAGGGATGATCATATTTGCTTTATAGACTTCGATGGTGTCTCCCAGCCCAAGCGCCAGTCCTTCCATAATGCTCAGATTGTGAACGCTGGCACGGCTCACCGTAGTTCCCTCCAGTTCAACGGGCTCAAAGATTGCGATGGGGTTAATGAGGCCCGTTCTGGACGCACTCCATTCGATTTCCAGCAGTTTGGTCTCTTTGATTTCATCCTTCCATTTGAAGGCAATGGAATCCCTTGGAAACTTGGCCGTCGCCCCCAGCGATTCTCCGTAGGCAATGTTGTCAAAGGTCAGCACCAAACCATCGGAGGGAAAATCATTTTCAGAAATCTGATCAGCAAACCAGCTCACAGTCTCCTCCAGGTCTGCCGAATCCACTTTCTTGTAATCTACAACCTCAAACCCCTGGTTCCTGAGCCATTCCATCTGAAAGAGCCTGGAGTTTTCAAAATCGACACCGTCTGCTCTTACCACGGAAAATGCAAAGAAATTCACGTTTCTCTCTGCGGTGACTTTGTTGTTCAGCTGCCGGACCGATCCGCTGCAGAGGTTCCGGGGATTTTTATATTTCGCAGCCACGTCTTCGATTTCCTGATTGATTTTATAAAAATCCGAATACCGGATAACCGCTTCTCCTCGAAGCACCAGATTTCCCTGGTAGGCGATGGACAGCGGAACGTTCGCAAAGACTTTGGCGTTGTTTGTAATGACTTCTCCCACTTCGCCGTTTCCCCTTGTAACCGCCTTAACCAGCTTTCCTTCAAGATACGTCAAAACAATGGTAAGACCGTCAAGCTTCCAGGATAGCAATCCGGTCTGATCTCCCAGCCAATCCTTCAAGGCTTCGGTATCCTTTGTTTTATCAAGGGAAAGCATGACCTTTTCATGTGCCTCCTTCGGCAAGTTGCTCAGCAATTCGTATCCGACCCGGATCGTTGGGCTGTTCGACAGAACTACACCTGTCTCCTGTTCCAGTTCCTGAAGTTCGTCATAAAGCTTGTCATATTCGATATTGGCCATGATCTCACGATTTTCCTGATAGTAAGCCTTTGCTGCTTCGTTTAAAATCCTGACTTTTTCTTTCATTGAACTTAATTTATTTTCCATAGTTCCCCCAACTTCTATCTTCTCTGTTTTATCAAACGTTACACTTCTTTGGCAGGTTTGGGCCGGCTTGCAAAGAAAGATCCGCGCAGACAAAATGCGCTCAATGTAACGAATCTCTTTAATTTTATAGGGTAACGACGGTTTCGTCAAACAGGTTTCGCGCGCAGGTTTTGTAAACAGTTGACATCTTCTATTTCTATCGATAAACTATAGATTAGATTTCGGCAGATTACTGATCAGCAAATCTGCTCACAACACTTATCCGAACACATTTAAGATGGAGATGATACCGATGGCAAGACCGACAAAATGGCGAAAAATTGAGCATATCCCCACCGTTCCATACTTTATACCGTCAGAGAAAGATTTCCCAGAGTCAGAGAAAAATATTCTAAAGCTGGAGGAATTGGAAGCGATCCGACTTAAGGATCTGCTGGGTATGGAGCAAGAGGAATGCGCCGCAAACATGGGGGTTTCCAGGCCCACCTTCCAGCGTATCCTGATTTCTGCCAGAGAAAAAGTTGCAGACAGCCTGATTAACGGGAAAACCATTCTGATTGAAGGAGGGAACTTCACACTGAATATCTGTCCCGTCAAGTGTTCAGAATGCGGCAAGGAATGGAAAGAAAGCTATGAGAACTTAGATGTGATAAAGAGCGGAGAATACGTCTGCCCCGATTGCGGCTCTCATCAGGTTTTCTGTGATCAGAGCTGCGAGGATAAGCCTTGCCGTAAAAGCTGCTGCAGACGATATCTCTCCATAGACGAATAGATTTTTTATTTTCTCGGTTTTAGGATCGCACATCGGCTCAAATCTGTCAGGTTTCACTTTATGTTCCTTTGACACATTCAGAAATTCTTTCGGCACAGCTCCATTTTTGCTGATCACTGATTCCACTTCAAAAGAATTCTCCTTTAAAATCTTGGTCAGTATGTTGGCTTCCTTTTTCAGCCCCATGCAGAATGCCAGGCCCAATTTCTTATACCCGCATCGATTGGCAAAATCCATAATCTCTTCTAATCGTGTCTTTTTACAGTAGCCCTCAGCTTCAACCAATGCAGAGAACGCCTTTCCCCCGGTTGCCTCCCGGTATATAACAATTTTAATACTTAGACTGTGATGGTTACCACTATGGTAAATCATTGTTGGCTTATGTCAAAATATTTTCGCTTCAAGTTATTGACATATGTTCAATACAGCACTATACTTAGCATTGTAATGGGCATATGCCAAAAAGTCAAAACATTTGCTTGCAGGCAATGGTGTTCATAGGCATTGGTCCCATTGATTCAGTAATTTTAAGGAGTAGCGTATGAGTGAACATTGTAATCAAAGCTGCGGAAGCTGCAGCGAAGACTGCTCGGACCGGAAGGATCAGCCTGCCAGTCTGCTTGAGCAGCCTCACGAATGCAGTCACATAAAAAAGGTCATTGCAGTAGTCAGTGGGAAAGGCGGCGTTGGAAAGTCTTTGGTCACCTCGCTGCTTGCTGTATCCATGAATCAGCTTGGGTATCGCACCGCTGTTTTAGACGCAGATATCACCGGACCATCTGTGCCAAAAGAATTCGGAATCAAAGAAAAAGCCAGCGCAACAGAATTGGGCATTATGCCGGTCACCACAAAAACAGGAATTGACATCATGTCCGTCAATCTGATCCTTGAAAATGAAACCGATCCGGTGATCTGGCGCGGCCCCATCATATCCGGAATGGTAAAGCAGTTTTGGACCGACGTCATGTGGGGAGATGTGGATTACATGTTCATCGACATGCCTCCTGGAACGGGAGATGTCCCTCTCACTGTTTTCCAGTCCTTGCCGGTGGATGGAATTATCATCGTAACATCACCTCAGGAGCTGGTTTCAATGATTGTTTCAAAAGCCGTCCATATGGCAGAGATGATGAAAATTCCTGTCCTTGGAATCGTTGAAAACATGTCGTATCTGGAATGTCCCGACTGCCATGGGCGGATTGAAATCTTTGGAAAAAGCAACTTGGAAGAAACTGCTGAAAACTATGGAATTCAGCGAATTGCAAAGCTGCCTCTGAATCCTGCACTTGCCGGATTATGCGATATGGGAAGAATTGAGGACGCAGATGTCCAATATCTGCAGGAGCTTACAGCTGATCTGCGAAATCTGTAAATCAATTACAGCTGAGCTGCAGAGACTGTGAACCAATAACAGCTCTGCAGAAACTGTAAACCTCGTCATAAATTTGTTTCAAAGGACCTGGCTGAAGCTAGCCTCACAGTTTCGGGCCCGGCAAAACATTCTGGAATAATAAAAAATGGAGGAAAATGAAATGAAACTCGCATTACCTACCCGTCAGAATCAAATTGACAGCCACTTTGGCCATTGCGAATACTTTACAGTTTTCACAGTGGATGAAAACAGCAGAGAAATCACTGCACAGGATCTTGTTGGCTCCCCGGAAGGCTGTGGCTGCAAATCCAATATTGCCTCTGTCCTCGCCGAGATGGGCGTGTCTCTCATGATTGCGGGAAATATGGGGGACGGTGCCGTCAACGTATTAAACAGTGCCGGAATCGAGGTGCTCAGAGGCTGTTCCGGCGATGTCAGGGAAGTTGCCCTGAGCTGGCTCAGCGGTACTTTGTCCGATTCCGGTGAGAGCTGCCATGCTCACGAGCATTATCCCTTAAAGGGAGATGGAGTTTTTCATTTACAGTATTTAATTTCACTTAAATTTTCTTAATGGGCGCAAGATCCCGGGCAAGCTTTTTTACTCCCACAGAATCAAAGGCTACGGTTATCGTACTCCCTTCGATTGAGAGTACCAGTCCTTCACCGAATTTATTATGGCTGACCTTATCCCCCTGAACAATGGCACCGCCGCCGCTTTTACTTGCCGGTGCAGGAGTAGTCTGTGCCTGTTTGATATATTTCAGCTGCTCAAAAGGCCGGAAGATATTTGCACTGGAATAGCCGTCGTTTCCGCCGCCCTGACTCCAGCCGGGATTTCTGCCGGAACCGGAAGAATAATCGGAAGGTGAACTTTTCTTCTCATAGATTCCGTCACCCTCAACCAGCTTCTTGTCGAGTTCTCTGAGAAACTGGGATTCCTTTGTATATTCGGTCTTACCGTAAAGGGTTCGAACCTCCGCACTGGTGAGGTACAGCTTCTGCATTGCTCTTGTCATGCCCACATAGCAGAGGCGGCGCTCCTCTTCAATGCCATCGGGTCTGTCAAAGGCACGCCATCCCGGAAACAGCCCGTCTTCCATGCCGGGCATGAACACGACCGGGAATTCTAGGCCCTTAGCACTGTGCATTGTCATAAGAACCACAGCATTTTCTCCGGCATCATGATTGTCGATTTCAGCCATCAAAGCGATCTTCTCCATGAATTCCGCCAGAGACAGCTGGGGATTGTCTTTTTCATAATCGTAGATAACGGACTTGAATTCCAGCAAGTTTTCAATCCTGCCTTCCGCTTCCACCGTATTCTGCGCTTCAAGGCTCTTGACATACCCGGTCTTTACCAGAAGGCCATCGTAAATGTCTGAAACCTTAAGGTTGTCCTTTTCCTGGCTGAAGCTGCTCAAAACAGCAATCATTTCTCTTACACTGTCTGCCCCTTTTGCCGGCAACCCATCTACGATTTCGTCATCGGTAAGGGCTTCAAACAAACTTTCTCCTCTGACGGAAGCCAAGGTTCGCAGCTTTTCAAGGGTCTTTCCACCGATGCCGCGCTTTGGTTCGTTGATAATGCGTGTCAAACTCAGATCATCGGCAGGGTTTTGCACCAGCCTCATATATGCCATGATGTCTTTGATTTCTTTTCGGTCATAATACCTTGTGCCTCCAAGAACACGATAAGGTACTTCTCTGGCAGAAAGGGCTTCTTCAAAGGTTCGGGACTGGGCATTGGTTCTGTATAGAATGGCAAAATCGCTGTATTTCAGATCCTTTGAATGGATATGATCTATTTCCTGCGCAATATATCTTGCCTCATCCTTTTCGTTATCTGCTCTATAATACTTTAGCTTCTCGCCCTTTTCCTTATCGGTCCAGAGTTTCTTATGCTTTCTTCCTTTATTCTTTTCGATGACTGAGTGGGCTGCTTCCAGAATGTTCCCATGAGAGCGATAGTTCTGCTCCAGCTTAATCACCTTTGTATTTCGGAAGTCCTTCTCAAAGTCCAGTATGTTTTTAATGTCGGCACCACGCCACTGGTAGATACATTGGTCATCATCCCCTACCACACAGATATTGTGGTGGGCTTCCGCAAGCAGTCTGACAAAGCGGTACTGCATAAAGTTGGTGTCCTGATACTCGTCCACCATGATAAATCGAAATTTATCCTGATAATAGCCAAGAACCTCGTCATCTTTTTCAAAGAGCTGAACAGTCCGTAAAATCAGATCATCAAAATCCATAGCGTTGTTTTTTTTGAGGACAGCCTCATATGCAGCATACAGTTCAAAGATGATTTTGTTTTTAAAATCCATACCATTGATTTCTGCATATTTCTTTGGGCTGACTCCCTTTTCCTTACAGTCACTGATGATGCTCAGAACATAGGAAGGGGTATATTTTTTTTCGTCTACATTCTGCTCTTTGATGCAGTTTTTAATTACTACTTTTTGATCCGTAGGATCGTAGACAATAAAATCTTTCGTATATCCAAGGCGCTCTCCATATTTGCGCAGGATGCGAAGACACGCGGAGTGAAAGGTTAGAATCCACATATTAATGCCTCCACCGATGAGCGATTCCACCCGCTCCCGCATTTCTCTTGCAGCCTTATTGGTAAAGGTAACGGCAAGAATGTGATATGGGGCAACGCCTTCTTCCCTGATCAAATAGGCAATCCGGTGCGTCATCGTGCTGGTTTTTCCGCTGCCCGCCCCTGCCAATATCAGCAGAGGTCCTTCTTTATGTACCGCGGCCTCTCTCTGCTGCGGATTCAGCTTGTCCAAATAGTCCATACGTTTTTCCATGAAAGATAATTCCTGTCGTCCTTTCGATTCATTTGCAACGGCACGTAAAAACTGACCGGGCGCTTTCTGGCTAAGCGGTCAATTCCATTCTACTTGCCTTCATCTATTTTAGCATAAAACCATGCCTTTGAGAACTGATGTTTTTCCTGGTATGTTCTGCACCTTACATCTGGAAAGCAAGAATGCTCAGTCTCACATCTGAATACCCATAATACCGCTGGCCATGTACTCTCCCATGTTTGCAGCGTTGATCAGAAGCCTTTCATAAATTTCAATTTCTCGGTCGTAATCGCCTGTGAGATAAGCTCCAGCTTCTTGTAAGGAGAGGCTGATGTCATTATAAAGATACTGTTTCCACTGGGCTTCCTGCCAGTAGGGAAACAGACCAAAAAATGCTGCCATAGAGTCTGCGTTCTGATAGAGCTCTCTGGTAAATTGATCTGCTGATTCCTGGTCATTGTTAATCAATGCTTCACTTAACTGTGCCAGAAGTACAAGGTGTTTTTGAAAGAGATACTGAAACTGCTGCGCAATTTGTTCACCGAAAAAGACCCGCATGGTATTGTAAAATTCTGATGGCAGGTTATAGATCCGCTTCTTGACCGCTTCATTCTGTGGAAGGTCAAGAAAGGTACTGATCATAAGAGATCTGGTCCAGATCGCATATCGATTCCAAAGCGTGAGTAAGTTGGCAAGTATGTTCAATTCCTCAAAAGTAAATTGCCTTTCAATGGGAAGGGTGTCCTGTAATGCCTGCGTCATCAAATTCTCTCCTTCGATTTGTGTAATTGGATTCCTAAACTATAATATGGCCTTGGAGTCAGAATGTGCTAAGATGAAAAAAAACCGGCAAAAGCCGGTTTTCTACTTGTTTAATTCTGGAATGCTTCGGTCGCTTTGCAGCTATATCAGATACTTTAAGCAGAGCGTCAGCAAGGATATTCATTAATAATTTCTAGCTTTTAATTCAAAGTAAGCTTTGGGATGATCGCAAACAGGACATTTCTCGTATGCTTTCTGGCTGGTATAAACGTAACCGCAGTTTGCACACTTCCATTCAACCACTGAATCCTTCTCGAAAACTTTGCCTTCTTCAATATTCTTCTTTAAGGTTCTATATCTTTCTTCGTGTTCTTTTTCAACCTTGGCAACGCCTTCCATCTGAGCAGCGATCTCTGGGAAGCCTTCTTCTCTTGCGACCTTAGCCATGTTTGCATACATATCTGTCCATTCATAATTTTCACCCTGAGCTGCATCCTCAAGATTTTCAGAAGTGGTTCCGATGCCATGAGCCAGCTTGAACCATAATTCAGCATGCTCTTTTTCATTGGCGGCTGTTTCAGTAAAGATCGCAGAGATTTGCTCATAGCCCTCTTTCTTAGCTTTTGAAGCATAATAAGTATACTTATTTCTCGCCATTGATTCTCCTGCAAAAGCTGTCAGCAGGTTTTCCAGTGTCTTAGTTCCTTTTAAATCCTTCATTCTTTCTTTACCTCCATATTCTAAAATTATAACTGCTGAGACTGCCGTTCCAGTGCTGCCTGTCCCTCTTGTGGTCAAAGGCCGTCCCAGATCTTTAACTAGACTAATTATACCTTGCTCCTGCAAAGTTAAAACATGTTAAAATTAGATTTGCCGGATTTCTCCAGATTTTCCTATTCTCAACTCGAAGCTTCTTTCAATCTTCACAGGTCACCAAATACTATTTTACAATGCATCCCAACCAAGTTTTTGTCGAAGCTTGTCCATTGATATTTGATTATTTACTGCTGACTTTGCCTGCATAGCAACAGCAGCTGCTGCCATCCCCAGCCTGGCGGTTTTACCGATTTCAAACCCACTTATGATTCCATGGATCACCGCTGCCGAAAAAGCATCCCCCGCTCCCGTCACACTGACAATTTCCATAGGGTTAGGCCTGACGAGTCCTTCTTCTTTTTCATCCATATAAAATACGCCGCCTCCGCCCAGTGTGATGAAAACCTGACGAACACCCTGATCCATAAACCAGCGTGCTGCATCTTTCAGATCCTGCTCACTCAGAATACTGAGTCCGGAAATGACTTCTGCTTCCATACGGTTGGGTTTCACTGCATGAAACCGTCCAATAACCTTTCTGGCCCGTTCTGCTTTTGCTGCGGATACCGGATCAAGGAAAATTGGTATATTCTCCAGCTGTCTCGTTACATATTCCAGGGTATCCTCTGTCAGGTTGGTGTCTAAACCTACCACGTGCGATTTTTTGATCTGACCCAGTGCCTCCTCTATAAATGGGGCAGAAATTCGTTCCAGAACGTCCATATTGCACATTGCAAGCTCCATGTCACCGATCAGGTTCAGGATGGACATGTACACTGCTGTGTTTTCCTCCGGCAGCAGACGCACATGTTCCACGTCTACGCCAAGATCCTGCAGTTCTCTTACCGCACCTCTTCCCGGCAAATCGTCTCCTGCCACAGAGATGAAGTTCACCTTATTGCCCAGCCTTGCGAGATTTTCAACGATGTTTCTCCCGACTCCGCCATAAGAAATTGAAATTTTACCGGGGTTTGAATCCCCGTGAATCAGACGGTTATATGGATGCCCCTCAATGTCCGCCGTGATTCCTCCAATGATGCTGACTTCACTCATACAAAAATACTGCCTCCAATAAACTCCCTTATAATCGAATTATTGACAATGATGGAATCGTCTTCAATGGTTTTAAAAAACTGAAGAAACTTTAGCATTCTAACTGCTTCACTGTATTCCGGCTCCTCCCTGGTGATGTTTTTCAGCAGGGGTTCCGCGTATTTTTTCAGCACTGCAAGTTCATATACATGCACCGAATTGAAGAATACATCTGCCTCACCATTAAAGGGGAAAATGTTTTTATCCTCTCCTTTTCGGACTTTGGGCCAGGCATTGATTGTACTCTGGGCGGAATGGCCCCGAAATTGATAATCTCTTACCATTCTTCTAAGCATTCTGGCATCGGTTGTCGGAATTCGATTATGCTCATCAATGTTCAGCTGCGTCAGCGGGCTGATATAGATTTTAAATTTTTCCTCATCAGGTATCCCGTCGGTCAATTGTTTATTCAAGCCGTGAATTCCTTCTATTATAATGGGCTGACCTTTCTTAGCCCTGGTAATTCTCGTTCCAAACACCTTGGTACCATGCAGAAAGTCGAAAGTTGGGATATCGACCTCATTTCCTGAAAGCAGCGCATTCATATCACGGTTAAAGAGTTCCAGGTCAAGTGCTGAGATATCCTCGAAATTGGGTTCACCGTGCTCATCCTTGGGCGTCTGATTCCTCTCAACAAAGTAGTCGTCGGTGCCAAGATAAAGAGGTTCCTGCCCGTTTACTCTGAGCTGAATGGTCAATCTTCTCGCAAAAGTAGTCTTTCCGGATGAGGACGGACCTGAAATCAATACAATTCTCTTTTTTTGTTTGGTGATCATATCTGCGATTTGCGCAATTTTCTTTTCATGGAGCGCTTCCGAGATCTGAATAATTTCTCTATACTCACCGTTTTCGATTTTTTCGTTAAGATCTCCCACATAGGAAATACCCATCAGGCGGTCCCATCTCTTGGTCTCACCGAAGACCTTGTAAAGCAGAACCTCATCTTCAAATGCAGGGATTCGCCCCGGATCTGAAGGATGCGGAAAACGGAGCAATACGCCTCGCCTGTATTTTCTCAATTCAAAATGGCTGACGTATCTGGCTGAGGGCACCATCTGCCCGTAGAAAAAGTTACGGAAACCAGAAATGGAGTAAAATGGCAGCAGATCAACATCAGACCGCTCCAGCATTCTGGCCTTTTCCTTATGACCTGCGTCAAGGAGAACCTTCTTTGCATCGTCCCGCATCATGATTTCCTTCACAAAAGGCGAATCTTCCTTTACCAATTGATGCATTCGCTGTTCAATCTCCCGGACATCCTTTTTTGTAAGCGGTCTGTGCGCTTTTATCTCTGTATATAATCCCTTATTGAGGGAGTTGTCAATTTCTACCGGAACCTTTCCCAAGACATCCTGGATTGCTTTCAAATACAGCAGCGAAAGGCTTCTCTGATAAATCAGATTTGCCGCTTGATTTCTCATGTCCAAAAACTCGATACTGCAGCTGTTTTCAATCCGTTTCGTCAGTTCACTGATTTTGTTATCAACCTTTGCAGCAAGAACCATATACGGCAGAGTTTGATACTCTGCAGCCAGCTCTTCAATGGTTGTCCCTTTTTCTACCGTTCTTTCGAAAGGCAGTTCACGCGGCCCTGTTTTCAATTGAATGATCATATCCATAGCTGACTCTCTCCTCTCTTTCTTCTTCATATCCTGATTCTTATCATTTTCCGATACAATAAATACATTTCAAGGAAAATTTTCGATTTTGCTTCATCTCTTGTGTTTATTATAACATATTTTTGGAGGAATGTGGGCATAATCCTGTTTGAAAGGAGTGATGTAAGTGAGAAATCTAGCTCTTATTTTAGTTATTATCGGTGCGATCAACTGGGGACTGATCGGTTTTTTCCGATATGATCTGGTCTCAAATATTTTTGGCGGCCAGTATGATGTTGTGAGCAGAATCATCTTCGCAATCGTAGGTTTAGCAGGCATCTACGCGATTTCATTCTTCTTCAGAAATCGCGAATCAATGCAATCCTGACAACCAGATAACAGGTGATAAAGCATTGAGGGCAGCATGGAATGAGATGCAAATCCATACTGCCCTCCTTTTTTGTTGCTATCGCTTATTATCCCTATTTCTTGTGTTGACAAAACAAATTTCTCGCTGTAATATAGTATCCATATACAGGAAAAGGTGCTGAGCCAGTCAATTTACTAATTTTGTGAATTGACAATTCTCGGTCTGAAATTAGTCAACAAAAACTGATAATTTTAAAAGCGATGACAGGGTAAAGTAAGTTATTCTTTTCGTTTACAGAAACTCGGGTGGGATGAGAGCCGATGACGAAGGTTTAGCTGAAGTTCCCCCTTGAGCTTGCATATTGAACTCAAAAGTAGATGTGCACGGGTTCCTCCGTTATCAGGATATGGATTTTATGTCCGGAGTGGCTGTAAAGCAAAAAGAGTGGTACCGCGGGTTTCCCGTCTCTTATGAGACGGAAAACCCTTTTTTTATTTGGTTATGTCCTTGCTATGATCTCTAGCAACCGCTAGTGCTTGAGCCCAAAATGCCGGGCATGCAGAATAAAATCACAAGCAGCAGGAAGAAGAAGAGAAGGCTATCGTCAATGCCTCCATAGCCACCATTACAACCCATAGGTAATACCTCCTTATTCGTTTGAAATAGGTTGATTTTAGTATTACTATATGCGATTTCCGTAATTTGGTTACATTACGGAACGGGAAACAAAATAAAATAGGAGAGTGAGAAAAATGATTTGGAATGAACCAATGGAATGCATGAGCAGGGATCAAATGCACGATCTCCAAAGCCGACGCCTAAAGGATATGGTCGTCCGCGTCTATCACAATGTTGAATTCTATCGGAAAAAAATGCAGGAATTGGGTCTTGAACCCGGGGATATTAATTCCATCGACGACCTTGTCAAGCTTCCTTTTACCACCAAGCAGGATCTCAGAGACAATTATCCTTTCGGACTTTTTGCCACTCCCAAAAGTGAGGTAGTCAGGGTCCATGCGTCCTCTGGTACAACAGGAAAATCTACCGTCGTTGCGTACACACGAAAAGATGTTGACATTTTTTCTGAGGTGGTGGCCCGTGCGCTCTGCTGCTCCGGTGTAACAAAAGATGATATTGTGCAGGTGGCTTACGGCTATGGCCTTTTCACAGGAGGGCTCGGTCTCCACTATGGTGCTGAAAAGCTTGGCGCTGCAGTCGTACCAATCTCAGGCGGAAATACAGCCAAACAAATTATGCTTCTTCAGGACTTCGGAAGCACAGTTCTTGCATGTACCCCTTCCTACGCCGCGCATCTAGCCGAAGCAATCGTAGAAGAAGGAATTGATGCTGCCACCCTTCCGCTTAGAGTCGGTGTATTCGGAGCGGAGCCCTGGAGTAACGAAATGAGGGCCAAAATAGAAGAAGGTTTGAAAATACAGGCATTTGATATTTACGGTTTGAGTGAAATTATCGGTCCTGGCGTCTCAAACAGCTGCCAGTATCAAAATGGTCTCCACATTGCAGAGGATCACTTTGTTCCCGAAATCCTTGACCCTTCTACACTAAAGCCCATGAAGGAAGGTTCCACCGGCGAATTGGTCTTCACAACCGTTACGAAAGAGGCTATGCCGCTGCTGCGTTATCGCACCCGTGATTTGAGTAGTTTGGACTACTCACCCTGTGCCTGCGGAAGAACCAATGTGAGGATGGCAAAGATTTTCGGACGTTCCGATGACATGCTGATTATCCGAGGTGTAAATGTATTCCCGTCCCAGGTAGAAAGCGTTCTCCTCGAGATACCGGAAGCGAAACCACACTACATGCTGATTGTGGATCGCCAAGGCACTATGGATACACTGGAAATTCAGGTTGAAGTTGATGAAAAATTCTTCTCCGACGAAATCGCTCAGCTCAATAATATTCGGAATAAAATTAAACACCGTGTGGAAAGCATTTTGGGTGTAAGTGTTATTATCAGCCTTGTTGAACACAAAACTATAAAGCGCAGCGAAGGAAAAGCGCAAAGGGTCATTGACAAACGCAAAATCTAATGAAATACTGGTCTTAAGGAAGGCGCACTTGCCGGAAATGAAACAGCAGAATGCGCCAAAAATAAATATTTTCCTAAGTTTGAAAGGAAGGTGTCCTGTATGATCATCAAACAGTTATCCGTTTTTCTGCAGAATGAATTGGGCAGACTGGAGGAAGTTACCGATATTCTTTATAAACACGGCATCAATATTTCGGCGCTTTGCATCGCAGAAACAGCGGAGTACGGCGTGCTCAGAATGATCGTAAGCGATATCGAAAAAGCAGCCGAAGCCCTGAAAGAAGAGGATTTCTCTGTAAAAATAACCAATGTCATCTGCATGGAAACACCGGATATTCCCGGTGAGCTGCATAAAGCACTGCAGGTCTTGTCGGCTCAGGGAATCAATTTATCCTATATGTACGGCTATTCCAACGGAGGAACAGCTCGATTGATTCTTAAGGTCAGCGATCCCGAGAAGGCTATTGAATTACTGAAATAAAACTGAAAAGCCTCCAGTGGTGCCCATTGAAAACCGCTCACTTCGTTCGGACGGTTTCTAAGGGGCACAGCTGGAGGCCTTTTTATTTGGAGTAAGTGGGGTACAGCAAAACCGACCGGAGTGAACCCGGCCGGCCGTAACATTTTACTGGAGCTGAAGACCTGTCAGCAGCTCTGACAATGATTTTGCTTCTTCTTTGTTCATTGTGATTCCCCTGCTCATATGCGTATGGTCCTCATCCCATTCACGAAGATCAAACTTAGCTGCATTGCCATTCCAAGCCACCATATTGAGCTCTTTTTTCCAGCCTGTAGGAGATACACTGATCACACCGATATGCTCTTCTACCTGGTACGTAACTTCACGATCTTTTTCCTTTTCCTTCACTGCCATATACTGCCTCCTTTGCTTACATGAGCTGCGTTTGCATTGCCTGTGCGTTATTAGATTCTGTACTGCAACGCATCCCGTTGCGATTTGAAATAGATTGGTGCTGAGCGTTGAAGCCTCAGCAAGAGTTAGTATTATATTAACTTATTTGTAATTATATGTCAATCATGATTTTTAATTTCCCTCTCCCATGACCGGATCTTGGCCATTCCTCCCCGACTTCTGCTCTATAAAAAAAGTTTAAATGACGGAATCAAAGATTCCTAGATCCACATGTTGCATCAAGAGCGACAAGAAAAAAATTCTCCGTACTGACGACGGAGAACTGGATTCCGAATTTCCTTAGTTTCCAAGATAAAGGGTGAGCAAAAGTGCGTAGATCGGGATTGTGATCATCGACAGCATCGTCGTAAGAAATACGCCCTGTGAAGCCACCTTAGTGTTGGTCCCATAAAGGTCAGACAACACTGGAATTACTGCGGCTGAAGGCAGTGTCATAGCAAAGATAACGATGCAGAATGCCAGTGAATTAAAAGGCAGCCATACAAAGAGGCCAAACAGAAGAACCGGCATAACAATGAGTTTTAACAGCATGGTGATATAAAGATATTTATTGGTTAAAACATCCCGAACCCTGCTCTCTGTCAGCTGAATCCCTATGATCAACATGGAAAGAGGAATGGTCATATCTCCAATGGTCTTTAAGAAATTCTCCACCAGGAAAGGTAAATGGATGCCGAAAAAGAACATCAGCAATCCGATGGCGCTTGTGATAAACGGAATAGATAAAATAGATTTCATGGCAGATTTAATGTCCATTTTGCCGTCTTTATCATAAATCAGGAGAATGATTCCCACAGAATACAGATAAATCATGAAGATTGCATTGGCGATAATCATCAAAAACAACCCATCTTCACCGAACACTGCCAGAGAAAGCGGATACCCCATAAACCCGTTGTTGGTGAATGTCAGCAGCATCCGGTAAACACCTCTGTCTGACTGGGGTACCTTCATCATTTTTACAACAGCGATGGAGATCAGCGCCGATACAGTCATTGCCAGCAGCATGAGGCCCGCAGATTGGGTCACTGAAGCAAAAGTATCCTTGGTCAGAACCTGCCGACTCATGGAATACACAACAAGACATGGGCTTGCAATGTTAACCAAAATCAAAGAAAGATACTTTGTAGATTCTATGGGCAGCCATTTTATTTTGTTTGCGCCGTAGCCAATAAATGTAATCCCAAATACGCTTAGGATCTTTGCGAAAATAATGAGCAAGTTCCTTCCCTCCTTTCCTGCTCCTTAAAATGCAGCTTTTTATAGAATATTCTTCCGGTACCCCAAAGTCAAGTAAATGAGGACATTTCCCCATTAAATTCATCTCCATTGACAGATGGTGCATAAATCGATAGAATAGTGTGGTATTTTGTTATCATAAATAAGTACAAGAGAAATTTATATTGATCACATATTCAGGAGAGTTTCATGAGTTTATTGACAGTAGAAAATGTAACCCACGGATTTGGCGGGAGAAGAATATTGGAAGATGCGTCCTTTCGTCTTTTAAAAGGGGAACACATCGGTCTGATCGGTGCCAATGGTGAAGGAAAGACAACCTTTTTGAACATCATTACAGGGCAGCTCGTACCGGACGAGGGCAAAGTCGAATGGTCGAAGCGGGTAACGGTAGGCTATTTGGATCAGCACTCCACGCTGAAGAAGGGAATGACCATAAGAGATGCGTTGCGGGAAGCTTTTCAGGGGATGTATGACCTTGAAAAGGAAATGCTTTCTCTTTATGACGCCATGGCAACAGCAGACAATGATCTTGATGCCATGATGGAGGATGCCGGTGAGATTCAGCAAATACTGGAGCACAGCGGTTTCTATACCCTCGATGCCAAAATTGAAGAAATTGCAAACGGACTTGGACTGGGCAGCATCGGCTTGGATAAAGACGTATCGGATTTAAGTGGCGGCCAGCGCACCAAAGTATTGCTGACCAAGCTTCTGCTGAAAGATCCTTCCATTCTGATTCTTGACGAGCCTACCAATTATCTTGATACCGAGCATATTGAGTGGCTGAAGCGTTATTTGCAGGAGTATGAGAATAGTTTCATTCTCGTCTCCCATGATATGGAGTTTTTAAATTCCGTCATAAACGTCATCTATCATGTAAACGAAGGTGAGCTGACACGCTATTCCGGCGATTACGAGAAATTTATGCAGATGTATGCGGTAAAGAAAAATCAGGAATTAAAGGCATACGAAAAGCAGCAGCAGGAAATCGAACGGATGGAAGATTTCATTGCAAGGAACAAGGCCAGAGTTGCCACCAGAGGCATGGCCAACAGCCGTCAGAAAATGCTTGATAAAATGGAGGTCCTGGAACGGCCCAGGGAGAAACCAAAGCCATTTTTCGAATTTAAGGAGGCAAGAACCCCAAGCCGTTTTATCGTAGAAGGCAAAAACGTTGTTTTGGGTTATGACGAGCCTCTAACAAGACCTGTTAGTTTTGCCTTGGAGCGGGGCCAGAAAATTGCGGTAGTCGGTACCAACGGCCTTGGAAAAACGACGCTGCTAAAATCCATTCTTGGAAAAATTAATACCCTGGAGGGAAATCTGGAACTGGGTGATTTCCTTCAGCCTGCCTACTTTGAGCAAGAAGCTGACAGAGACAGCTCGGAAACCGCGTTGGAATCCGTCTGGAGAGAATTCCCCTCTTACACCAATGCCGAGGTTCGCTCCGCTCTTGCAAAGTGCGGACTGACCACCGAGCACATCACCAGTCAGATGAAAGTTCTGAGCGGCGGCGAGAATGCCAAAGTAAGACTTTGCAAGCTCATGCAGAGAGAATCCAACTGGCTGGTTCTGGACGAACCGACGAACCATCTGGATGTTGAAGCGAAAGCAGAATTAAAGAAAGCGCTGATGGATTTTAAGGGAACCGTTTTGCTGGTATGCCATGAACCTGAATTTTATCAGGACTGGATTACAGATGTATGGAACATTGAAGATTGGACCCTTCGAATCATCTAATTGATAAGCAAGCAGGGTGTCAAACCGTTTGACACCCTGCTTTTCTTATCTGCCTGCCTTATTGTTATTTGTCTGTTCTATCGTTAACTGCCGGCCAAATCGATCGGTCCTTTTTCATCGTACTTATCGTAGATAGCGGCCTATTTTAATCGTTCCAGTTCATGGACCACTTCTGTCCGGTAGCGCTGCACGACGTTCATCTGTTCTTCTGCTTTCTTTGCTTTATAGTCCATCTCCTCCACAATTGCCTGGATTTCCGTCGTGGATTCCCTGGACTGTTCAGCCAGGTTTTTGATTTGTTTCGCTACGACAGAAAAGCCTTCCGCAGTACTTTCTCCATACAATTTTGAGGGGATTCCTACCTGAAGAATTCCCGGTTTATCTTTCCTTCCAACGCCAACATACTTGAATACTCGATTGTCCAGTGTTCGAAGTGATGGCGGCGGAGATACGACGAGATTAGGATTTGCAAGAAGCCTCATAAAGGGCGCAGTCTGCCCTTCATTCTGGAAGACAAAACCCTTTCCTGCTCTGATGTTGGTCAGTTCGACGGTGGCGGTTTCATCGGTAATCCACATCTCTGCAATTTCAATCTTCTCCCCCAGTACTTCCATGTCATCGATGGTGATATCCGGCCTTCTTTCGATCAAAAGCGCTATAAGCTTGGCTTCCGCTGTCATATGACGATTCAGCAAATTATCAAAATCCTGCTTGTCATTTGTGGAATGAGCTGCTTCAATGGCGGCCCGCACACCGAGGAGATTTGTCTGCCGGGCGATGTTAATCAGTTCTGATAGCGGTGATATGATATTCTTAAAAAACCTTCTCGATTCATCAAAATCTCTCTCAAGCTGACGCAGGTTGTCTTTGAGATCGCTAAGACGATCTTCCAGCCGTTCTTTCTGTTCATCCAGGCTGCTCCCTTCCGATGATTCAGCAATCTCGGCACAGCCTGAGACACCTCTGTCAGCCTCTTCATAATTATTTTTCAATCTGTCCAGCATTTGTCCAAGTTCATTGGTCAGTGATGTAATCCTGGCAGAAATCTCTTTTGAAACATCAGCCAGCCGCTTTGCCTCCTGTGCAACGACTCCAAAGCCGTTGATTGCAAGCTGGCCTTTGGGACGGACAAAATGGGCACCGGTTTGAATAATCCCGGGCTGATCCGTTCTGGCAATTCCCACTGCTTTATACTGCTCGCTGTCAAACCCGTTTCCAACAGCAGGCAATGCAATTTCCAACTCAGGGTTCTTCAGGATTCTCAGGATTTCAGAGGACTTTAATGCTGAGTTTTTCCATGAAGGCATATTGGTAAATTGAACAATACCTTCACCATCAGTTACATAGAATTCCTCCATACCGCATTCTCTGGCAAGGATGCCTCCATCCTGATAAAAGAAATCAGGATCATATTCCAGAATCTGCGATATGATTTTGGCCTGAATGATCAGATTTTTCTCTACGATCTCTTCAAAGCTGGCCAACAGATCTGATGCATGTATGGTTTCGATGGATGCATTGATCGCCAAAAGATTTGTCTTGTTGGCAATTCCCTGCACCGATTTGATTTTATGGAAAACCTGCTTGATCAGGGCGTCATAATCACGGATTACCGCTCTGACCGATTCCATGCTTCCACTTAGGCTCATCAGCTTCGTATTCAAGCCGTTCAGCTCCTGCAAACCATGTTCAGCTGATTCAGTCGCATTGAACTTCTTCATTTAACCCACCTTCCCGTATTATCACGAGTATGAAACTAGTATTACTCTGTATTTATCGGCACATTTTGGCACAACTTAAGAGTCTTTTTCTTACAATTAATGGAATGTGGGTATTTTCCTTCAAATTTCAGCGGAGACAGCGTTTAATATTTATCAAAGAAGTCATCTGTCAATACGATTTTCACTTCCGGTATTCCTGAACCGGTCAGCAATCTCTCGTTTTGAAAATCGTCATTCACACCCGAAGTGCCTGCGGAAAGTTCTCTTCTGCCACTGCCGGGAAGGGCTTTGCTGTTTTGGTTTATGCTAAACCTTCCCACCATTTCCTTCAGCAGCTCTGCCTGTCCGGAAAGTTCCTCGCTGGCTGCAGCACTCTGCTCTGCTGTTGCAGAGTTGTTCTGCGTCACCTGAGATACCTGCTCAATTCCCTTGTTGATCTGAGCGATTCCCGTGGCCTGCTCGTTAGAAGCCTCTGCGATATTGCCCACCAGACTTGCAGACTTCTCAATTCCTTCCACGATCTGCGAAAGTGCAGCTGCCGTTTCATTTGCAATTCTGGTTCCGGTCTGAACCTTGCCGATGGAACCTTCGATGAGCTCCGTGGTCTCTCTGGCAGCCGCTGCACTTCTTGCGGCCAGGTTTCTTACCTCTTCTGCAACAACCGCAAACCCTTTTCCGTGCTGACCTGCCCTTGCTGCTTCTACCGCGGCATTCAGCGCCAGTATGTTGGTCTGGAATGCGATGTCGTCTATGACCTTAATGATCTTTGAGATATTTGCAGAAGAATCGTTGATCTCCACCATGGAGTTCAGCATTTCCTTCATCTGGTCATTGCCCTTTTCTGCATTGTCTCTGGCATCTGCCGCCAGTTCACTGGCCTGATTTGCATTCAGCGCGTTCTGCTTCGTCTGGGATGCGATTTCCGCGATAGACGCAGTCAATTCCTGAATGGAGCTGGCCTGCTCTGTGGAGCCCTGAGACAGTGCCTGACTTCCGTCGGATACCTGTCTTGAGCCTGCCGCAACCTGCTCTGCCGCTTCGCTGATGTCACCCATTACCTGTCCCAGAGACAGAATGATGTTATTCAGCGAATCTTTGATGGCCACAAAGTCACCCTTGTAATCTGCTGTGATAGCCTGATTCAGATTTCCGCCGCTAATCTCAGCCAGAACATGGGAAATTTCGCTGACATAGCTTCTCATATTATCGATGGTTTCATTCAGCGCATTCTTGATGGCTGCGTGATCCCCCTGATAGTCGCCTTCCATGCTGAGCTGCAGATTGCCCCTTGCCATTTCCTGCAGCACCGCTGAAGCTTCGTTCACCGGTGCGATGACCGCATCCAAGGTTTCGTTGATTCCGCGGATAACATTTGCATACTCGCCCTCGAACTTTTCAGGAACTCCCCTTGTATCCAGCTGCCCAGTAACAGCTGCGGACGAGAGGATTGCCGTCTCATCCACCAGCGCTTTAATGCTCTCCAGAACGATGGTAAAGGCTGGCATCAAATCATCGTTTTCACTGCGCTTTCCAATGGCCTTAAATTCTGCAAGCTGGTGAAGGTCGCCGCAGGCGATATTATGCACCAGCTGAATAATATCGTGGAATTTATCCGACACCGTGTTGACGGAATCAGCAATCTCAGCATAAATTCCCTGATATGTTCCATTGACCTTTCTGGTGAAGTCATTGTATTTCATCACAGCCAGAACGTCTCTCCCCTCAAGGAGCCCATCCAGACCGTCGATGCAGGAATTGATGCTGTTTTTAATTTCGTTGAAGTCACCCTGATATGCCTCAGTGATTTTATTTGGAATTTCACCTCTGCCGATTTGTTCTATGTATCCTGCTGCGATGTTCAGCGGATTGATCAGTGCATCTAAGGTGTCGTTAATACCTCCCACAATTTCAGCATATCCGCCTTTCAGTTTGCCCGTATCCGCCCGATAGGAGAGGGTCCCTTCCTTAGCAGCTTCCACCAGACCAAGGGCTTCGCTGAGCAGCGTCTGCAGAGCTTCCCGCACCAGGAGCAGATTTCCGATAAAGACACCGTAGGTTCCTGGATAGTGATTTTCCAAATCCCCCGGATCCTGGCCGTTTGCCATCTTATCAATGAGTTCCAGCGCTACGTTCAGAGGGGCTACAATCGCGTCAATAGTGCTGTTAAATCCGGTAATAATTTCACGATAACCTCCGGTAAAATGTTCCGCGTCTCCTCGATGCTCCAAATTACCGGCCACTGCTGCTGCAGTAAGCTGTTCCGCTTCATCCACGAGGTCTTTTAGAGTATTTTGAACCGCAATCATGCTGTATCCCAAAACGTCTTTTTCTGACCTTGGTTTGATTTCCATGGAGAGATCTCCCGCGGCTATTCTGCGGGCAGCTTCTGCCTGCATTTTAATATTGTCTGCCATTTCCCCAAAAGCGGTAATCAGGTCACCCACTTCGTCTTTCAGGCTGGTCCTGGCATCGATATCAACATCTCCCAGCGCAACCTGATTTGCCATAACGCGCAAGCCTCTGATGGGCTTGCTGATCCTGCTCCCCACAATCAGTGCAATTACAATTCCCGCCGCAACGACCAGGAGTGACAGCAGAAGCAGTGTGTAGCGCAGTGCGTTGATTCCTTCCAGCATGTCCTTCTCATAGTTTCCAATTCCGATCACCCAGTCCGTTCCGGGAATCGGGGCCATTGCCGTAATTCTCTGTTCCCCATTGAAATGATAGCTCACAATTCCGCTGTTTCCCAGCCCAAGTTCCTTAAGCGCCAGTCCGTATTCCTTTAGTGCACCACCAGATTCGACATCTGCATATACATTTGCCTGATCCAGAATCAACGTTTCGTTGGGATGGGAATAGATTGTACTGTCCTTCCCTAAAATAAATGCATAACCACGTTCTCCCAGCCCCTGAGCATCTGTGATGGTCTTGAGATATGCACCGTCTCTTCTTCCAAGAAGAACCCCTGCGATTTTCCCTTCACGGTAAATAGGAGCTGCTTCCATTACAACCGGTTTGCCTGTCACCTTGCTGATCAGTACACCGGATACATTAACCTGTCCATCCAGGGCTTTTTTGATATATTCCCGGTCTCCCAGCTGTGCGGTTTCTCCGCTCACATAGGTTGCTGTTCCGTCTGGCGTAACCACCGCCATATCCAGATACCCAAGTCTTTCGATATCCGGCTCAAGAGATTGCTTTTGGCTTTCCCAGTCCATGGTTTGGGTTCGGGCTCTGGCAGCCACCTCATTGAGAACCTGAAGATTCTTTTCTTCCACAGCAGCAAAATAGTTTGCTGACTCTTTTGCATAGTTCAGCATCATGTCATTTTGAGACTTTAACAGTGCAGATGAGCTCAGTTGAATTGCTGCACCTCCTAAAACACCTGATACAAGTACAATCAGGATTCCGAAAATTATCGCTATCTTTTTCGATAATGTCAATTTCATACCATAACCTCCTCATTTGTTCGTGCCGAAAGGCACACGTTATCATTCCTATCTCTTATAAATTTTAATGTGGTTCTGCCCGTTCCTGAAGTTGTTCTAATAATACCCTGTCCTGCTATCATTAACCGGAAGAAATAAAAGGCAGGGGAATCCTGCCTCTCATTTACCGCTTCCTCTAATATTTGTCGCATTCCTCTTCGTCCAACCTGATGACAGGTGATTCCAAAACTTGATGTTCCATATATTCTGACAGATGAATTTCATGCACTGGCAAGGATGCTGTTCCGTTGTTCACTTTGAACCTTTCAACCATTTCTTTCAGCAGCTCCGCCTGCCCGGAAAGCTCCTCGCTGGCAGCAGCGCTCTGCTCTGCCGTAGCAGAGTTGTTCTGTGTCACCTGTGCCACCTGTTCAATCCCCTTGTTGATCTGAACAATTCCCGTGGCCTGCTCGTTGGAAGCCTCCGCAATATTGCCGACAAGGCTTGCAGACTTCTCGATGCCTTCTACGATCTCCGAAAGGGCCTCCGCAGTTTCATTTGCAATCTTTGTTCCTGCCTGCACCTTATTGATGGAGCCTTCGATGAGATCCGTGGTCTGTCTGGCCGCTTCCGCACTTCGTGCTGCAAGGTTTCTGACTTCTTCTGCAACCACTGCAAAGCCCTTACCGTGCTGACCTGCCCTTGCCGCCTCTACTGCTGCATTCAGCGCCAGAATATTGGTTTGGAATGCGATGTCGTCAATGACCTTTATGATCTTGGAAATATTAGCGGAGGAAGCATTGATTTCCGTCATGGAATTCAGCATTTCCTTCATCTGATCATTGCCTCTTTCCGCATTGTCTCTTGCCGCTGACGCGAGCGCACTTGCCTGATTTGCGTGTTGTGCATTCTGCTTTGTCTGAGATGCAATTTCAGCAATGGATGCCGTCAGCTCCTGAATGGAGCTGGCCTGCTCTGTGGAACCCTGAGACAGTGCCTGGCTTCCGTCGGATACCTGTCTTGAGCCTGCTGCTACTTGGTCCGCTGCCTCCCGAATGTCGCTCATGGTCTGGCTCAAAGAGGATACAATTTGATTCAAAGAGTCTTTGATCGCGATAAAATCTCCTTTGTAATCTGCCGTAATTACCTGATCCAGATTTCCGCTGCTGATCTCGGCAAGAACATGGGAGATTTCACTGACATAGCTCCTCATATTACCGATGGTTTCATTCAGCGCATTCTTGAGTGCAGCATGATCACCCTGATAGTCCCCTTCCACACCGATGTGTAAATTGCCCTTTGCCATTTCCTGCAGTATCCGGGAAGCTTCGCTAACCGGTGCGATAACCGCATTCAGAGTCTCGTTTACTCCGCCAACAATTGTCTGGTAACTCCCCTGATGATGTTCTACGTCTGCTCTTACATCGAGTCTTCCTTCCACTGCTGCCCTGGCCAGCATCTGTACATCGTTCATCATGGAACGCAATGCATTGACACTCTGCTCCAGACTCTGATTGATCTTTTCAAAGTTGAATCCGATTTCAGCCGTATCCGGGTCTGTGTTTTCCACACGCAGCGACAATTCCAGATCCCCTACGGAAATCTTTTCAAGATTATGGATCAGCTTTTCTACTTCCATCAGCTGGAAGCGTGACTGCTTCTCCGATACCTTTGCTGCATTTTTAATATTTGTTTGATCCGTAACCAGCTCAATAGCTCCAATGACCTGATTATTGCGATCTTTGATGGGAATTCCTGTGTATTGAATCTCAAGGTTGTTACCGCAGGGATGCGCGTCCGTTTCCGACGTAACGCGTTCATCACGCTCCATCGCCTGGGCACAGGCACAGTTTTCCGTATGACATTGGCTCGTTTGGAACTGATCCCAGCATTTTTTTCCGATGACTTCTTCCTGAGATTGTTCGAGAAGAGAAGCGCCTGTATGATTGATATAGCAAATATTGAATTCCTGATCAATGATCGTTACGGGAGCGGGCATCTCGTTGATATAACCTACCAGAGTATCAAGGGTCAGATTAACGCCGTTCACGATCTTCGCAAAATCTCCTTCAAACATGCTTTCGTCCGCCCGCGCCAGAAGATTGCCTTTGATGGTCAGTTCAGACAGCTCGTCCATCCCCACAACAAGATGGTTGACCGTCTGGATGCAAGTATTGATATTCTCCTTGATTTGATCGAAGTCACCCCGGTAATCATCGGTTATGATGGTCGGGATGTCTCCTTTGCTTATTCTGTCCATATAGTTTGCCGCAACCTTCAATGGATCAATCAGAGCATCCAATGCTGCATTAACCCCGGCAACAATATCATGATACCCGCCCTGGAACTGCGCTGCATTTCCCCGCACTTCAAGATCTCCCGCCACAGCTGCAGCCGTCAGCTTTTCAGCCTCGCCTACAAGGGCTTTCAAATTGTCTATGGTATTTTTGATTACAGGGCTGATTTCGTCCTCGGAATCAGTGATCTCAATTTCCATATCCAAATCCCCTTCAGAAACTCGCTTCAAGGTGCCTATTACGTTTTTTTGTAGATTGTCCGCATATTGGTCAAGGGTTTTCCCCATAATACCAATTTCGTCTCTCTGATCGAGATTTAGCCTTCTGCTCAACCTGCCCCGCACCATCTCCTGCAGCATGAGGACAGATTTTTTTAATGGCCCGGTGATGGATCTGACAACAAAAATAGAAAGGATTGAGGTGATAAGCAGTACACCGATATTGATACCTGCCATGATCATCACCATTGTGTTTTTGCTCATTTCATTGCGCTGAATCTCATCTCTGGCTCCGGCTTCTACAAGTCTGCTCAGCGCATCCAGATGCTCCAGGGAACTTTCAAAGAGTTTGGCCCAATTACTGTCCATTGTATAGGTGTTGGCAATTTGTCCGGATAGTTTCACCCATGCATCAAAATCTTTTTCAAAGGCTCCGTAATGCTCAAAAGCTGTCATGCCGGTAGCCTCATCGGTTATGGCATCCCAGCGAGCTTTGTCCTCCGCTAAAATATCCATAGTATTACCGGTGCACTCCTGAATTTTTGAGATATACCCGTTAAACTCCTTCGTATATTTCAGTTTCAGTGCCGGATCCATCAATCCTTTGCTGTCGTCAAGCAGCACTCCATTGATACTGTCTCTGGCCTGGAAAAGATCGCCTTCTGCATTCAGTACAAGCGAGATATTGTTAAAGCTCTCTTCATAAAGGCTCTTTGTAAGACTCGCACTTATTTGATTTACATAAAACAAGCCCACAAGGGTCACGGTAATCGCGGCCAAAAGCGGCAGGACAATCAAAATCCCCAGCTTTGATCGGATGGATAATAACTTTAGTAACATATAATTCCTCTCCTCTTTTTATATAGGTCAATTTCGGTCGCCCGGATTGCTTTCTTACAAACACAAAAAAAGTGGCTGACGCCACTCCGCCAGGGAAACTCATTTGTCTCTGACCTCTGCTAAAAATGCCCATTACTTTATCGGTTGCTTATGCGATTACTTAACAAAAAAATCCACAATTTTTGATAATTGTAGATTTTTTTCACTTTATTATTAATTATTTTTGCATTCATAACCAAATATCAATCAAGAGTTGATTATACGTCGCATCAATTCGATCATTTGATCGATAAGTGATTGCAAATTTCCTGGGGAATTCGATCCAAAGGCAGCTGCTTGGCAACAGCGCCGATATTATATGCAACCATGGGCATTCCATAGACTGTGGAAGACTTTTCATCCTGACCGATGGTATAGGCACCCTTTTTCCTCATGTTCATCAAGCCCTTTGCTCCGTCAGCACCCATCCCTGTCAATATGACCCCGATGGCTTTTTCTTTCGCTACGTCTGCAACAGAATCAAAGAGTACATCCACAGAAGGACAGTGTCCATTTACCTTTTCCCCCTGGGCACACTTGACATAGTAGCCCGTAGGCCCTTTGGCAAGCCGCATATGGTAATCACCTGCAGCTACAAGCACCCTGCCTGGCTTCACAAGATCACCATCCTGCGCTTCCTTTACTTCAAGTTTGCAGGAATTGTTCAGCCTGTCCGCATAAAGTCTGGTAAAAACCGGCGGCATATGCTGTACGATGAGAATTCCGGGCATATCCCTTGGAAACGCGGTGATTACATTGTAGATCGCCTCTGTCCCTCCCGTGGAAGCACCGATTGCTAAAATCATACTGGAAATGTCCGTTCCATGCTGGGATACAATACGAGCGGCTTCATAATCTTTCTTATAGCTGCCTACCTTTGCGGTTGAGGCAATTTTAATCTTTACAATAAGCTCATTTATAAAGGAGTTCATTCCACCCTGCTTGCTTACGTCTGGCTTTGTAACAAAATCCACTGCACCTGCATCCAAGGCTTCGAAAACATTTTTTCCAATCGAACTTACGACGATCACCGGCAACGGATATTGGGGCATCAGCTTTTTCAGAAAAGCGATTCCATCCATTTTCGGCATCTCTACGTCTAAAGTAACAACATCCGGCTTAAGTTCCAAGATTTTATCTCTTGCCATAAACGGATCTTCTGCAGTTCCGACTACCTCAATTCCAAAATCCTTCCCAATTTCTCTGGCCAGAGTTTCTCTAAACAAAAGTGAATCATCAACTATAAGCACTTTTATTTTACGTGACACTTTCATTCAATTAACTCCTTTCCTTCTCTCCTCAGGCAGAACGCGTACAACTGCAATCCCGCACCCATTGGCTGTGTAGATAGCATATACCCGGTTTTTCACAATGCCAAACGCAGGGAAAATCAGATATTTCCTCATCAAAACAACAGAAAAAGCCATACCGTTGAGATCAGTATTTAGCTGGCTTTTTCACTTACCACTGTTCTATTTTAGGTTTCCCTGCATACCTCGCTTATCAGTACTGCACAGGATAAAATTTTATTATTAGTGGATGGATTCAATCATTTCCATTTCGTCTGTCTTCAAGAGCTTTTCGCAGTCCAAAAGCAGCTGCACCCGTTCTCCCGCCTTACCTATTCCTTTAATATATCTGTTTTCAAATCCTGTTTTATTGGCCGGAGGTGCTGCGATATCCTGATCGTCGATGGTCAATACTTCATCTACATTATCTACGATCAATCCGACGGAAACCTCACTGATGTCAATTACAACGATACAGGTTCTGTCGTCATATTCCATGGGCTGTTTTCCAAATTTCAACCTGACATCGATCACTGGAATAATTTTTCCTCTTAAGTTGATGATGCCCTTTACATAATCCGGCACCTCAGGAACTTTGGTAATGGACTGGATTCCGATGATTTCGGTAACATATTTTATTTCGATCCCATATACCTCATCCTCTAAAGTAAAGGTCAGAAATCTGCCGTGCTGGGTATCCTCTTCTAATACTTTGCTTTCATCATAAACATCAGACATTGTTGTTCTCCTTTCAATACACTGGATGCAGTCTCCGTAGTTTATATATCGGCCGTAAGTGCTAAAACTTAACGCCGTCACTTCAAATCCGAAAACATTCCTAAAATTCTTTGATACTTCTGCTGAGAGACTGTACCTTCATAATTCCTGTATCAAGATCGAAATAGACGGTTCTCCCGTAGTTCAAACCGGTATCTTCCGCTATTATCGGTATATTCAAACTATGTAATGTGTTTTTTACGCTGACAATGTTTCTCTCACCAATGGTTCCAATGGCGCTGCCCGGCTGAACTTCGAACATTTGAGCGCCCCCTGCAATTTTAGCTACGAGTCTTCTATTGTTACCGCCAAGCCTTGTCAATTCTCTGACGAGATCCACAATTGCGGTATCTGCAAATTTCATTCTGTTTACTTCGTTCTTTGAAAACATACTGCTTTCAGGAAGCATGATGTGGGATAATCCGCCAACCTTAGCCTGCCTGTCATATAAACATATTCCTACACACGACCCGAGCGCATAAGTCACAAACACATTCGGACATCTGGCCAATTTATAGTCAGAAATTCCAACGACCAGTAATTCGCTCATATTTCAAGTCCTAATCTTTCCATTATTATTTTAAGTGTTTCGATTTCAGCGAACATAATAATGTTGCTGGTCAGATTATTTTCTTCGGCGGAAAAGCATTCTTCAATGAACATGACCTTGTCACCTACAGACCCAAACTCTATAATCGGCACACTCATCAGTGCACCCGCCATATCAATTGCGATATAAGGAATGGATATATTGATGGTCAGCCCAGTAAGCGTGGAGATAGAATTGATGTATGAGGAACCTAAAATATTGCCGATCTCCTTGATGGCAGAAAGTTTCAGTTCGCTCAGCTGTCCGTCGTCCCCTCCGTCGTCCTGGATCAGGATACTCATAATGGCTTTTGCATCTTCCATATTGAGAAGAAACATGATCATACCGTTGGCTTCACCGGAAAAGTTTACAAGCACACCGACGGTCATGGTCTCAGCACCGCCAAGGGCGTTGACCGCGGTGTCAAAATCGGTAATTCTTACTCTGGGAAGACTGATCTCAACCCGTTCATCCAAAATGGTAGAAAGAGCAGTAGCAGCATTCCCTGCTCCGATATTGCCGATTTCTCTCAGAACGTCGATCTGTACGTCATTCAGTTCATCATAATTACTTAACAAATCTTCACCTCATTCTTTCACGTGTCTCGGGGAAGCCTTGACACGGACGCAGGCCTTGGTCAATGCGGCCAGTATATCTGTTTCATATTGCTTTTTATAAGTATCCAGTTGCAGGTACTGCTTGCCCGTATCGGTTGTTACGTATTTCGCAGGCAGTGTATTTAAAGTAAGTGCCAGGATATCATTGACACAGGTTCTGCACGTGCACACTTTCATTTTTTCCATTACCAGTGCAACCTTTTCTTTCACCAATACCTCTGCCAGATTGATCAGGTGTCCGCGCTCGCAAAGAATGGCACTGGCCCCGTTATCCGCTTCAATAGCCCCGGAGGCTGAAGCTGTTTTAGGTGCTGCATTCTGGGTTACCGCTGCTGTATCTTCGGTTTCTTTAATCGAAGCTTCGGCGCTCGCTGTCTCCTTGCGCACCTCTGCTTTTTCAGTTGCCTCCCTGACCGCTTCCACCGTTTCTGCTGGCTTTTTCGGTATCTCAGCTTTTTCCTGGAGCGCTCCTACAGAAGTTGGTTCTTCGGTCTTAACGCCTTTTCCCCGCTTCGGCTTCTCCGCTTTGAGGGGCTCGTCCGGTTTGGAAGCTGGATCAGAACTGCTGCTCCCGGCAAACTCCTGCTGCAAACCAAACAGATCGTCCTGATCCGCATCATCATTTTTTGTAATCAGCTTCAGAACGTGCTCTGTTTTATTGCTTTTCTTCGCCATCCAGTTTCATTCCCTTCTGAGTAATCAACTCATCAACAAGCTGACGATAGTCCTTTGTCGTATTTGCTCTTGGAGAATACTTATATACGCTTTCTCCATGAGCAGGTGCTTCCGCCACCGAAACAGAGGAGCGAATTTTGGTTTTGAATACTTTTGTATACAGTTCTTTTGCGATAATCTCTGCCATTTCTTCCACGTCTTTTGTAAGGATTCTTCGCTTGTCATATTTATTTAAAAGAATGCCCAGTACTTCAATTTTAGGATTATAAATCCCTTTTACCAATTCAATGGTTTCTCTCAGCTGTGAAATTCCAAGAAGGCTTAAAATCTCCGGAATCATTGGGATAATAATATTATCCGTGGCCGTATAAGCATTGACGGTAAGGATATTTAATGCCGGTGGGGTATCAATCACAATATAGTCATAATTGTCTCTGACAGGAGCAATCCCGTTTTTCAGCAGATATTCTCTGCCAAGCTGTGAAAATTCCAGTTCTGCTCCGCTGAGCAGAATATTGGATGGGATAATATCAATATTCTGATTCCGCTGGATTACCTGCTCAACAGGAACCGTCCCTTTCATCAGCTCGTATACCGTCGGGCTGTTGTCTATTTCGGCGCCAAGACAAAATCCTAAATTACCTTGAGGGTCAAGATCAATCGCCAGAATCTTGTAGCCTTTCTCAGCCAAACCGCTGACTACCGCACTTGCCGTGGACGTCTTACCCACACCGCCTTTTTGATTTGTTATAGCAACTGTTTTGGACATCAGTCCCGCCTCCATTCGTCATTTTCTAGTTCATGTCATCCTGCATCAGGGTTAATTTTCTATGATTTTCGAGCTGTTTTTTAAATACAAACTCACAGAGAACCCGTTCTTCCTCGCCTCCAACATCCAAAAAACGGCATCCATATTTAAAGCGGAAGCCTGCAAATGGTCCTCTTTCTTTTCTTAGAATTTCCGCCTTTGCAATAAAACCCGGCTTTATGGAATTAAAATCAATGGTTATCATTTGTTTTTTTAGCAGTGTACGATTGGAAAAGAAAGCGATACCTCCCAGACTGATGTCTCTCGTTTGGATCACTTCATCAATCCGATAGGATCGTTTGCGCTTTCCCTTGGAATAAGCTCTCAGGAGCTTCGTCTTTAAATCTGCCTTGACTTTTAAATAGGTTCTTCTCTCCTGTTTGTTGTCAGTTTTTATAATATCCAGGTTGACCTGAGATGTCGTGGAAAGGGTTATCCTTCCGCTCATGAAAACAACTCCGTCTTTTAGATAACCTGCTACGTCCACTATGGATTTATGAGGAACCAGATCAAAATCTTCCCCTCTCAGAATAATTCTGTCATCAAGAGCACTAATATTATTCGAGGAGATTGTTTTTTGTCCCTCTGAGTAAAATACGCTGATTTTTATATAAGAACGATTATCCGCCAAGCTGTTCTCACCTCACATTTTCAGGACCGATTTCCTATAGCATACCGTGAACAATATTTCCTTCACTCCAAAAGATTCTGCAATGTTCTATGTTATCCAGTTCAAAGTGGAACCTCTCTTCACCGAAATTGATCTTTACCCCCTGGTAGATCTTTCTTTTACATAGAATCGCGCCGGGGAATTCCATGGTCCAGTCTTTTTCGAGCTGCTGAATCTGCGAATTCAATAGTTCAATTTTGTCTTTTAAAGTGAGGATCTGCCGTTTCGCCATGGATAACTGCTCCATGACAGATTCTCCTGCGCCCATTCTGGACTGGCTCAATTTCGCGGTACTCTCAGCCAGCTGCTGCAATTTGACGCCAAGCTCGTCCCTTTCCTGCACCAGCTTATCTATAGATTCCGTGTCCATAATTTTTACGCCTAATACTTCGATCTTAGTCGTTCTTTCACTGGCCGTTCCAATGTCTTTCGCTTGAAGCCGACCAAGAACCTTAATGTCTCCTCCTGCCACAAGCTCTCTGCCTCCGGCAAGCTCTATATTTCCCATACAGGTCACATTGCTGTCAATAATATAGTCTGCGTTAATACTTCCCTCTACATGAATATTCGCGTGTTCGATGTATTTGCATTTCAAATTTCCGCCGACAAAAATTTTATTTTGGCCTCCGCCGTTGATTCCATTTGAAATATGAACGTTACCTGCTGCCTCAATATCCGCATCTTCCACAACACCCTTGACGATGATATTACCGCCTGATTTTACAGAGAAGCCGTCACAGACATCCCCTTCAATGGTTACGTCACCGGAAAATTTAATGTTGCCGGTCAGCTGGTCTACGCTGGATTTTACTTTCAGCATATCGTTTACGTCAACCGAATCCCTGAGAAATCGAATTACGCCGTCGCAATCTGCCACAAGCCGGGTATTGTTTTCAATCAGATGTGTGTTCTTACCAACGGGTGAGCCTGCGGGTCTTCCGCTTCTGGAGGGCATAATACCGCCGTAGATGTTTTTCCCGTCGATACCCTCCGTCTCCTTTTTGATTTCAGCCAGAAGCTGGTCTTTACTCACGATCTGAAAATAGTCAAGATTCTTATAATCGATGGATCCCTCCAGATTATACTCAGGATGGTATTCTGAATCCCGTTTTACAAAGTATGTAATTTCGCCGTCTTCCCCGTCCACCGGTGCCAATCCTTTGGCAACTTCAATCCTGATATTGTAAATCGGTCTTGCTGCCAGTTTTTCTACTGAGGTCTCCTTGATGCCATAAATGATTTTATTCGCCGTGAGCGCATCCATGAGCTGCTCTTTTGTCGGCAGATCAGGCTCAGGACATTGCTTGACCATTTTAATGTAGCCCGTCATCCCATCCTCGCTGGAACTGACTTCGATTAGAGTAGGCGGTTTACTTTGGGGAATTTCATCTTCATTCAGACTATTTTGCGGTGTTTCGACTTGGTTCATTTTCCTCTCCTTACCTTATGGCTTGTCTGAAAACTCATTGCCGCCTGTGGCACAAACAGTTTTCAGACACGCGCTGGCCAGCAGTTAAAAATGTTCTGTAATCTGATGAAACGGAACGAAAAAACTGCTGTTAAAAAATCAAAGAAACGATTCTGCTGCATGATTTTTCCTGCTAATTTGATCATAGCACAGATTTTAATCATATTGCACTAAAAGTTTCGATGAAACTAAACGAATCGTCAATTGATTCTTAAGGATTTATCGGAGTTGATTGATGATTTTCTCCATTTCATCAGCAGTTTGTACAATTTTGGAACCGAAGGAAAAGCCTTTGGACGCTTCAATCATTTTTACAAGTTCCTGCGCAATCTGCACCCTGGAGCCTTCCAGGAATCCACTCTTTACGTTAGGCGTTTCCATGACTTCAGCCTCTCCGGAAGCTTCTGTTTCTTTGTACTGATTCCCCCCAATTACTTCAAGGCTGTACTGGTTTGGAAAGGTGTAAACGCCCACCATGGAAGATTTGAAACCGCCTTCCGTTACAGTGTTCCCGTTGGAATCTTTAGAAGTGGTCGTTTCAGGGACGACGATCCGCTCACCGTCCGCATCAAGTACATAGTTTCCTGCGGCGTTTACAAGATAAGATTCGGAATCATCCAGGCTGATTTTGAAGCTGCCGTCGCGGCTGTAGGTTATGGTTCCGTCCTCCCGATTTTCTATGGCAAAAAATCCGTTTCCAAGAATCGCACAGTCCATAGGCTGGTTAGTATTGATCAGGTCACCCTGATTAAAATCTGTGCCGGTTTTCTCAACTCTGACACCATGCCCGGTCTGGATATAATTGCCTTCACCGCCTCCGCCGTAGAGGCTTTCATACATCAGCGCAGAGAAAGCGGCCTGCTGCGGCTTAAACGCAGTGGTATTGACATTTGCGACGTTATTTGCAATGGTATTTAGGTTCGTCTGCTGGCTTATGATACAGGATGCCCCTGAATAAAATCCTCTGATCATGTTTTTTCTCCTTATATTATACTGTCAGTTGAAATAGGATCTAAGACAAATCAACCGATCTTTCCGATTTGATTCACTGTGATCTGATTAATTGCATCATACATTTTGACAATCTGCGTGCAAGCCTGGTAATGGCTTTGTCCTGCAATCATCCTGCTCATTTCCTTCGCGATATTGATATTTGACTTTTCAACAGTGCCTTGCATTAAATAGTAGTTTTCAGTCTCTGCCTGGTCATAGTTCGCATCCTCTACGGTAAAGACGCCGGGACCTACGCTTTTCAAAACAGCATCCTCTCCGGGCGCTGCAATATAGAGGCTGTCCACTTCTTCTCCATCAACGCTGATTGCACCTGTCGGGCTGACAGTAAAGCTGCTGTTCTCCAGGTTAATGGTGTTTTCCCCATCATTCAGTACCTTCCCAACACCGGGGAGATAAAGATCCCCGTCACTGTCGACTTCAAACTGACCATTTCTTGTCAGTACCGGCCCATAGGTTTCGCTTTCAACCAGAAAGAAACCCTGACCGTTTATGGCCATATCCACTGGTCTGCCTGTAGATTCCAGACTGCCCTGGGTAAAGTCTGTCTCTTCCGAACTGTTGATTGTGATAAATGCACCCGGCCCGATATTATTGCTTGAAACCCCCTCCAGTTTACTCATTCTCGCAACAAGATGTTCTCCAAAACTGGATTCCACCGTTACACTGCTTTTATAACCGGCGGTGGCGGCGTTGGAGATATTATTTGCAATTGTATTCATTGCTTTTTGCCGGGTAAAAACTCCCGCTGCTGCGGAGTAAAGACCTCTTACCATTATGGTACCTCCTGTATCGTAACTGTTCGAGAATGGTGAAGCTTTTGTATTGCATCCTTGCCAATCGGTGGTGGTTTCAGACGCAATCCAAATGCTTAACCTACTTATTTCTGAACAGTTACCATTAGAATTTAATAGTTATTCAAACGGTTTTTCATCTTTATAATCGCTGCGGAATGGATCTGAGAAACCCTGGATTCGGTAATACTCATGACTTCCGCAATTTCCTTCAATTTTAGGTTTTCATAATAATAGAGTGACACAACCAGCCGTTCTTTTTCGTTGAGCTGATCGATGGCCTCCATGAGCTTTTCCTTCAGTTCATCATATAGAAGCCCTGTTTCCGGCGTCTCCTTATCGCTGTCGTTGACGATTAGGGGTGATGCGATCATCATTTTTTCATTTATCGCTTCTTCATAGGAGAGAATGATGGAGTTATGCCTCTGCTGCAGTATTTTATCCAGATTGGGCAGGGTAACCCCCATCTTATCCGCCATTTCCTGCTTTGTAGGTTCATATCCCCGCTCGGCGTACAATTCGTTATAAATCTCATCCAGCTCCTTGGAGAGGTTCCTCTGGTTTCTTGGGACCCAATCCTGCTTTCGCATAAAATCGATGATTGCACCTTTTATTTTAAGAGATGCAAAGGTTTCAAACTTATTGCCCATATCGGGGTCGAATTTTTCGACGGCGTCAATCAAAGCGATGATGCCCTGGTTTACCATATCGTCCAGCTGCCCGAAATTGCTATAGCTTCCTTTGAATCTCAGAACGATTTTCCTGACAAGATTGGTATATTGTAACACAATTTCATTTCTTGCTTCAATGCTTTTATTCCGTTTATAACCGTCCCACAGCCGCAGGAGTTTATCGTCGTCATTCACTTCGGCAGAATACATGAAACCTCACCTCTTTTCCTGAAAATCTGGTTAATACTGTTTTGCTAATCTCTGATTTGTATGATACCGATGGCCTGAATCTGTATATTGGTGTCGATTTCGTTAAAGGACAGCACCGTAAGATTCGGCATAAACTGATCGATCAGTCTTTTGAAATAAATTCTTACAATGGGGGATGTGAGAATCACCGGCTGATGCATCAGATCTTTTACCTTGTCAATTTGTTCTGATACACCTTCCACGATTCGCTGAACCACCTGGGGCTCGATGGCGAGGTAAGTACCGTGCTCACTTTTCTTGGCGGAACTGAGAATGGTATTCTCAATCCCCTGATCAAGAGAAATCACCTTGATACTTGCTCCATCCGTATATTTTCTTGTGATGGTCCGCTTTAGCTTCTGTCTTACGTATTCCGTCAGCAAATCCGTATCCTTAATGGCGATTCCCTGATCCCCCAGCGTTTCCAGAATGCTTTCCATATCCCTGATGGGAATTCCCTCTTTCAGAAGGTTCATAAGAATCTTCTGAAGATCCGATACGCTGATCACGCCCGGGATCACGTCATCTACAATGGCCTGGTTGGCCTTTGATACGTTCTGCAGGAGAATATTAATGTCCTGTCGGCTTACCAGCTCATGAATATGCTTTTTGATCATTTCGGACAGATGAGTTACGATCACGGACAGTGCATCAATTACTGTGTAGCCGTAAACTTCAGCCATCTCCCGTTCACTTTCAGTAATCCATTTTCCGGGAATACCATAAGCAGGTTCAATGGTATCGATGCCCTCAATAGGACCTGTACAGTTCCCCGGATCGAGGGCCAGATAGTAATCCACCAGAACTTCCCCCCGGGCAACCTCTTCCCCTTTGATCTTGATCAAGTATTGGTTGGGGTTGATCAATCCATTGTCCCGAAGCCGAACGGTGGGAACCACCACGCCCATTTCCAGAGCAAACTGCTTCCGGAAAATAACGATTCTATCAATAAAACTGCCTCCGCTTCCTTCGTCAACCAGCGGCAGCAGGGAATATCCGAATTCCATTTCAATGGGCTCCACGCCCAAAAGATTATACACATTATCAATGTTGCGGTAAAAGTTCGCTTCGTTGCTTTCCTCTTCGAGAAATTCCTGCATTTCGGAGACTTCTTCCTTCTGCTGCTGAACGGCAGTGGAGCGCATGAGGCTAATTCCAAGCGCGATGAGAACCAATGCCAGCACTCCAATCTGTATAATGGGTGCCCCTGGGATAAAACACATCGCCAGAATGACAATCCCTGAGATCAAAAGTACTTTCGGCTGAGAGAGGAACTGATTCTTTACATCTTCGTTGAGATTGCTGTCTGATGCTGCTCTCGTAACGATCATACCCGTTGCAGTTGAGATCATCAGCGCAGGAACCTGACTCACAAGACCATCACCCACTGTTGCAATGGAATATACGGTAAGGACCTCTGTAAAGGACATTCCTCCCTGGATCATACCGATGATGGTTCCTGCAATCAGGTTTACCATGGCTATGATAATAGATGCGATGGCATCCCCTTTTACCAGTTTCGTGGCTCCATCCATCGCTCCGTAAAATTCCGCTTCGCGCTGGATGTACTTTCTTCTTTCTCTTGCTTCCTGCTCGTTGATCAGCCCTGAGCTCAGATCTGCATCGATCGCCATCTGTTTTCCTGGCATTGCGTCCAGCGTAAACCTCGCAGATACTTCCGCAATTCGTTCCGCACCCTTTGTGATAACGATGAACTGGACGATTACGATGATAATAAATACGATAAATCCAACAACAGCGTTGCCGCCCAGTACGAAATTACCAAAGGTAGCGATTACCTGCCCCGCTTCTCCGCCGTTTGACAGAATCAAACGAGTAGAAGAGATGTTCAATGCCAGTCGGAGCAGGGTCGTGATCAGCAGGAGGGACGGGAAAATAGAGAAGTCCAAAGGCCCTCCGATGAACATGGTTGTGAGCAGAATGATCAAGGAGACCGCGATGCTCAAGATGAACATAAAATCCAAAAAAATCGGAGGCAACGGGATAATGATCAGTGCCACTATCATGACAACAAATAAAACCACTACATTTTTTAGAATGTTCATACTGCTTTCTTACCTTTTTCTCTCGTGCTGTATACCCAAGCCATAAGTTCTGCCACAGCCTGATACAGCTCGGCCGGGATATAAGAGTTTACTTCAACAGTTTCATATAAGCTTCTTGCCAGAGGCTTATTTTCCGTGATCAGGATATTATGCTTCTCGCCTGCTGCAATGATCCGCTTGGCCAGATGATCTTGTCCTTTCGCAAGGACCATGGGAGCCATATCCTTTTCCAGGTCATATTTCAAGGCCACCGCAAAGTGGGTGGGGTTTCTCACAATAACATCTGCATTCGGAACCTGCTGAATCATTCGATTCATGCTCATTTTCCGCTGCTTTTCCTTAATCTTGCCCTTGATAAACGGATCTCCTTCCGTTTGCTTGTACTCGTCCTTAATCTCCTGTTTTGTCATCTTCAACTTTTGCTCATAATCGAATTTCTGATATGCGAAATCAAGGACTGCTATGGCAACAAATATCAGGCAGATTTTATAAACGATGGACATGATCCGGTCCAACATGAAAGCAATGCTCTCATCAAAATTTGTATTTAAAATATCCGGGGTTATAATCAAAAGATCCTGAACGCTTGTATAGATAACCCACAGGATAACAGCCACTTTGAGCAGTGACTTCACCAGCTGCACCAGAGATCTTACGGAAAACATCCGTTTAAATCCTTGAAGCATACTGATTCTGTTATATTTAAATCGCAGCAGCTCTCCTGATACAAGAAAGCCCGTCTGCGCCCCTGTCATCACAATTCCTGTTATCATCAATACGATGAGAATCGGCACAGTAGCGAGGAAGAACACAAGCATGGACTCCCGCATGATCTGAAGCACGCTGGGAATCGAAAGTGTGTAAAGGTTGCTCATCTTCTGCAGCTCACTCAGGTAAAGCTCTCTGATCTGTGAAAAAATAAAGCTTCCCAATTTGCTGATGAGGATAAAGCCAACGATAATGGTGGCCAAGCTGACGACGTCTCTGCTTTGAAACGCGTTCCCCTTTTTTCGTTCGTCTTTTTTCTTTTTCGGGGTCGCTTTTTCTGTTTTATTCGATTCTGCCAACGTGATCCCCCCTTACATAAAATACAAAAGGACCTTTTCCAGCCGCTCCATCATGATCATGTTCAGCTTGCTCATAAAATGAACCAACACTGGTATGATTGTAATAATCACGATCATTCCCACCATCAGCTTAAGTTGGAGATTGACGACAAAGACATTAATGTTTGGCACCATTCTCATAAGGATGCCCACTGCCACCTCAACCAGAATCTCTGTCACAATGACAGGCAACGCCAGTTGGATGGAATAGACCAATATATGTCCAAAGAGTTCGAAAAAATAAATGCCGATTTTTTCGCTTACTCCGCCGATGCCAATGGGCACGACTTGGTACGATTTGACCGCAATGGCCAAAAGATTTATATGACTGTTGGTAATAAAAAACAACAGTGTGTACATAACCGTCAGCAGATTTCCGCTGATAGAAATCTGTGAATTGCTGGTGGGATCATACATCAGTGCCATACTGACACCCATCTGCAGATCGATGAGTTCTCCTCCCAGATGGAATATGGAGAGAAAGAGCTGCACCACAAAGCCCAGCGCCAGCCCGACTGCAATTTCTCTGGTAACAGCAAGCAGGATATCGATGACGGTATAATCTGCCACCGGAATATCCAGCATCCCGTAGGATGCATTCAGGGCCAAACCCATCGCTAAGCCAATCTTCACCATACTGGGAACATTTCTTCTTCCGAAGATCGGATTGATGAAGATAACGCCCGCCATTCTGCAGCCTGTAAATAAAAAAATATAAAAGCTATTTAAATCATTTAACAACCCAGTCCCCCATGCGCATCCCAAATGGGATTCTCCTGTTCTCTTAAGCTATATGGATGTGCCAATAAACTCAAAGATCCGGTTCACCAGGTCTACCATCTGCTGAAGCATCCAGCCTCCGAAAAGGATCATAACCAATGCGATCACAATCAACTTTGGTACAAAGGTCATGGTCTGTTCATTGATGGAGGTAGCCGCCTGTATAATGGAAATGAACAGGCCGACCAATATGCTCACAAGCAGGATCGGAGCTGCAACTTTAAAGCCCGTCAGGACAGCGTCTCTGAATATTTCGGTTAGTTCAATCGTATTCATTTGCAGTACTCCTTTCGTCAGTTATATGTCATTACAAGGGTCTTAATCAGGAGACCCCAGCCATCTACCACAACGAAGAGCATGATCTTGAAGGGAAGCGATATCATAACCGGTGGCAGCATGATCATTCCCATAGACATCAGCGTACTGGCTACGATCAGATCGATTACCAGGAAAGGAATGAACAGCAGGAAGCCGATTAAAAATGCCCGCTTTAATTCACTGGTCATAAATGCCGGTACAACGATATGCATTGGCAGATCGGTTCCTTCCAATGCGGAGATTTCTTCGCTGGCTGACAGATTTTTAAAAAGCTCCACTTCATTGGCAGAAGTCTGTTTCAGCATAAATTCCTTCATTGGAACGGCAGCCCTGTCCAGAAATTCTTCCGTTTCGATAAGCCCGTCGTTATAAGGCTGTAATGCGGTCTCATTGACCTGTGAAAACACCGGCTGCATGATAAAAAATGTGATGAACAGTGCTAGTCCAATGAGAACCTGATTCGGAGGACTCTGCTGTAATCCCATCGCATTTCTCAAGAAGGAAAAAACGATGATGATTCTGGTAAAGCAAGTCATCATTAATAATAAAAAGGGTGCGAGACTGATCATGGTCAATATGATGATCATTTTTACCGCGTCGGAGCCCTGCCCGTTGATGACGAATTCCATAACTAGTCAACACCTTTCCATTTCTTGAGAGCATCGGAAAAGTTTCTGAAACCATCCACGCCCATCAGTCCTTTCAGACCGTCTCCCCGTTCCTGACTTGAGGCAAGGGGAATGCTCTGCTCCAGCTGCATCAGGATCTGTACATTTTGATCGCTTACCCCTAAAAGGTACTGGCTGCCGCTGATATCAACAATAAGAAGCGAGCCGGTCTTGCTGACCACAAGTCTGTCAACGACCTTGATGTGCTTTCCTCCTGCAATCGGCCCCATCCGCTTGGCATACCATTTGCTGGCATAATATGTAAGCAATATAATGCAAACCATACCGATCAGGGCGAACAGCATTGAAATAATATCTCCTATCAAAGTTCACGCCTCCACAGGTTATCCCAGAACATTCTTGACCGTTTGGATCAGCCTTTCCGGTTTAAAGGGTTTTACAATAAAGTCCAGGGCACCCAGTTTGATGGCTTCCACAACCATGCCTTCCTGACCCATAGCGGAACACATCACTACCTTTGCCTGAGGATTGATCTGCTTGATCGCCTGAAGCGCCTGTATGCCATCCATAACCGGCATTGTAATGTCCAGCAGAACCATATCAGGATTGTTTTCAGTGTATTTATTCACTGCATCCTGTCCGTCTCCTGCTTCGAGAAAATCTGTGTACCCTGCTTTCTTTAGGTTGTCTTTTACCATCATTCTCATAAAGGCTGCGTCGTCAACTATCAAAATCTTTGCCATCTTTGTTTACCTCTCTCGTTTCATTTATCTATTATTTATTTGCTTCGGCGTTATCCTTCGCCTTGATGATTTCCGTTATTCTGACGCTGTAGTTGTCATCTACAACCACCACGTCTCCTCTTGCAATCAAACGCCCGTTGGCCACAACGTCAACCTGATCACCAGCTTGTCTGTTCAGTTCAACGATATTTCCGACAGTGAGTTCTGCAATATCCTTGATTTTCTTTTTCGTTTTACCGAGCTCAACAGTAATTTGAACCGGAACCGACATGATCAATTCGAGATTGTTGTCATCAATTCCAAGTTCGGCAGCTTTTTGTGCAACACCAAGGGGCTTATAGTTATAGGGCATAGCCTGCACCTGCTGTTTCGGGGCCTGATCAACCATGGCAACTCTCGGATCCATATACATCGGAGGTGCCGCGAGCTCTCCATAATACATTGGCTGCTGATACTGCATCTCCTGCATGGCAGGCTGTGGTGAGTAGGGTGCCTGCGGTATCGGCTGTCCAGGCGGTGCCTGCGCAGTCTGGGGAGCATATCCTGCCGAGGCCGGCGCTGATGCCGGGGAAGCTGGCGGCGGCGGTGCTGCCGGTGCTTCCTGCATCGGCACTGTATGGGTTGTCTCAGAGACACTTGCCGCGATATCATCTGCTTCATCTTCCATGGCGCTTGCGCCAAGGGACATCTTGACGATTTTTTTTGCCAGCAGCGGGTCCATTGCACTGATAAATTCGCTGTCCACCAGGCCATCTATGCTGAGATTAAATTTTATGCTAACCAGCGAATCCCCTGTTAAAGAAAACAGCGTCTTGACGTTCTCCGTCGTGTCCAGAATCTCCGGAGGAGATATGTTGATAATCTGCCCTAAGAAAGACGCCAGTGCGCTTGCTGCGGAACCCATCATCTGATTCATGATCTCAGAAACGGCGCTCAGTCCAATTTCGTCAAGTTCCGCCATTTCAGCTGGATCCATGGAAAGAAGGTTTCCAAGAATCTTCTTCAGATCCTCCTCTCGCAGCAGAAGGACATTTGTTCCGTCGATTCCTTCCACATATTTGATCAGAACACCGATTACAGGTTCCAGATATGAAAATTCAAATTCTTCAATTCCAAGGGTTTCTATTCGCGGTGTTGTAATATTCACCTTTCGGTCCAGTATAGTTGACATCGCTGTAGCGCCAGCGCCCATACTGATATTCATTACTTCACCGATGACATCGACCTCCATCGGTGTCAACTTGTACATTTCATTGTCATTTGTCATCTGATATGGTCACTTCCTCTCTTAATCGGTTCCCTGATCGCAATGGCTCTCTTTTTGTTGTAGGAGCCCATCTCCCCCCGGAACCATATGGTCTCTCCCACAGCCAGATCCACCATAGAGTTTTCAGGTTTGTTCAGTTTTATGATGTCTCCGACCTCCAGATCGATCAAATCTCTTGACATTACCTCAATCGTTCCCAGAATCGCTGTGATTTCCAGCTCCGATTGGCTGATTTCGCTCAGGATATCTTTCTTTCTTTGCGCCTCCAGCAGCTGATCTCTTCGCTCTCTCTTTTTACCCAAGGCATTCTTCATTCGAAACATCGTCTCAAGGGTTGTTGCAGGGATGCAAATATTCATTTTCCCTTGGGTTTCATTGAGCATAAAATTCATTACAACAATAACAACATTTTCATCTGCACTAATTCCCTGAAGAATTCTTGCGTTTGTTTCTACCTTGATCATTCTGGGGGCTACCTCCAGATAATCCACCCAGACATTTTTCATCAGATTAACCATGCCGCGCATTAAATGCTCTAAAATGCCAATTTCAATTTCTGTATACTCCCGATCTGACTCCAGCGGTTTTCCTGATCCTCCAAGCAGCCTGTCGATACAGCAGAAGCCGATGTCTTTTGAAATATCCATGAGCACCAGATCTTCTTCGTTTCGATCTTCTTTCAAAGAAAAGTCGATTGTGCCGATGAGCACTGAGTCGGGCAATGCATTATTGAACTCATAATATTGCTGTTCCTCTACCTCTATGATTTCTACAAGGGTATAGGTTTGCAGAATACCGGTGATATGTGAGGATAGAATTCTGGCATAATTTTCATAAATGCTGTACAAAAGCTTCAGTTGTTCCCGCGTAAAGAGCTTTGGACTTCTGAAGTCGTAATCCTTAACCTTTTTCCCCGCATTTTGCTCCGGAGGTTCCATTTCCTTCATACCACTTGTCAAACTGCTCAGCAAGCTGTCAATCTGACTTTGGGAAAGAATTTCACTCATAATGCTATCTCCTACTCGTTGTCCTGTCCTGAACTGGTACCGGAATCAAGACTGTATATTCTATCCAACTCATCTTGCAGCGCATCTTGCTGTGCGATGAGGATTTCAACTCTCCTGTTTTTGGCTCTGTTCTCTTCAGAGTCGTTGGGAGCAACGGGCCGATAGTACCCATATCCCACTGCCATCAACTTGGAAGGTTCATGGATATAGCGGTTTTCTAAATATCGCAGCACTTCATTTGCTCTGTCTGTCGATAACCCCCGATTATCCACCGTACTTGTTCCAGGTGCCGCTTCCGCAGTATGTCCATCGATCCGGATAAATTTTATATATGGCTCCACCTCTCCCAAGGCTTTACCTACATAATCCAGAATTTCAGTTCCCCCGGTTCTCAAAACGGCCCGGTCGGCCTCAAAGAACAATGAGGACATGAACCTTACATAAACAAGATTTTCACCTTTTTCTATTTGAACCGAATTTTGCAGGTTATTTTCATTCACATAATCTTTAAGATAATTATACAGCTTATCCAGATTATCTATTTTACCGCTTTCTTCCTGGTCTCCATTTTGACCTTCAATTTCTCCTGATGCTCCCCCCTGTCCCATATTGTCCTGATCCATCTGTTTGAGCTGTTCCAGCGTCGCAGGGTCGGTTGTGAAGGCTTCCACCAGCATGCGGTATTTTTCCTGATCGATGGTAGACATCGAATAAAGAAGGATAAAAAACACCAGGATCAGGGTAATCATATCCGCATAGGTATTCAGCCAGGCATCTTTATTAACTTTATTGCTTCCTCGTTTCCGTGCCATCGTCTATCAACTTTCGTACAGTATTCCCATTGGTTTTTGTATGGGCATTTGAGTTCGTGCTGCTGTTACGGGCTCTAGCCAGCTGCCAGGCCAGTTTTTAATCTATTCGTTGTTTTTTCTCCCGAAAAGGCTTCTGCGTTCGCCCGCGGCCTTAGGTCCTTTTTCGTTTTCCTCAAGAAAGTTCATAAGTTTTTCGTGAATGAACTTCGGGTTCTCCCCTTCTTTTATAGAAATAACTCCTTCGATGATGAGCTCTTTATAAATCCGCTCTCTCTCATGGGCCATTTCAATCTTGTTTGCCATGGGAATAAATAAGCAGTTGGCCAGTAAAGAACCGTAAAACGTTGTGATCAACGCAACAGACATATTTTCTCCCAGTAACTCAGGTCCTCCGTCTAAATTCATTGCCTTCAACATATTGACCAACCCGATAAGGGTACCGATCATACCAAAGGCCGGTGCCAAAGCCGCTCCCATCTGATAGACTTTCAGCTCTTCCTCATTTCTTCTGTCAATATTGGCCATTTTCTGGTCAAACCAGATTTTAAGTTTATCGGAATCAATGGCATCCACAATAAGGAGTACGCTTTCTTTTAAAAATTCATCTTCGAAAGTCAGAGCCCTCTCTTCCAATGATAGCAGTCCTTTTTTTCTTGCTTCTCTTGAAAGTTCCGTTATGATCTCTATGTATTCATATGGATCCTTATTATCCCTTCGAAAGACCAGTTTAAAATGCTTTTTCAGATTGGTAAAAGTTTTGAAGGGGAACGCTGCAAGCAGTGCAAAAAAGGTTCCTCCAATGGTAATGAATATACTCGGTCCATTGATGAAGTTTTGAATAAGGGAAAAACTGATACCGTCATCTGTAAAAACAATGCCGAAAACCAGTGCAAGTATAATTGCGATGTAGCCTATTAGAACGCTGAATTCCATTTATATTTACTCCTCGTTAGGTTGTTTTCACTATCTGCTGTAGATACTCCTTTTAAAGGTTACTACTTTTGAAATGACTTCCGCGGAACTTTCCGCTACAACAAAATGTTTGCCGTTGATGAGACGAATGGTTGTATCAGGCCGCTCCTCAATGGTTTCGATAAGCTCGCAGTTCAAGATGAACGTTTCATTATTGTTTTTGTTCAGTTTTGTCAGCTTAATCATTTTCCTTCTTTGCTCCTTTTCATGGTTCTTTCGTTACCGCTTCTATGGGTATCCCGTCAGGCTGAGCGCTGCCCCGCCCGACGGGAAACTGATTTTATTAAATTAACGTTTCATGCTTACAAGCTCTGACAGCATCTCATCAGATACAGTGATCATTCTTGTATTGGCTTGGAAGCCTCTCTGGGTAATGATCATTTCTGTAAATTCTCTGGAGAGGTCAACATTGGACATCTCTAAAGAACCGGCAAGAAAGCTTCCTGTCCCGCCGCTTCCGGGCGTAGTTGCTACCGCTTCTCCGGAGTTGGTGGTTTCCACATAGTAGCTTTCACCGTCCTGAGAAAG
>JARBUO010000127.1 GCA_029239605.1 Bacillota bacterium | reverse complement strand
GCAAAAATAAACGAAATTCCACCTTCCTTTGCCAATGCGACCGCCAGCTTATCGTCGGAAACCGACTGCATGATCGCAGACACCAGTGGAATATTCATCGTGATCGCTGATTGTTCCCCCTTCTTGAACTTTACCACAGGGGTTTTTAAACTTACATTTTCCGTTCTGCATTCCTTGGACGAATATCCAGGAACCAGAAGATACTCGTTAAACGTACGAGACGGTTCATTAAAATAATATGCCATTCTATTTTCATCCTCCTTCATCACTTCAATACATTAGTTCTGCAGGTACTCCTCAAGCGTTAGCCCTGAATCATAAATTTCCTTGGCTGTGGCTTTTCCAACATACCTGATATGCCAGGGCTCATAAAGGTAGCCCGTGATGTCTTCTTTACCCTGAGGGAAACGAATAATAAACCCAAACTCATGTGCATGAGCTGCGAGCCATTTTCCCTCGGTTGTGTTTGCATACTCACCTGTGAGCTGATAGCCTACGCTGGGTGAGGATACGTCTACGGAAAGACCGGTCTGATGTTCACTCTGACCCGGCCTTGCGCTGTACCTGTTCGCTGCCGCTTCTCCTTCCCTCTTCACGTAATTATCAAAGAGGGTCTTCTGAAAATCATAGGAACGGTAAGCAGTGGTCATCTTCAATTCAATGCCTTCTTCTGCGGCTTTTTCAACCAGCTGATGGAAGGCTTCTGCCGCTTCCGCTCTCATATATCTGCCCGCTTCTGAGCGGTCTGCCGCGTAATATTTTATTTTCACCAAATCGTCCGGTTTATAGTCCCGGTCGATGGGATGCGTTTTATTTACGAGTATCAAAATACCGGCAGCCTTTGCTTCCTCTACCGTCATGGGCGTAATACCTGCCCCGGGATTTATGCTTTCAGGGGTTTGGGACGGGGATTCATTGCCAGAGTTTCCATCAGGAACTTCTCCGTTTTCCTGCCCGTTCGCTCCGCTGTCCGGTGTTTCTATGCTGTCGGGATCATCACCGGGCTCTGCTCCCTCATTTCCGCTTCCGTCTGGTTTACTGTTTCCGTCTTCTTCACCGGAGATGATTCCAGGCGATCCATCTTTTCCTCCGGAAAAACCAAGAGACCATGCGCCCCCTGGATCGTTGAAAGTCCATACAACAGACTCAATGATAAAGAGTGAAACGACAATCAATGCTCTTATTCTTTTTTCATTTAACATGTTTGGCTTGTCCTATCTATTTGCAAGGTTTGGATTCCTTTATGGTGATTATGACCGCTTGTAGTCAATTTAAACTGAAAAATTGTATGAAACCTTATTATGTGAAATCCGTATTAAAGTATTTTACATCAATTATCGTCAATTTTCAACAGCAGTTTGCATCCGCTGCCAAGTTGTTTTTTGGTCAAGTACCCTGCTGCACAGTACGTAGTTCGACTTTTTGCCTGAAATGCATTACCATTCTTCAATCGTATAACCCCAAGCATCTTCTCACAAGGATTTTTCACCAAGAACTCACTTATCCAAATGATATTCCGTAATTTTATTAAACAGCTGACGCCTTGTTATTCCAAGCTTTTCAGCGGTTTTCGACATGTTATTGTTGTTTTTCAAAAGCATACTTTGGATGTATTCCCGCTCCGCTTCTTTTCGAATCTCACGCAGTCCCCTGTCCAGCATGACTGCCGTTTTCCGATTTTCCTCCCGTCCTGAAACAGGAAGGGAATCAGTGTCCACAAGACCGTTCTCCGAAAGCACCACCAGCCGCTCAATAATGTTCTTCAGTTCTCTTATGTTTCCCGGATAGTGATACGTCAGCAAAAAATCTGTCACCTGGCTGTCGATTTTTCGGATTGGTTTTTTCATCTCACTCTGAGATCTTTTAAAGAAGTAGTCAATTAAAAGAGGGAGATCTTCTTTTCGTCTTCTCAGCGGCGGAAGGTTGATGGTTATGGTACTGATTCTATAGTAGAAGTCTTCCCGGAAACGGCCTTCCTCAATTTCCAGTTCCAGATCCTTGTTGGTGGCGGTGACCAGACGAAAATCCACCTCAATCTCCTCGTTGCCGCCCATCCGATAGATTCTCTTATTCTCAATTGTCTTCAGCAATTTCGCCTGCATGGATAGGGGAATATCCCCGATTTCATCAAGAAACAAGGTTCCCTGATCCGCAGCTTCGATCCTTCCGATACGCTTATTCAAAGCGCCGGTAAAAGAGCCTTTTTCATGCCCGAAGAGTTCGGATTCCAGCACGGTTTCTGCAATTGCATGACAATTCAAATCCATAAACTGCCGCTTATCTCTCGAACTGTTCTGGTGGATATACCGGGCTATGACCTCCTTACCCGTTCCCGATTCGCCAAGAATCAGAATGTTTGAATCACTGACAGCAGCCTTGCGTGCAATGGAAAGCGTAGCCTGAAACGCAGGATTGTTGCTCTCCAGCATTGCATCTACCGCCGATACCTTTTCTTTCAGCAGTTGATTTTCCAGCCTTAGATTTTGCATATCCTGGAGTTTTCCAATTTCCCTGATCAGCTCCTCAGGATTCCCCCCTTTTGTGACGTAGGAATACGCTCCGTCCCGCATCGCCTCAACGGCATTTTCAATACTTCCATAGGCAGTCATCATGATAACTTCGGTCCCGGAATACAATCGCTTGATCTCATGGAGCAGCTGTCTTCCATCCATTTCCGGCATCATCAGATCGGAAATCACAAGATCGTAGCTGCCCTGTTCCATCAGCGTCAGTGCTGCCGCTCCGGACGATGCAACATCTGTATGGTGCCCTTTGGCTGTGAGAATTACCTTCATCACATTGCAGTAATCCTGCTCATCATCTACTACCAGTACTCTGAGTCCTCTTTTGCTCATCCTGACGCCCTCCATTTTCGATCGGTATCCTGATATAAAATGTGGTTCCCCTGCCCACATCACTTTCCGCTTTTATTTCTCCGCCCATCTTCTGAACTTCATTATACACGATATAGAGACCCAGTCCATTTCCTTCCCGTTTCTTTTTTGTGGTAAAAAACGGATTATATATTTCATCCATGATCTCCGGCGGAATTCCGCTGCCGTTATCGCTGACGGTCAGTTGAACCGATTGACCATCCTGACAGCATGACACTTTGATTTCACCCTCATTGCAAATCGCGTCCACCGCATTGGTGATCAGATTGATCAAAATCAATTCCATTGCTTCCACATTGACCATAACAATATGACCGCCGCCATATTCGTAGCCCAGTGAGATTTTGCGCTGTACCAGAAGGCTGTGCTGCAGGTCAAGGATGGCACCAAGGTGTGCCTGCAGATTAACCGTTTCTTTCTTATTGGTGGACAATCTGGAAAAGTTCAGCAGATTATCGATGATTCTGCTTGACTTATCTACGGATTTTTCGATGACAGCGATGGCCTCATCCCGTGTGATATAATCCCTGTAGTCAATTTCCTTGAGCACATAGCAGTAATTGCGTATGAGTCCCAAGGGATTCCTTATTTCGTGGGCAACCCCTGCAGCCAACTGGCCCACGGCAATCATTTTATGATTTTGCAGCAGCTGCCTTTCATTGCTTCTTGCCTCCGTAACATCAATCATCATAATAAGAATTTTTTGAACCTGCTCCTTATTGTTTTTGATCAGGAAGGTATGAACCTCAAGGGTCTTTGTTCCCACTAGGATCTCATCATCTTTTTCTTCTTCATCCTGAAAGGTTTCTGTTACAAGAGAAGCAAACTTTTCATTCTCATTCTGATCCAGGCCCAGCAGTGTTTCCAACCTCAGACCTACAGCTTTATGTCGCTTCATACAAAGATATTGAGACAATGCACGGTTAATACTGATCAACGTTCCGTTTCGGTTTAGTTCGGCGAGATAGAAAGTCACTCCATCAAAGGTCGTCTGCATTTCATTTTGGCTTTCCACAAGCAACTCCATCCGTTGCTGCAGCTCTTCGTAAAGGCTTTTGTTGGACTGATAGAACAGGAAAAAGACGCAGAGCACCGATGTAAAAATGATGATGATAATGATGCCAAGGCCTTCCAGCTTATTTTCCACATAGAGCGGGTAAGAAATCCCAGTCCATTTTCCCTGCAACTCTGATATAACACGCTCATTGTCCGTATGATACACCGCATGATTTAAAATATCATATAAAACGGAATTGCCCTTCTTTACCGCCAGGCATTCATTTTGCTCATAGACATAACCGGAAGCCCTTTCCCAGCTGCTGTCAAGGGCAGCTCGTCCCAGATAGAAAGTCAGTGCAGCTTCGCTTCCTGCTATGGCATCTCCCTCTCCCAGAAGAGCGCGGTTCACAGCCTCCTCAATACTCCCACACAGTAACAGATTTTCCTCTGGCAACTGCCGTTTCAGCACAGAATGCGCAGCACTGCCCTCTGCAATGAGTACCTTCAGCTCATTTTCTTTTTTGGAAGAGAAAGCTTCTTTGCGAATCAGAAGGATGCCTTTGGTTTTAACCATTGGCATGGTGTACTCCAAACTCTGATCTGCTGTATTGTCTCTGACGGTTATGACCGCATCTACACGCCCCTCTTCCAATGCATTTCTCCGTTCCTTTACGGGAATGGTCTGATAGCGAATGGAAATTTGGTATCCGGTGCTGATGCGTTTAAGATACTCGTTCAGCAGACCTTCCGGCTCACCACTCTCATCGATGGTTAGCAGCGGTACCAAATCATCAGAGACACCAATTACCAGTTCTTTTTTTTCAAGGAGCCATTCTTTCTGAGCAGGATTCAATGGATACAGCTTCTCAGCTTCCCCCCATTTGAGCTCTCCGCCCGCGTTTAGAATGTTATAGATCACCATGATCAGAATCAGAATCCCGATCACTGTACCGTAAGCAAGATTCCTATTCATCTAAAAAGTCCTTTCTGGAATACTCCTCACCAAACACCAGAAGTTCCCGTTCGGCTTTTGAGATTCTATGATATGCTGTTTTAGCCCGAAGCGCAAAGCAGACACCCACCATGCCCCAAAGCACGATCAGCATCCATTCGCCGGGCCATTTCAGAAAGGTGCCGCCCAGCGGGATATAAAACAACAGAAATACAATACAGAAAGCGATTACCACAGATGCAACCCATCTCCCATATTTCAGGCGAAACGGTCTTTCCAGCTCCGGTTCCTTCCGTCTGAGAACAAGGAATGCAACTGCAACCAATAAATAGGACAGCACGGAACCAAAGGCGCTGGTATTAACGAACCAGACGAGGGCATTTTGTCCAAGAAGTGGTGCTGCCACACAAATTCCGCCTACAAGGATAATGGCTCCAGACGGAGTCTTGTACTTTTTATGAAGCCTTCCAAAGAAAGGAGGCAGCATTTTGGCTCTGCCCATGGCAAACAGAATGCGGGTAGATCCTACGATAAAGCCATTCCAACTGGTCATAATTCCACAGATACCACCGAGGATCATGATCTTTCCGAAGACCGAAGACCCATAGCAATATGACATGGCATCTGCTGCAGGAACCATTCCGGCATCTCGTACCTCAGCGGGAGCGGAGATGCTGATCCCAACGATAATCATAAAATACCATGCTGCGGCCATAATGATAGAAACAATAAAAACCTTTGCGATATGGCGGAGGGGTATATTCATTTCTTCAGCAGATTGAGGGATAACGTCAAATCCCACAAACATAGAAGGAACCATAAGAAGTACAGCAATAATTCCCTTTGCCGAGATTTGCGTTGAAAACATATAATCCGTATCTCCGAAAGCAATTCCGCCGAAGATAAAGATAAGTCCTACCAGAAAAAGAAAAGAGGTTGCCATGACCTGAAAGATTGCAGCAGGCCGCGCCCCGAAATAGTTAAGCAGCAGCAGAACCAGAGCCCCTGCGATACCGACAGCTGCCCATGAGCCGTATACGGAATAGCCAGCTACATCCCAGAGATGCCATATCTTTGGGATAGGAAGGATATAATCAATTGCCGTAGCAAGAGCAATCCCTTCCCATGCCGCCACACCGATATAGGCAAAGGAGATCGACCAGCCGATGAGCCATGCCATGCCTTGTCCCATAGCGCGGTACACATAGACCATCTCGCCTCCTGCAAGGGGAAGTGCGGCTGTGAGTTCTGCATAAGTCATCCCAACAAAAATACACACCGCCGCTCCTATGGCAAAAGCAATGAGTGAACCCAGCATACCCGCTTCATGGGTCCAGAATCCGGACAGAACAACCCAACCCCACCCGATCATTGTGCCGAAAGCCAAGGTCAGTACATCGGTTCTCCCCAATACTCTTTGAAAACTGTGATTATTCTCCTGCATCGGTCCACATCCTTATTTACAGTTTATACCGGCCCCAGGCGGCAGCAATTGATTAGAAATGATAGGCAGGCTTTTGTTATTCTCATTTAATCATAAAAACTGCAAAACGAACAGTCTATCTTTTCTTTATGAAACGAAAAATATGCCGCAGTAGTTTCATAACTGCAGCATATTTTTTCGCCACCATTCAGTTAACTTAATTTAAAGTTCGGATTAACTGATCGTTTCAGATTTCATGATGCTGTATCACTCTTATTTATTATTTTTTGTAAGGAAATCCTGGAGAATTTCTTTTCTGGCATATTCTTCACCAAAGATAAGATATTCTCTTTCAGCAAGAGATACCGGTCCTACAGAAGCTTTCCCGGCTGCTGCGAGAATTGCACCCAGAATGATCCAAAAAAGGATGAATGCCCATTCATACGGCCAAACCAGTCCGCTTGGTCCGAAAGGCAGATAAAGGAAGATGAAGAACAGCGCGCTGGCAATGGCGGCTGCACCGATGAGCATCGGGCGCTTAACCTTGTATGGTCTATTTAGATTCGGTTCGTTCCTACGAACGAATATGAAGGAAATTGCTACCATCAGATAGGCAACCACGGTTCCGAAGGATGCAGTGTCAACAAACCATACCAGTGCATTTCTTCCCATCAGTGGGGTGATCATGCAGATAATTCCAACGAGAAGGATCGCCGCAGTGGGTGTTCCATACTTGGGATGCACCTTGCCGAAAACAGGAGGAATCATCTTTGCCCTTCCCATGGAGAAAATAACTCTGGAAGCACCGATAAAGAAGCCATTCCAGCTTGTAACAATACCGCATAATGCACCGATAATCATGATCTTGCCCCAGACCGGTGATCCAAAGGCATAAGCTGCGATTTCCGCAACGGGTACGCTTCCATCGAAGCTGTTTCTGATCTCCTCTGGCGCTGACAACGATGCCGCTACAATCATGATTATGTACCAGGCAGCTCCCATCAGTATGGAGAGAAATACGACGTTTGCGATCTGTTTCGGAGGGATATTCATCTCCTCAGCGGACTGGGGGATTACGTCAAAACCAACATACATTCCCGGTGCCATCATTGCTACCGCAAGAATTCCGGCCCAAGGACCGATCCCTTCAGCAAGGCCCGTAAACATCGGTTCCAAATTGGAGGGGCTTCCCAGGATTGATCCGCCTGTGATGAAAATGATTCCCGACAAAATCAGACCTGCGGTTCCTACTGTCTGAAATACAGCAGACTGCTTGATGCCCACAAGGTTGATAATCATAATGATTGCAGCACCTATAATGCCTACCAGCGACCAGGTCAGGTAGACGGTGCTTCCGTTCAGTGTCCAAAGCTCAATGGCCTGGGGGAAAGGCGCGATATAATTAATTGCTGTAGAAATTGCAATTCCTTCCCAGGCGGCTACACCGATGTACGCAAGACAAATTGCCCATGCAGTAAACCAGGACCAGAAGTATCCCAGTCCCCGGTAAGAGAAAACCAGTTCCCCTCCGGCAAGAGGAAGTGCAGGAGTCAGTTCCGCATAGGTTGCTCCTACAAACATACATAAAACCGCCCCAAATAAAAAAGCAATAATGGCACCCACAACTCCGGCGCTGGCAACCCAGCCGGCAGTAAGCATTACCCAACCCCATCCTACCATTGTCCCGAATGCAAGGGCAAGGATGTCTCTGCGGCTTAATACTTTGCTTAAGCTCTCGCGTTGTACAGTTTCTTTACTCATTCAATAACCTCCTTAATAATGAATAATAAATTCGAACGGTTATTTTATGAGCAAATCCTGTGCCAACTTTGAGCAAGTGTTGAAATGCTCTAAATATATCAGAATATTCTATATAGTACGTAAATTCAGGAAATTAATTTCTCAGTTTTTCGAGAAATTAGTTTCCTCGTAAATCAAAAGAGGAGTGACCACCAGAATCCTCCTCGTGGCCATCCCTCTTTGAGGCTTACCCTTTATCTGTCAAAGAGTTCGAATGCATCTTTTAATGCTTTCCCAATATTGCCTGCCTCTTCTGCATCACCGATCACACGGTAGGGGTATTTGCTTTCTGCCAGCCAGCGAATCAATTCCTGGCCTTGGGGTCGATACCCGGCTGCTATGATTACCAAATCAGCCTTTCTGCGCACTGCCTGCCCTTCAAGATTGAGGCATACTTCTTTTTCTGAGATCTCCTCAACGCTGGTATTGCAGAGCATCTCAACACCATAACGATTGAGCTCTTTCATCAGAGTTCTTCTGAGTCCTCCCAGGTCAGTTCCCATCTTTTCGCCCAACTCCACAATGGTGATTCCTGCACTGCAACGCAAATTCTCCTGAATTCCAGGAGCTGCAAAATTACTTAAAAAGCGGCTTCCCGCCTCTTCTAAAGGGAGTCCTTTGGCCAAAAACAGAGCAGTCTCAAGACCCACGGAACCGCCGCCCACAACAAGGATAGTACCTTTTCGCAGGAACCGTACGAAGTCTTCCTCTCCCTCAAGAACCTGCTGCGCTGTAATCACATGCTTCTGATTGACCCCCTGAATAGGAGGCAGAACAGGTCTGCTGCCTGTGGCGACCACTACAAAATCAGGCTTGTATGCTTCTATGAATGATTGTTCCACAAATTGACTGCACATTACGCTTACATGGCTGCGTTCAAGCTCATCGCACATGGCTTGCAGGTTCCATGCTATGGTTTCCTTGTATGGTGCTTTTGAAGCGGCGCGGAGCAAACCTCCGATTCTGTCTTCTGAGGTGCAGAGCGTCACCGCATCTCCTCGTTTGGCACACTGCAGTGCCGCTTCGATTCCGGCGGGGCCTCCTCCGACCACAAGAATTTTTTGTCTCTGCTCCTTTTTTATCAGCAATTGACGTTCTTCTCCCCTGGGCCCGCCTCCCCTGCCAGGCAGTTGCCCTTCTTGTCCCGTTGTCCCGACTTGAACGCATGTCTTCTCTCCTTCGCGTCCTACCCCGGGATTAAAAACGCAGGAAACCTCCTTCATTTTCAGCACTCTTTCGATGCAGCCCTTATTGCAGCCGATGCACCTGCGATATGGAACGCCTCTTTCCATCTTATTGATGAACTCGCTGTCTGCCAGAAACGCCCTGGCGCAGCCTGCAAAATCACCATAGCCCTCTTCGACGATTTCTCTTGCAGTATCCCCATTGTTGATCCGATTGCAGGCGATGACTGGGATCTTCATATTTTGCTTGATTTCTCTGGCAAGAAAGGCGAATCCCCCCTCCGGCAGATGCATTGATATTTGAGGCACCTCAGACTCATGCCAGCCTCCCGTCACATTCACTGCATCCAGATAAGGTTCCGCTTTCCTGAGAAGCTGCAGTGTATCTTTGATTCCATAACCCCCTAGCATATCTGAGGCGGATACCCGAAGGATGACCGGAAAACCGTCGCCCACAGAACGCCTTACTTCACAGACGACCTCCAGCGGAAACCGCATTCGGTTTTCCTCGTTTCCTCCGTATTCATCGCTCCTGTGGTTGGTCAGCGGAGAGAAAAACTGAGCCAGGAGATAGCCTGCACTGCAGCTGATTTCAACCCCGTCTGCGCCGGTGTCTTTGCATAGACTTGCTGCCTGTCCAAACTGCGCGATGATTTCTTTCACTTCAAAGGGTTCCAGCACGCTCGGCATCTCTCGGTAAATTGGTGACGGAATCGCTGAAGGCGCTACAGGAAGAGCTGCTTTATCTGCCAATAAACCTCTGGTCCCGTTCCTCCCTGCATGGAAAAGCTGGATCAGGAGCTTCCCAGATTCACGGTGGATTTCTGTTGCCATATTGCTGAGTGCA
>JARBUO010000008.1 GCA_029239605.1 Bacillota bacterium | reverse complement strand
CTGATTTATATTACAAAATATTTTACTACTTATTCTGTGTCCCTACAAGCAAAATCATAACAAAAGGTGGAAAATCCATCTATGTATTCTTTTAAAAATAATGCTAACTGCGCATATTTACACCGATCATCCCGCCGACACAGCCAAAAAGTACTGGAATAATATATCTTGTCATTCCAAGCCCTAATTCCAAACCAGTTGAAAATGCCAGCATATAGATCGCTGATAAAACCAGCAGAAAAATGACAGAATACAAGGCTCCGTATAAAAAACCTCTTTTTTTATAATGGTTACCGAAATAAGTCCCTAAAAACAGGCAGCTGATACAAAGGATGCCGATCATATAGTAAATCGCCCACCTTTCAGGAGCCGGAGTAAACTTAACCGCAGCGCTGACTGCCAGAGTCATGATAACAAACAGAAGCAGCGCGAACAAAAAGCCCTTCAGGTTCTTCCATATCATATCCATGGTGTATCCTCCTTATTCTAAGACCGCCCGGGCTGAGGCTGCAGACAGTCTTATCCAAATATATTCTTTTACATTATATTTTTCATAAGAAGATTTATACAAGAAAAGTGCTGTTAGAGATGGATTCCCCTCTTTATTATAGGCTGCCGATTATCCGATCACAAAAATTGTACAATAAATCAGATAATAAAATACGTTTTAGGTTAAAAAAATAAGTTTCAGTATTCACTGAAACTTATTTCTTTTCATGGTGCCGGCGATCGGGGTCGAACCGATACGGTGTTGCCACCACGGGATTTTGAGTCCCGCACGTCTGCCAATTCCATCACGCCGGCGTAACAAATCCTATATTACCATATCCAAGAATCGAAATCAAGAAAAAAACCATTTACATTTCATTTTTTTTACTATATAATTTTTTTATTACTTGAAAGGAGAAAGAATAATGAGTCAACAATTAGCAACTTTAATGCCTTTAATTCTTTTAATAGTTATCATGTATTTCTTACTGATCCGGCCGCAGAAGAAAAGAGAAAAAGCCGTAGCAGCAATGAGAAATTCTGTAAAGGTTGGAGACGAAATCATCACAATTGGAGGTATCTGCGGTAAGGTTGTAAAAACAAAAGATGAAGTTCTTACAATCCAGGTAGGTGCAGACAGAGTTAAATTTGAAATCATGAGATGGGCTGTATCAAAGGTTGTTAACGAAGAATCCACTCCTTCACCTTCCAAGAAAGCAAAACAGGAAGAGCCGCAGGATGAGGATAAGATTGAAGCACCGAAAAAGACTCTGCCGAAGAGAATGAAAAAAGCAGGCGATATGGAAGCATCGTCCTCCGATGCCGCTCCAGAACCAGCAGCTGAATCCGAAGTAGACGCTACAGAAGCTACTGATAACAAATAATAAGAATGAACATAAAACAACCCCTGCATTCAAGAGTGCAGGGGTTTTCTTTTCTGTGCAAAAACCCCATTGGGTTAAAAATAAAGAAAAAGCCACTTCCAGTTACCGCTTTAAAATCTTACCTCCCCCTACAACCACATCGCCGTTATAGAATACCGCAGCCTGTCCAGGAGTTACCGCTCTTTGTTTTTCTTTAAATTGAACAAAGACCTTGCCGTCATCTGCTGGAGAAAGGATCGCTGGAACCTCCGCCTGCTTATATCTTGTTTTAACCGTTACTTCCATGGGTTCCCGGAGCTCTGCCACGGAAATCAGGTTTACATTTCCTGCTACAAGGCTGTCCACATACAAGTCCTCATTTGATCCAAGCATAACTCGATTGGTGGCACTGTCTATACTGACGACATACATTGGCTTGCCAAAGGTTTTACCCAGTCCTTTTCTCTGCCCTATCGTATAATGAATAATTCCGCTGTGCTTGCCAAGGAAATTTCCTTCCGTATCTACAAATTCTCCCTCTTCTACGCTTACACCCAGAGTACGCCTAAGGAATCCTGCATAGTCACCGTCTTTTACAAAGCAGATGTCCTGACTGTCAGGTTTTTGCGCATTGACAAAACCTCTTTCCTCAGCAATGGATCTGATCTCTGTTTTCCTTAGGTTCCCCAGCGGAAACAGCGTTCTGGAAAGTTCCTCCTGTGACATGGTATAGAGAGCATAGCTTTGATCCTTTGAAGGGTCCATGCCTTTTTTCAATAAATATCTACCGGTGTTCTCATCCTTCTCAATCCTCGCATAATGACCCGTTGCGATAAAATCATATTCCAAAAGCATCGCCCGCTCAAGAAACTTTTCAAACTTTATACTTCTGTTGCATTCAATACAGGGGTTGGGTGTTTCCCCGTTTTTATAACTCTCAGCGAATGGAATCACAACGTCCCTTTCAAACTGAAGTCCAAAATTATACACATCATGACGAAAGCCCAGCTTATCCGCAACGCTTTTCGCGTCCAGCACATCATCAAGAGAACAGCAAGTCTTTGTACGTTCGATACCGATGTCCTCATTTTCAAATAATTTAAAGGTAGCTCCCGCTACATCATATCCTTGTTCCATAAGCAGCACAGCCGCAACGGAGCTGTCGACACCACCGCTCATAGCGATTAAAACCCTTGACATAATTACCTCGTTTCCTTTTATTCTTTATTTTTCGTGAGTATTTCAATGTTATATTGTCTGACCGATTTACGAAAAAGCGCTTTAGGATAGCCCCCTGTCAATTTCGGTTTTTTCCCGTCAGTTGTTGTATGTTTTTCTTCTATATTATTATAACGCATTACAAGAAAATTTTCGACTACTGAAATGATACAAAAAATGTTATCCTGCGAAAATAATAAAATTTTGTCGATTGTCTTAATACCTTGAGGGTATTATAATAGAAAAAACAAGTTAAATCATACAAAGAAAGGTGGATACAATATGGCGTTGAGTTGGACTGAAGATTTATCGGTAGGCGTCGGTCTTATCGATGAACAGCACAGAACGTGGTTTGACAAAGCAGATAAGTTATTTGAAGCAGGAAAAAAGGGACAGGCAAAGGAGTTTGTCGGCCAGATGCTCGATTTCCTGGACGATTACACCAAGAAACATTTCAGTGATGAAGAAAAATATATGCTCAGCATAAATTATCCGGAGTACGACCGGCAGAAAACCTTACATACCGCCTTCATCGGCCAGCTTGCAAATTTAAAAAAGGAATTCAATGAATCCGGCGGAAATATCCTTGTCGTCTTGAATGCCAATCAGATGGTTGTCGATTGGCTGGTTAAGCATATCTCCAACGAAGACAAAAAAATCGGTGCATTTGTTAAATCTGCAAAATAAGGTTTTTGCGCGCTCTGCGTGCTCAACCTCTAAAGTGATAATTAAAGGAAGCTGGTTATTCAGCTTCCCTTTTCTTTTCTTCGTCACAGGGACAAATCAAGTTCACCCTCTGTTATACCTATTATATCATCTGTTCTATCGATGATCTCTGCGCATAACAACATGACCTAACATCAGCGATCAGTTCTCACAACAAACTCCTGAATGCCACTGGAATAGGGCGCGATATCATACTGCTGAAAGTAAATCATAATCCCTTCCGGCGTAACATAGAAGCTCTTGGGATTAAATGTCTCTGCGACAAGTTTGGAGTAGTCATCGAAATACCAGTTTTCTCCCTTTGTGATATGTGCTTTGATTTGTGCATCAATCTGATCGAGTATGTTCTTTTGCAATTGATCTGCATCGCTTCTGTTTCCATAGAGAGTATACAGGCAGCCTGTCATGACGTTCCAGGTTTCAGACGTGCGCACCGTGTTGCCGTGTGCCCCGCCGCTGAAAATGTATTCGTCCTGATACAAGCTGAGACAGCACTCCTGATTATAAGTAATTTTGAATACTACCATAGCCTCATGCATAGGAAATGGATAATTGTTCTTCTGTGAAAAGTCATATTGTTCCGAAGCATCCCGATAATTTTGTGTCTCAAATTCTTTCTGCAAATCCGCCGCCCGGCACTGATACCAGCAATTCATCTGGTCAAGTGCATTCTGATATTCACTATGGCTGAACCTGGGATATTCAATCTTATAGTTCAGCACGGGCACAGCCTTGTATTTCATCGTACATTCCAGAGTTAAAGTTTCAACCGTTACTGGCTCGCAATTCATAAGTATCGCCTCCTCACTGACAGAGTATGGCGGAGGAAACTTATGTGTGACGGAGAGCCTGGCAAAGAAAGTTCGGAATGAGATGCCTTGATTCGATTCATAATAGGAAAAACAGGTATAAATTATTAAAAGGTTTCGTGTGTACTTCAAACTATGAAGAGTACAGAGGGGGATGCGTTATGAGTAAAGAAACCAGAAACAGAACATTGAGTTTAATAGCCGTATCTATCTTATCGTTTTTATTGCTGTATATCGGCGTCCGATTTACGCTGGATCATCGTATTTCATTGAATAATATTCTCGCTTATGCGGGGTTTTCCTTGCTGGTTGGAGTGATATCCTCCATGCTGTACCTTTTCCGGCCTAAAATCTCATTTGGGTTCTTCTTAGCAGGGCTTCTGGTGGGATTTATATCCATGTACCGTGCCTTTCTTGCAGATCAGAGCGGCTGGGGAGATCTTGCAGGGTTGATATCCTTATTTTTCTGGGTAATCCTGGGGTTGATAACAGGTCTGATCGTACAGCTTGCGTACTATCTCTACGAGAAATTCATTTATAGAAGGCAGGACTGATTGATGCCGCCAGAAGGAGCAGAAAGGAAAAAGGGAAAGGGAATAAAAAACTGGAAAGTATATCTACTCTTCTCCCCCCTTGCTCACTCTGCCCTTTTTCATATATTCAATGTATTCGCTTCCCCAAATTTCCAGGCTGTCAAGGACGGGCTGGAATTTGTATCCGATTTCACTCAGACTGTATTCCACCTTAGGAGGAATTTGCGGATATTCGGTACGATGAATCAGACCAAATTCCTCAAGGTTTTTTAACTGCTTCGAAAGGGTAGCCTGGGTCAGAACCGGCAGCCTTCTCTGCAGTTCGTTAAACCGTACGGGCCCCTCACTAAGATGGTATAGAATCAACAGTGCCCACTTCCCTGTCAGGATTTTCTGTGAGGTTACATAAGGACACTTTCCATACAACTCTTTCTGTTTTAAGTTACAGTTCTCCATATCAAATTCTTTTTTCATAGATTCTCTTGCCTTTCGCTTTGTGGAATTAACAGTATTCAATAAGATAGTACTTATACTATCCAGTGCACTATTAAAATAATACTATAGCAATTATGACATAGAAAAAAGTAAGGAGCAAACGGAAAGAAGGGAAAAAATTAAATAACGTAATTAAGACATATTGCAATGAACGGGAATGTTGATTCACATTCCCGTTCATGATTTCATTTTAGTGCTTCCTCCAATTCAGAAGCATGGAAGAATTCAGAATAACGGCAACAGATCCTACGTTATGTACCAGGGCACCCAGTACAGGATTTAATATTCCTGGGATTGCAAGTGCAATAGCCGCAAAATTCAACAACATAGACGCAGCCAGGTTGATATGGATCGTTTTTGCTGTTTTCTTAGCCAGGCGCAGCAGATGAGGAATTTCTTTGATGTCGTCCCCCACCAGTACAATATCCGCTGCATCGATGGCAATGTCGCTTCCAATGCCTCCCATTGCAATTCCGACTTGAGCTGCCTTCAGTGCAGGAGCATCATTTATTCCGTCACCTACCATGCAGACGGCCTCTCCTCTGGAAGCAAAGCTGCCAATTGCATTGAGCTTATCCGCTGGTAACAGGTTTGAATGAAGATCGTTGATTCCTGCGATACCAGCCATATGAGCTGCGGCCTGAGGTGCATCCCCTGTAAGCAATACCGTTTTAATGCCCGCATCATGGATTTCCCGTACCGTGATGGCTGCATCGGGTCTCAAAGTATCAGAGAGCACGACATACCCAGCGGCAGCTCCATCAATACCGATAAAAATAACCGTGGCTCCGTCTGCCCGTTCCACTTGAGCCGCTTGAAATAGTGTAGCAGTTAATGTGATGCGGTTCTCAGAAAGTAACGCTTCATTACCGGCATAGATTTTCTTCCCTGCGATTTCTGAAAAAACACCTCTGCCTGCAATCATCTGAAATCCATCGGGTTCTGACGGACTTTTCCCCCGCTTCTGCTTGTAGAAAGAGACTATCGCTTTTCCAAGCGGATGCTCCGAATGGGCTTCCGCCGAGGCCACGAAATCAAGCAATTTCTCATCCGAATAATCTTGTGAAAAGCTGCAAATTTTCGTAACGGCAGGATGACCATAGGTCAGGGTTCCGGTTTTGTCAAAAGCGATTCGCTTTACAGTCGCAAGCCGTTCCAGGGCATCTCCCTGTCTGACTAAGATGCCGTATTTCGTTGCATTACCGATGGAAGCCATAATGGCTGTGGGGGTTGCAAGAACCAATGCGCAGGGGCAGAAAACGACAAGTATTGTTACGGCTCGTATGATCTCCCCAGTCATGATAAAAGTACCAACTGCTGTCAGTAATGCCAGCACCACAATCCAGGTAGCCCAACGATCTGCAAGCCCTACGATTTTTGCTTTTCCCGCATCCGCAGATTCCACAAGGCGTATCATTCTTTGAAGGGAACTATCCTCCCCTACCTTTAAGGCTCTCATTTCAAAAGTTCCGAATTGATTTACTGTACCGCTGGACACTTCATCTCCCTCGCTTTTGTCAACAGGAAGCGGCTCACCCGTCATAACAGACTGATCGATTGAGGTCTGTCCCTTTGTAATTACACCGTCTACCGCAATGGTTTCCCCCGCGAGAACTCTTAAGGTATCACCGAGTTGAATTTGTTCTGCAGGAAGGATGACTTCTTCCCCGCTGCGAACCACCCTCGCAGTATCAGGAGTCAGGTTAACGAGCCTTTCAATTCCGGCTCTGGCTTTCGCTACTGTTCTCTCTTCCAGATAAGCTCCCAGTGCCATGATAAGTGCAATTTCGCCTGCGGCAAAGACTTCTCCAATGATAACCGATGCGATCAGTGCAATAGAAACCAGCACGTCGGCTTTGATGTCAAATTCCGTAACAAGACCGATTATCGCACCTTTCACAATCGGAATTCCACAAAGCAGGATTGCAACCCAAGCCAAATCAATCGGCATCTGTCCGAGATCAAAGAGGCTGATGATAACAGCTACAAAGGATATTCCAAGAAACAGCGGCGTCCGCTTTTCTTCATTCTGAATTAATTCGATCATTTTTATTATTCCTTTCTCGCATACCCATAGGGGTATATGTATCTTACAAAAATTATACCCCTGGGGGTATGCTCTGTCAATAAAAAAAGACGGCTACCCGAGGATAACCGACTTAGTTTTGACGATATTCTTATGTCATTCTGGAAAAATGTTCCACTGCTTTGGCAAATTCTGAGATGGTTCTGTCTGCATCACCATGCTCTATGCCCTCCCTGACACAATGGTTCAAATGCCCCTCCAGGATCACCTGACCAACCTTATGGAGCGCTCCTTTTGCTGCATTCAGCTGTATAAGAACATCCTCGCAGGGCACATCTTCATCAACCATTTTATCAATGGCTCTAAGCTGCCCCATGATTTTATTCAATCGTCTGTGTAAATTGTCAGCATCCATACATTGACGCATTCTACCACCCTCTTTCTGGATTTTCGATACCCCTATGGGTATAGAATCAGTATACCATATGGCATGACCGCAATCAACTGTGCTACTTGACCGACTTAAACTTTGGTTTTAGGCTTGCCTAAATTTTTTATATATCTGCCAAGGCACTAGTCTTTTTTGGCGTTCTTTTTACGTGAAAGAGACAAACCACCAAAGCCGCTGATTACAGCAATATAAAAACCGAAATCGTACCACCAGCCGGTATTCATCGGTTCGTAAACCCTTATGCCATCTTTAAAGAGACCAATAATCAATGAGATTGGTGCAATCCAGCCATGCCAGACTCCCCAGAAAAAACCGGCAGGTTGATCCGGTGAATAAGTTCCATCTCCTGGGATGCAGCCCGTCAATACTGCCATCAGAAATACACCGATTAGAAATAGTAGCGCAATCTTTTTTTTCATATTTCCCTTGCTTTCTCTTCCATATATCTTTGTTTTTGCATTACATAATTTTTTAAAAACACCCCGCGGCGCTGTACGAGTTGTTCTTTTACAACCCGATACCCTCTTTTTTCAAAAAAGGGCTTCGCGGTAATGGAAGCATGGGTCGTAACGGATACTTGGGGGTATTGCTTTTCAAGCTGATCACAGAGTGCTTTGGCAATGCCTCTTCGCTGATAATCTTTATGAACAAAAAGACGATCTAAATATCCGGTTTCATCAATATCCCCAAAGCCCACAATTTTACCGTCTTCCATAGCAATTAGTGTTTCATGTTGTAGAAACGATTGGTTCCATGCATCGAGATTGATATCACCATCTGCCCATGCATCCAACTGATCCATGGTGTAATCTCCAGCATTGACTGCGTGAACTGTATCATAAAACAATTCGCTCATCTCTTTACAGTCTGTTGAATGATATGCTCTGATCTCCAAACCACTTCCTCCTTTGAAAAGAATTCCAGAATTATCGTTATTAGGGCCGAAATTCTCGCAGTGCATTCAGTCGTATAATAGTCGTAATAGTAAAGCTTTTTGCGATTATTATACCATAAAAAGATCGCGTTTCTATCCAGCAGCTGGAATTTCCTTTTATTTTAATAAGACCCACAGAGAATGAAACAGAAGAACACAGCCAATGCCGCCTGCTGCTGCAGGTGCAACGCCTCCCGCCAGCTTCGACATCTGGTGTTTCATCCAAAGATAAAGCCTGTCAAACTGTTCCCTCGCTCTTTTGTAGACAAAATATAAAATGATTAACGGTAAGGAATAGATGATATTATATGCAGTGAGCAGAATTGTAACTTCTGTCAGGGACAAGTGATATTGAAACAGAATCCCCAAAAATGCGAAATAAGGCAACGCCGTTGTCAGTTCTGAAATGGTTGCCGCAACCCCCAGCACCACCAGTGCTGCAGGGGTAACAGATTTGATTTTTCGAGCCGCTGTTTCTTCCTCAGAAATCGCCTCCCCTTCTGCGGAAGCCACAGACAGCTGCTGTTTTAATTTCTGAATTCTGTGATTCTGTACGAGCCAGCAGCACAACAAGAGAAAGAGCACACCAATCATCAATTCTAATCCAAACAACTGCTTACCGAGCCCGCCAACGAATTGATCTGCAAATTCGCCTAAAACGCTCAGCAATCCGTAATAGGCCAGATATCCGCTCGCCATGTTGGTGAGCGCAATGGATATGATAAAATACCAGATGTGCTGAGGTTTTCGCACCATTCCCTGAAGTACAAACTGCTGTGTAATGGCGATTGGATTCAAGCTGTCAGCTGCACTTGTTAATATCGTCGAAAGAAATAAAGCAAACATAGTGGTGTCCTCCTCTGTCCGTTTAGAACGGATATGACGGTTTGTTATAAGTACCTGTGACTTCAAGCGAAAAAAAATAAGCCTAGGAGTAAAGTTTAACTCCTAGGCTTTTATCCCACCGTGTACACAGAAAAAACTGTGCGTTTTCTCTCGGACCAGTCTAATATTTCTATTACGGAACCCTAGAAAACCTTTTTCATTTATTTTATTTTTATTAGAATATCAAAAACCAATTGTACTGTCAAATCTATTTTCTGGATAAACCGGCACGCCGAGCCGTCATGGTATTGGCAATCATGAAGAAAACCAAGCCTCATTTAATATTCGGATTCCTGTATTGATTTCGTCTTCAGACAAGCTGCTGTACCCGATGAGAACCTGATTTCCTTTCGATCTGCTGCTGTCTGCATAATATCCGGAGACAGGATATACTCTTACCCCTGCTTCAAGCGCATTTCGAATCAGCTCCGCTTCCTTCATCCCATTTATTACTTCCAGGATAATGTGAAGGCCGCCATTTTTCCCATGGATTCTTACCCTGTCCCCCATAACTGAATGGATAGCAATTACCAGTGCATCATGGCGCTTTTTATTCGTGACACTGATTTTTCGAAGGTGCCGGCTCCAATGGCCTTCCTTCATAAAAGTACTCATGATTTTTTGTTCCACCCAGGGAACCGAGCAGTTATACCTGTTGAAAGCAGTTCGATACTGCTCCATCAGTGTGACAGGGAGCACCATAAAGCTGATCCGCATGCCGGGCGCAAATGATTTGGAAAAGGTATTGGTATAGATCACTCGCCCCTTTCGGTCCATTGACTGCAGAGACGGAATTGGTCTGCTGTTATACCGCAGTTCACTGTCATAATCATCTTCAATGATAAAAGCGTCGTTTTTGTCTGCCCATTCAATGAGACCGAGTCTTTTGTTAACCGGCATAACGATTCCTGTTGGGAATTGATGTGATGGCGTCACATAAACTGCCTTTGCTCCCGATACCGCAAGGGCCTCTCCATCGATTCCGTCTTTTATCACATTGATGGGGATAACTCCAAAACCATGGTTTTGAAAGGTATGTCTTACCGTATCGTAGCATGGTTCCTCCAGGGCAATCAACTTTGAATGCTTCATCAAAAGCTGACAGATCAAGCTAATGCAAGCAGGCATTCCAGAGCAAAGGATGATCTGCTCAGGCGTACATCGCACACCTCTGGAATCAAAGAGGTATTTCGTAATTTCCCGCCTCAATTCCAGCTCTCCCACTCTGTTGTTATACGAGGAAATCGAACAAATTTCAGGGGAAAGCAGGATTTGATTTATGATTCTCCTGTAGGTACGAATCGGGAAATCGTCAAATTCAAGCCGTCCATATTGGAACGATATTTTCGACGTTTTTTCAGCTCCCCATCCCTGTTCATTGATCTCCAATTTTGGCTCTATTCTTGCTCCATTTTGCTGATCATATTCTGGGAAGATCAGGTTTGTCTCTATTTTTTCCACCCGATATCCGCTGCAGGCTTTACTTGACAGATAGCCTTCCGAGCAGAGCTGATGATATGCGCTCTCAACGGTATTTCTGCTCACGTCCAGCATTTTGGCCATCGTTCTCGTAGAAGGCAGCATACTTTTTTCCTGTAATTTACCGGTTAGGATCTGCTCTTTTAACTGATCATAAATTTGTTCATATAGTGCTTGTTTCGATTCCTTTTGTAGTATCAGCATACCGCTTGTATTCCCCTTTTTCACGCCGCTTTTCTGCCGCTTTGCTTATGTAGGTGCCTTCCACTATATTTTTATACCCCTTTTTGAGAATCAGTCCTTTAATGTAATCGGTATGAGGACATCGATCATGATGGTAATTGTCGGTAACCATACAGGAGGAAAGGTGAACAACTACATTGTCCTTTGTCACATCTGTTTTCTTGAGTTTATTTGAAAAGTGCTCCATTCTTGCTGCAAGGCCTGCACCACAGCAGCCGCCGCAGGTAATTGCGATATATCTTACTCCGTCATCATAGCCCTGAAATACATCATCCCTGTTGTAAAACCCGTTTGTACATGCGAAACCGCTGCATCTTTGCCTTGCAATCTCACATTGAATAATGAATACATATTTTGTTTCCATAATTGAACCTCCTGAATACGTTGTAATTTACACTGCTTATACCAGCATTTTACCCTTTATCTGGAATGATTGCCAGAGCCAGTTTTTTATAATTTAATAGTGCCAATTTATATGGTTTTTATAAACGCTAAGGAAAGACAACGAATCTTGATGATGCTCATTGAATCACCTTGACCTTTATGGTACATTAAATGCAAACGAAATTACGGTTTCCGCTGCAAAGGAGGATGCATTATGAACAGTGTTGAACGAGTTGAAAACAGACTTGCAAAACTGCCCGTAGACCGTGTTCCAAACCTCAATATCATTATGCAATTCGCAGCCCGATACATTCAGGTTCCTTACGGAAAGTACTGTACCGATTACCGGTATCTTGTGGAAGGCAATCTAACGTGCTGCCGCAAATTTGGAATCGATATGGTCAGTGCAATCTCCGATCCCTTTCGGGAAACTGCTGGATTTGGCGGTGCTGTAACCATATTGGAAGATGAGGTGCCGAGATGTACCGATTATCTGATAAAGAAATATGAAGACGTCAGAAAACTAAGACCCGTAGACCCGGCTTCTTCCGGGAGGATGCACGACAGAATAAAAGCGATTTCTATGTACCGGCAGGAGTGCAGCGGAGAATTTCCCATTCTGGGCTGGGTCGAGGGGGCATTCGCGGAAGCGAATGATCTTAGAGGTATGTATCAGCTCATGTATGACATTCGAAAAGAGCCGGAACTTGTGAAAGAATTGGTGGAAGTTTGCCTGGAGCAAGGTATCCTGTTTGCAAAAGCTCAAATAAAAGAAGGTGCCGACTGGATCGGGATCGGGGATGCGGCAGCTTCTCTCGTTAGTCCTCAATTTTACAAAGAGGTCGTTCTGCCCGCAGAAAAAATCCTTATCAATGAGATTCACGGAGCCGGGGCAAAGGTCAAGCTCCATATATGCGGCAACACAACGGCCCTGCTTGAACTCATGGCAGAAAGCGGCGCCGACATGATTGATATCGACCATCTTGTTGACTTAAAGACAGCTGTTGAAAAAATTAAAGGAAAAGCATTGGTCTGTGGTAACTTTGATCCAGTATCGGTGCTTCTTGAAGGCGATCCCGAAACGGTGAAAACCCATGTCAGGGACTGTCTCTCTGTGGGTGGGCAGGATATTATCATAAGCGCAGGCTGTGAAGTTCCAAAGAATACACCGATTGAGAATTTGACAGCCGTTTCAGAAGCATTATTAGAATTGTCATAAAAATATATACAAAGAAAACATATGCCATGGGGCAGCATACCCCATGGCATATCTTACGCCTTTCACGGCCGTTGTTTTAATTTTGAACTATGCTTCCTTGCCTGCAAGATGGTTGTTGAGCTTGCTGATAAGCTCATCCACCGAAACACCATGTACCATGCAAGCCTCTTCCAGACTTTCAGCAGATGAGGACGGGCAGCCGAGGCAATGCATACCCATTTCTAAAAAATATGGAGCCGTGGTCCTGTCAGCGCCTAGAATCTCTCCGATCAACGTGTTTTTTGTTACTGTTAAACTCATGTAATGTCCTCTTTCTTTCTATTTATTTCGTTTTTTATCCCTTAAAGGGTAAAAACCCACTTATCTGCTGTTGGAAAACATGCTCGATCCTTGGCATCGTAATCCCAATGGTCTCCGTCAGGACGTCTTCCACCGTTTCAACCGAGATCACTGTCAGCTGTTCCTTCACTTCCTCCGGAACATCCTTCAAATCGATTACGTTGTCTTTTGGAATCAGGACCTTCGTAATTCCTGCACGCTGTGCTCCCAGCAATTTTTCCTTGAGACCGCCGATGGGAAGTACTGCTCCCCTCAGTGTGATTTCACCCGTCATTGCGATCTTTGAATCCACTTTAATGCCTGTGACGAGAGAAGCCAATGCGGTGAACAGTGCTATTCCTGCAGAAGGTCCATCCTTGGGAACTGCACCCGAAGGAACGTGTATGTGTAGATCCCTTTCCTTAAAGTTGACAGAATTCAATGGTAGCCTTGATTTCAAGAGGCTCAGAGAAATTCTTGCCGACTCTTTCATCACATCGCCGAGTTTTCCAGTCAGCATGACTTCTCCGCTTCCCGGCATATCCGTCGCTTCTATAAAAAGGATTTCTCCTCCTACAGGGGTCCACGCAAGGCCGGTTACAACCCCGGGGGGATTGTCTGCCTGAGCCTTGTCATGACGGGAAACCTGCTTGCCCAGCAGTTCCTCAAGCTGCTCCATTTTCACCTTGTACGGAAGTTCTACTTTATTGGAGACAATCTTTTCTGAGGTCACTCTGGCGAGCCCTGCAAGCTGTTTTTTCAATCCTCTGACTCCTGCTTCAAGGGTATAATCACTGATAATTTTCTTGAGCACTTCATCCTCTACTACAAGATGCTCTGGTGTAAGACCATGCTCTTCCAGAACCGCAGGGACCAGATGGTCCTTCCCAATATGGAATTTCTCGTCGATGGTATAACTTGATATCTGGATGACTTCCATTCTGTCAAGCAGCGGTCCAGGAATGCTTTCCGTAGAATTGGCCGTTGCGATAAAGAATACATCCGACAGGTCATAAGGAAGATCGAGATAATGGTCCGTAAAGGTATTATTCTGTTCGGGATCCAGTACCTCCAGCAGCGCACTGGCAGGATCTCCGCTGTAGCCCCCTGTCATAAGCTTGTCAACCTCATCCAGAATCATAACAGGGTTGGTTTCACCTGCTTTTTTGATATTTTGAATGATTCTTCCCGGCATGGCTCCGATATAGGTTCTTCGGTGGCCTCTGATTTCAGCCTCATCTCTGATTCCGCCCAGACTCAGACGAATGTATTTTCTGTCAAGGGCCTCCGCAATGCTTCTCCCAAGGCTGGTTTTTCCCGTTCCGGGAGGACCGACCAAGAGCAGTATAGAACCCTTTTTATCCTTTTTCAGCTGCATTACTGCCAGATGCTGAATAATTCTATCTTTCACCTTCTCAAGGCCAAAATGCTGCTCATCGAGAATTCGTCTTGCCTCACCGAGATTCACAGGTTTTGGTTCTGATTTTTTCCAGGGAAGCTGTACAAGGAGATCCAGATAATTTCGGATCACATTGTACTCAGGGCTATTGGAGCCCTGAGACTGAAGTTTATCCAGCTCTTCAAGGGCTGCACGCTTAACTTCCTCCGGCATCTGGGCTTCTTCAATTTTGATCAGATAATCTGTCTCCTTTTTGCCTTCGGGCTTCCCTTCATTCAATTCTTCCTGAATGACTTTGAGCTGTTCTTTCAATACGGTTTCACGATAATGCTTATTTGCCTTTTCTGAGAATTTTTCAGCAAGCTGGATCTGCAATTCAATGGCTTCTTTCTGCTTCAGCAAATGATCCATGAAACGCAGGCTCCTTTCTTTCTCCGAAAGAGTTTCCAGCAAGCTGTACTTTTCTTCATTGGATAAAGGCAGAAATTGAGCCAGATACACGATGAGTGAATTCAAATCCTTAAATTCATCGATGATCTTGATATAGTGTTCTCCTCCGGTAAATTTATCGCTGATTTCACGCGTAACCTTTTTCATATAGTCGAGAATTTCTTCTCTGCCCTGATGACTGAGATCCCGTTCTTCGGAGCTGACAGTGTATTCAGCCAGAATGGTTTCATTTTCAATCTTCAGTTCCTTTATTTCCACCCGATCGTCAATCTTGATGGACAGCTGAAACCCTCTTTCGGTTTTTTCGATTTCATTGATATGAAATGAAACACCAACCTTGTGAAAATCCTCTTCCAGAGGCAGCTTATTGCTGAAATTTTGTTTCAGCGGCAGCGCAATGTTTGTGAAATCATCTTCTTCCAGCCGCATAAGCTGTTCTGCGCTGAGTTTGCTTACTCTAAGCACAGAGGTTACTCCCGGGAGCAATACTGTATTTGATACAGGAATTACGATTCCTTTTTTGTTGCTTTCTTCAAAATTTATCATGGTATCCCCTTTCTGCATTCATAAGTGAATGCTCGTTTAATATAGTTTGAAATATTTGCGAGACTCCGTTGTGCAATAGTTTCACAAAAATCTCGCTTTCAATTCTTAGATTCATTTCTTTCAAGGAAATATTTCTCCCGATCTATTCAACCAGCAAGGCATCTTGAATCATCAAAATCATCTCTTTCAGCAAATCGGATCGTTCCTCGTCACTTCTACGATTATCAACAGCTATGGCTTTCACGGGATAAAACATGATGGCCAGTAAATTATCATTGCTGTAATTTTTAATGATGCGGCTGTTTTTCATCTCGGCAATTAAATCATGAATACTGCAGATACCTTTGATTTCCGAACATCCGTTCGCCAGCGAGGGACAGTTTGAAAACTGTTCCACAAAGCTGAAAATTTCTCTGTTTTCTCTGATATAGCTGTAATAGCTATGAATCAGAATTTCCAGAATCTGAGGTCCTGCCATACCCTTGTTCACTCTGTCCAGCAGATAATCATAAATCTCTTCAGCGTATTCACTATAAATATCGTGCAGCATGATTTCCTTGTTTTCAAAATAAACATAAACGGTTGCCGGCGAAACACCTGCCAGTTTTGCTATTTTGGAGATGGAAGTACCGTGAAAGCCTTCCTGGAGAATCAGCTTAACCACTGCTTCTTTTATGCTTTTTTCCTTCTCATCATCTTTTTTTCTCATGTTAACACCTCTAAATAAATACTATAATAAATGATCATTCGTTTATTGTCAAATACTTTCTATAATTCTAAATAAAAAATGATGCTGTTTTTGGAACAACTTTACTGTTGCAAAAGAACATTTGTTCTGGTATATTTAAGTCCAAAAGGATTCCAATTTGTCGATAAGCTACTTTCGTGTTTAAGGAGGTGACCGGAGAATGAGCATGAAGAACAGAACCTATATCGCAATTGATTTAAAATCCTTCTACGCTTCGGTCGAGTGCATCGAACGAGGGCTTGATCCGCTGACCACTAACCTTGTTGTCGCTGACGCAAGCCGCACCGAAAAAACCATTTGCCTTGCCGTCTCTCCTTCCCTCAAAGCACATGGCATCCCCGGCAGACCCCGGCTGTTTGAGGTTGTTCAAAAGGTCAGGGAAGTAAATGCGGCACGGCTTTGCAAAGCACCAGTACGAGCCTTTTCCGGTGCTTCTTTCAACGATACTGAATTGAAATTCTCACCTGGTATCTCGCTGGACTATATTGTTGCTCCACCGAGAATGTCGCATTATATCGCGTACAGTACGCAGATTTACAATATCTACTTGAAGTACATCGCACCCGAGGATATCCATGTTTATTCCATCGATGAGGTATTCATCGACGCCACAAATTATCTTAGCACCTATAAGCTTACAGCTCGTGAGCTAACCGCGAAAATGATTTTGGATGTGCTTGAAACAACCGGTGTTACAGCATCAGCAGGAATCGGCTCAAACCTGTATCTTGCCAAAATCGCAATGGATATTCGGGCAAAGCACATTCCGGCAGACAAAAACGGCGTCCGAATTGCCGAGCTCGATGAAATGAGCTACCGCCGTCTGCTATGGTCACACCAGCCTCTGAAAGACTTTTGGCGCGTTGGAAAAGGATATGCCAAGAAGCTGGAGGGGCATGGGCTTTTTACGATGGGAGATATCGCAAGATGCTCTCTCGGAAAACCTACCGATTACTATAACGAAGATTTACTGTACAGGCTGTTCGGTGTCAACGCTGAGCTGCTGATTGACCATGCATGGGGATGGGAACCTTGCACCATTGACGATATTAAAGCGTATAAGCCAAGCACAAATAGTATTGGATCAGGGCAGGTACTGCAATGCGCCTATCCATTTGACAAAGCAAAGCTGATCGTGCGGGAAATGACTGATCTGCTGACGCTTGATCTGGTGGATAAAAGACTTGTGACAGACCAACTTGTCTTGACGATCGGATATGATATTGAAAATCTGACAGATCCGAAGATAAAAAAATCATATCACGGGGCAATCACCACCGACCACTACGGACGTTCTGTTCCAAAATCTGCACATGGTTCAGCAAATCTTGGCAGACAGACCTCCTCTACAAAGCTGATTCTAGATGCGGTTACAGAGTTGTTTGAGCGTATTGTTGATAAAAACCTCTTGATCAGAAGAGTCAACATTGCAGCGAATCATATTGTGGATGAGACCGCCGCTCAAAAGACGGACGAGTTTGAACAGCTTAATCTCTTTACTGATTATATGGCTGTGCTGGAAGGAAAAGAGGCAGAAGAAGCCGAGCTGATACGAGAAAAAGGGATGCAGAAGGCTATGCTGGAAATAAAAAAGAAATATGGCAAGAACGCCATTCTAAAGGGTATGAATCTGGAAGAAGGCGCTACAACAGTAGACAGGAACAGGCAGATTGGAGGGCACAGGGCATGACAAAGTCATATGACGACATCATCAATCTACCGCACAAAGTCTCTGCGACACGCCCTCATATGGCCGCGATCCATCGGGCAGCGCAGTTTTCCCCCTTCGCTGCACTGACCGGCTATGATGCAGCTATCAAAGAAACCGCAAGACTGACTGACGAGAGAGTAGAATTGGACGAACATATGAAGGGCGCTTTGAGCGACAAGCTGCAAATCATAACCGATCGGATTCAGGAATGTCCAGAAATTGCAATCACCTATTTTCAGCCAGACACAAAGAAGAATGGCGGAACCTACGTTACTGATATCGGCACTGCACAAAAGATCGACGTATTTGATCGGTTTATCATTATGACTGATGGCACAGCAATCCCCATTGATGAAATAATCAATATAGACGGGCAGATATTTGAAACAATGTATGATGGATGAATCGCGACAATTCCAAATTTGTCGATGAGATTATGAATTGACTACCGAGATTATGAGCAGACTGCCGAGGTTGTGAGTTGACTGCAGTTTGTATTCATTATGTTAAGAAGGCATGCCCGGTTATCAGGCTTGCCTCCTTTCTCTTTGCACTATAGATTCAATTGTTTCCGCTGAAATGTTTGAGTTTTACGAAAGGTATTAAAACTTTATCAATGAAAGGTATTGAAAGCTTTGATTTGAACGGTTATCAAAATTCCAGACTGGTTTCCATGATTTTTTTCGCAGTCTCCGCCTGCCTGCAGTTTTTACAGATACACTGCAGCTCCCCTTGAACGCCTCCATTTCTTTGACGAAGATATTCATTTTCCTCTTTCGTGATATAATATCTCCCGCAGCGGTCACACCGGATGAGTTCAAATTCTTTGTTCCAAATGGTCCGTATTCCGTTTCGCTCGTCAATGCGAATGCATCCCGTCGGGCAGACATAGGCACAAGACCCGCATCCGATACAAGCAGCGGAAGGCTCATCATAAGGCGTGGAAATCTTTTTTGTGATGCCGCGGTTCACCGTGGCAATGGCGTTGCATCCAAGTTCTGAGCATGCCTCTACACAAAGGCCGCAGAGGATACATTCATTTCCGAAGTCCTTGGAAAACCGTGAAACATCCCCTTTCCCGTACTCTTCCGCCAGTGAGGCAATTGTCTGGCTCTCCGGTACCTCTGCAGATAATAAGCTAAGGAGGGTTTTCCTCATTTCCCGGATTTCTTCCGTGTCCGTCTCTGCTTCCAGATCCCGCATCACTGGGAAGATACAGGATGTAACGATTCTTTTCCTGCCGTTTTCTCTGACTTCAGCAATACAAAGCCTACAGGCAGCCTGACCGCGCAGTGCTTCATGATGGCATAAATGAGGAATGACGATCCCGTTTCTTTCTGCAATGTCCAGCAAAAATTCCCCTTTATCAGCAAGACATTTCTTCCCGTTAATGATTACACTAATCTTATCCATATTGTTCTCACCTCACCCTCACCGCTTTGAATCTGCAGCTGTCAATACAATTACCGCATTTGATACATTTTTCCTGATCAATTGCGTGGGGCTGCTTCAGACTTCCCTGTATTGCATCGGGAGCACAGCCCTTCTTGCAAAGACCGCAGCCGATGCAAAGCTCCTGATCGATGATAAACTCAGTAAGCGGCTTGCATACCCCTGCTCTGCACCTGCCCTCTGTAATATGCTCCAGATACTCGTCTTTAAAATATTTCAGTGTACTCATGACCGGATTTGGTGATGTCTTTCCAAGCCCGCACAGGGATGCCTGCTCAACCGTATGTGCAATTTCGGTCAGCAAATCCAAATCGCTTAACTGGCCTTTTCCCTCACATACATCAGTGAGAATTTTCAGCATCTGCCGAATTCCTTCCCTGCAGGACACACATTTTCCGCAGGACTCTTCCGCAAGAAAGGAAACATAGTATCGAGCGAATTCAACCATACAGGTTCTTTCATCAGTGACGATCATGCCCCCGGAACCCATCATAGAACCTGCCGCTTCCAGAGTATCAAAATCCACTGCGAGATGCAGCAGTTCCTTGGGGATACAGCCCCCTGACGGTCCGCCTGTCTGAACTGCCTTGAATTCCTTATCTCCTGTAATTCCGCCTCCGATTCCAAAGATCAGCTCATAAAGCGTAATGCCCATTGGGACTTCCACAAGACCGGTATTTTTAACTTTACCTACGAGAGAGAAAACTTTCGTTCCTGAATTTTGCGGACTTCCGATTTCAGAAAACCATCTGCTGCCATTCAGAATGATAACCGGTATATTCGCCCATGTTTCCACATTATTCAGAACGGTAGGCTGGCCCCACAGACCGAATTCAGCAGAACGGATATACTTTGCCCGAGGCTCTCCCACTTTTCCTTCAATGGATGCCATCAGTGCAGAGGACTCACCACACACAAAAGCGCCGCCTCCTCTGACGATTTCAACATCAAAGCTGTGCTTGCTCCCCAAAATATTATTTCCGAGAAAATGGTGCTCCTTGGCTTGCTCAATGGCCCGGTGCATGTTCTCCAAAGCCAAACCGTATTCATCCCGGATGTAGATATAGCCATTATGCGCCTGCAGAGCAACAGATGCGATAATCATCCCCTCCAGAACCGTATGGGGATCGCCCTCCATTACACTTCTGTCCATAAAGGCACCCGGATCACCTTCGTCTCCGTTGCAGATAATATATTTGGGTTCTTTCTTGATTTTGTAGCAGGTTTCCCATTTGATTCCGGTGGGAAAACCGCCTCCGCCCCTTCCGCGCAGTCCAGAGGCCTTGATTTCATTGATAATATCGTCAGCTGTCAGTTCAAAAATGGCTTTCTTCAGCGCCTTATAGCCTCCGGCATCAAGATAGTCCTGAATCTCGCAGGGGTCAATCTCACCAATGTTCCGGAGAGCAATTTTCGTCTGTTTTTTGATAAAGTCGGAATCCTTGTGTGATCGGATTCTTTTCTTAGATACTGCATCAAGATAGAGCAGCCTCTGGATTTCTTCCCCCTTTATAAGGGTTTTGACGACGATTTCTTCCACATCCTCCGCTTTAACATGATAGTAGGCAATATCATCCGGCTCAATTTTTACGATGGGACCTCTTTCACAAAGCCCGTTGCAGCCGGTAGCCTTGACATAGGGTATCACATCAATGTTCAACTTTCGTTTTTCAATTTCACGTTGAAATGCCTCCAGTACCGCTCTGCTCCCGCTTGCGAGACAACCCGTACCACAACAAACTTTTACCGTTCTGTCACACATTGCCATCACCCTCCTCTTTGCTGATGATCAAGTCATCCTTCGACTCATCAGAGGCATTTCGATATCCGCGTATAATTTCGGATAGATCCTGAGGGGTCAACTTCCCGTGGTATTCATTGTTGATGACCATCACCGGTGCAAGAGCACAGGCGCCAAGGCAATTGACGGTTTCCACCGAAAAAAGCCCATCACGGGTGATTTCCCCTGCATCGATCCCCAGCAGCTTCTGCAGCTCAGAGAGAATGACCATGGAAGAGCGGATATGACAGGCTGTTCCGTCGCAGACCTTGATGATATATTTCCCTTTTGGCTCCAGACTTAATGCTTTATAAAAGGTTGCCATACTGTATAGCTGGCTGAACGGAATGTTCAGGTATTCTGATATTTCTATCATCGCTTCCTTTGGTATGTAATTGAACGCTCTTTGGATATCCTGCATAACAGCCAGAGAAAAACGCCGCTCCGCAGGATATTTCATGATGATCTCCTTGATCCTTTGTTCGTTATCCATTGTTCCGCCCCCTTAAACCGGCGTCATGAAAGGGCGCCGTTCTTTTCTCCTAACTTCCATTCTTTTCTTTCATAGGATCCGCTTATTTTTTCATAGCTTCAGGTATTCTTTGATTGCAGCTGCCAATTCTTTGATCGCTTCCGCGTTAACCGTTCATAACTTCCATCCGGTGGCTGTATACGCTGAGGATATGAATTCCATCCTCTTTTTCTGCAAACCTGACCCAATAGGTTACATATTTAATCCTATGGCCTGCAAGGTAGCTTTCATCCTCGGGATTAAAGAAGCGTTCGCCTGTATCCATTGCATGTTCGATCACCCTTTCGATATCCTCAAGAAGGATATATCGCTTTTCCATACGTTGCCATATTTCCTGGGGAATCATGAGATTCCATTTATTGTTGCGCTTGAATACTTCCATGTCGTCCTCTCCCCATAGCTCCCTCAGCAATTTTCGCTTTAAGTCCGCCCTGTTTTTATGTCTTTCAGATAGATTTGGCATTTTCTTCGTCGCGTCTTTTTCCGATGCGTTTCCGAAAACCAAATCCAGAATGTGAAAGGTACGCTTTCCCTTTTCTGTGAAAAGATCCTTGCACATGGCACAGTATACCAGCAGATCCTCACCACTTTCTAAGGTCCGGTCTTCCGCAAATTGTTCTGCCTGCTCCCGGTTTGCAAAATAGACCAGCCCCCCGTAGCCGCAGCACTTGGTTCTCTCCCTTGCATAACGGAGTTCTTCTGTCTCGTAGCCCAAATGAAAAGCGATGTTTCGCACCGAATCATGAACAGCCTGATTATTTCTTGTGCTGCAGGCATCATGAACACTTAATTTTCGCCCTTCTCCTCTTACTGCGTCATCCGGCAGCCCGTACTGCTGAAGAACTTCCCACAAAGAGATATAAGGTATTTCCGGCAGATACCGTTCAAACGTGGCGATGCAGCTGGAACATGCAAGGATAAAGATCGGCTTATCCATTTCACTCCAGACACTTCGAAATCGCCGGGTATTCTCCGCCATCAAATCCTTTCTACCCGCCCAGTCCGCAGGAGCGCCGCAGCAGCCCATCATAAGCCCAACGCCCCCGGTTTCCTTTTCAAGGAGATAACGATAGGACTTTTCCACATAATCTGGGCAGGAAGCAGAAAGCTGACACCCGGGATAGAAGAGGTATTTTGCATTTTCTCCGACAGGCGGCAGCTTCACCAGATAAAACTGACTGCTGTTGCTGAACGCCATGTCTTTTAACGCAAAATCGTGAGCAGAGGGAGGCATCTTGCTCTTTTCCACCATGCTCTCTCTTGTTTCCCTGATCAGTTCCTTCATTCCGATGCCCAAGGGGCACTGTTCCTTACATAATCCGCACAGGGTGCAGGAGTTGATCATAGAATTTGCGTAGCGGGTTCCCATGATAACGCTTTCATTAATCTGGATCTGTCTGCCATAGCTTTTGGGCGTGATATTGAAGCGCTGCATATGACTGCAAGCTTTCAAACAAGTGATACAGCGGCATTTCAAGCATCTCCCTGCCTCCTGGATTGCCTCCTCCGGGGTATAGAGATCACCGGTTTTCAAAACTGCTTTTACAGCGCTTGCATCTTCAAGCTCATATGCAAGCGGAGTCCGAAAGGAACCTTCCCTTTCTCTTGATGCTATCATAGAGATTTTTTTTACAAACCGTTCAATAGAAAAAGCTGCCCGTTTGGCGGAGCTTACTGAATCAATCACTGAGTTGTTACTTCTGCCAGCAGCGCACTGTCCTTTCCCGCTAAGCCTGCCTCCGGCGAATACCGGCCAGTCAAGGACCTGGAAGGTCTCTGGATTGATGTAGAGCCCTGTATTCCAGTTCCCTGTGCCAAGGTAGACTGCATCATACTCCGCCAACAAATTCTTTAGCTCCTCATTTCCAATCACACTGTTAAAATTGACTCTAATTCCTAGCCTGCCTATGGTTTGAAGCTCTTCTTCAATGAGTTCTCTTGAAATCAAGCTGCCCTCAAAGTCCCAAATTCTTCCGCCCAGTTTTCTTGACCCTTCATAAATCGTTACCTGAAATCCCCTTTTATCCAGCTCAAAGGCAGCGGTGATTCCACTGATCCCGCCACCGACAACAGCGATCCGTCCATTTTTTTTAGCTGTTGCTGTAATATTTTTCGATGAAGGTCGTCCATAAGCCACTGCGGCCCGCTCTAACTCATGGATTCTTACCGGTTGGTCCAGCTGCGATCTGACACAGACAGACTCACAAGGGTGGTCACAGATCATCCCGATGATTCCTGCAAAGGGAAACCTCTTTTCCAGTATTTTATATGCTTTTTTAAACTCACCTTTCTCTATTTCGCTGCATAGCTGTGCTACATCCACATGAACCGGGCACCAAGCGGTAGTGGCAGCCGGCTCATCCTGCTGACAGGTCTCGCATGCTTCAAAAAGGTTTGTTTCCATGGCGCCTCCTATTTCAAAAGGTATTTTGGGCCATTCGTTGGCCATTATTGGTAAATCGCGTATAATTTACTATAATGTGTTTATAGTAAACAAAGTTTAAGTATGGGCTGTCGTGCTCTTCAGAAAAGGCCAGCCTCAAGCAACAGCCTTCTACGAAGGTTCCCGTACCCGGCAGCCCATGGGATCCTACAGTGCCGCTAATATTTTTTCCGGTCTTGCCGGGAGTTTCGTGATTCTTACACCGCATGCATGATAGATTGCATTCACGATGGCTGCATGAGGTGCAGAAAGGGGCATCTCCCCAGAGCCTGAGAGTCCAAAGGGCCCGTATGGACGTATCGTTTCCTGGTGGATGATTTCCATATTGTCCGGAACATCCATGATCCTTGGAATTCCGCATTTCACCAATGTGGTATGCTTTTTCAGATCTTCAAAATCCTCTGACAAAGCAAGACCGATGCCTTGGGCGAGTCCGCCCCACAGTTGCCCTTCCAAAACCAACTTATTCAAGACAGGTCCACAGTCAGAAACCAGTGTTAGTTTTTCTATTTTCACCTTGCCGGAAATCGTGTCCACGGAAACCTCCGCTAACAGTACACCGTACATATACACCGGGAACGGATTTCCCTGTCCGGTTTCCACGCTGCAAGCTGTGCAGGGGGCTGTCCAGCTCCCCATATATCTGGTTGGGAGTTCCTCATCAAGCATTTCCTGATAGGTGCGGTACGTTCCGTCTTCTTTTCTCAGAGCGGCAATCAGGTTTTCGCAGGCGACACGGGTAGCATTTCCAGTCATTACAGTAGAGCGGCTTCCGCCTGCAGGACCGCTGTTTGGTGCTTTTTCCGTATCATTCATCACAAGTCTGATCTGCTCTGGCCTGATTCCCAGAGGCTTCAGCCCTTCATGCGCAATGGATAAGAACCCCATATCGGCGCCCTGTCCGTGATCTTCCCAGCAGCTTCCGATGGAGATCCCTTGCTCCGTAATTTCCGCCCAAGCTTCGGAAGAATCAGCACCATCCAGTCCGCAGCCGTATTCCAGGAGTGAAATGCCAACGCCGTATTTCAGATCACCGCCTTTGGCATTCTTCAGCTCTGCGCTTTCCTTCGCTTTCTTATAGATCGGTCTGAGTTTTTCCAGCGCCTGAGGGAAGGCAATCACGTCAGGTTCGCATCCCGTCGGTGTGGTATCCCCTTGTCGGTATACGTTCAAATACCGGAACTCCAACGGGTCAATTCCAGCCTTCTCTGCCAGCTCATCCACAAGAACTTCTGAAGAAAACAGGCTTTGAGGGGAACCGTACCCCCGAAATGCGGAACCCCAAGCATGGTTTGTAGCAACGGTCCTGCCGTTGCCCCGGATATTGGGGATATTGTAGCCCGCTCCGATAAATTGGGGCGCTCTCATGGTCAATAGGTCGCCGAACTCACAGTATGGGCCGTGATCCACTGTCCAGTCTGCGGCCATTGCCTTGATACGGCCGTTTTCATCTGCGCCCATCTTTACATTGATAAAGAACGGGGAGCGCTTGCCTGTATACGTAATCTGCTGATACATATTAAATTCCAGGAATACCGGCTTTTTCGTCACCATCGCTGCAACCCCTAGAAGCCCTTCCATGGTGGGGCTGAATTTGTAGCCAAAGGTTCCTCCGGCGTTGTTCTGTACAATGACCAGTTTCTCAAGGGGCACACCGATTCCTTCTGCTACCATCAGCGCGTGCAGCTGCAGGCCGATGCTTTTGGAGTGAATGACCAGCTTCCCCTCTTCATCGATGTAAGCAAAACCCACGTCCGGCTCCAACGGGAGATGCGGCTGCCTTCCAACATAGAAATCATCCTCGGTCACATAAGGCAGCTCCTCGAATAGTGGTTCTACCTCATCACCCTTGATATTGTGATTTTCAAAATAAACGTTGGGGGTACCGGGATGAATTTCAATGGCATCTTCGTCCATAGCATCCAGCGCATTCATATAAGCCGGTAGCTCTTCAATCTGCACTTTCACCTTTTTCGCTGCTTCTTCAGCAATCTTTGGTGAATACGCCAGTACCATGGCAAGGGCATCACCGTATTGGAAGATTTTCTTATCATTTAGAATCGGGCGTTCTTTACCGCTGCCCTTGTTGGCTGGGAATGCCAGACCGTTGATCCGGTTGGTTCCCGGTACATCCTTATATGTAAGCACCTGATAAACACCCGGCATCTTTTCAGCTTCTGATGTATCAATGGACAGGATGTTCGCGTGGGATACCTTGGCCTGCACCAGCTTGATATGTAACGCGTCTTCCGGAAGCTTTCTCCCTGAATCTGCTCCGAAATCCCAGGTTCCTGTTACCTTTGCCAAAGCCGATGGTCTGGGCATGCTGGAGCCCATCAAGCTTACGCCGTCCTTCAACTTCGGCCACAGCTCTTCTTTTGTCACTTCGCCCCGGATCAGCCTTGCTGCATCCATGACAGCGTCTACCAGCGGCTTATAGCCGGTGCAGCGGCAAATATTGCGGTTCACCTGAAACCATTCCCTGACCTCTTCCCTGGTGGGATTCTGGTTCTGATCCAGAAGGGCCTTGGCGGAAACGATAAAGCCCGGTGTACAGAAGCCGCACTGGGCGCCTCCATGAATCATCCATGACAGCTGAAGCGGATGGAGGCATTCTTTCGTCCCAACTCCTTCGATGGTAACGATCCTGGCACCGTCCGGGATTCGTTCCATATGGTAATTGCAGGATCTGACTGCTTTTCCGTCCCATAATACGGTACAAGCACCGCATTCGCCTTCTCCTCCGCATCCGGATTTTGTTCCTATAAGAAAGAGTTGATTTCTAAGGACATTCAGCAGGGATTCATCAGGGTCCACGATAAGATGTCTCTCAACTCCATTGACAAACAAGGTTTTTCTAATCATCTGATTGTCTCCTTTTATTAAATCGATTTGAAACTGCCTGCATAAAAACAGTAGGTTCCTGCTTACTAATCCTCAAACAATTCCAGAAACTTCTCTGCTACGGCTCGTTTCTTTTCAAGATTTGATACCGTTCCGTCTACATATTCGATGGCCCTTGTGGGACAGTATTTCACACAATCGGGATTCCCGTCGCAAAGATTGCATTTCATCACTTTCTTTTGCCTTGTGCTGTAATGGATATTCCCCATGGGGCAGGAGCTGATGCACATCTTGCACCCAATACATTTGCCCGGGTCAGTAACAACGGCACCATTCTCATCCCGGTACACAGCTCCGGTGGGACAGACCTTCATACATGCCGCATCTTGGCACTGCATACACATGACAGGAACGGAAATTACCGCTTCATCAAAATGAATCACATTGACTGCCGCGTTGGAGCAGACGGACTCACAAGTTCCGCAATTTTTACACTTCTTTGGATAAATCATTAAAATTTTACTCATGATATCTTAGACATCGCATAAGCGATACCGTTACACCTCCTATAATTTAGAATTTAACACTCCCGGCTGCACTGCTGCCAAACGTTCTTTTCCATTGTCTGATCACGGATGTCCCGATCACAGCTCGAGGTATACCGGTTTTTTAACGGCCAAAGCCGCCACACCAAGAAGACCTTCCAAAGATACTGCTGCCGGCCTGGCATTGCCCATTCCCACTGCAGGGTTTGGAACAAGGGTCAGTTTCTCCGGTAAGATTCCGATGCTATCTGCCAATTCACGGTGGGAAATGTCAGTATGACTTGTATGTATGATTAACTTCCCCTTTTCGTTGAGATAAGCAAACCCTGTGCTCGGCGCTAAATCACGGTCACCGACTTCAGCAGCCGGAATACCCTCAATAAGGCTCTCTGTTTTAATTTTTACCTTTCTGGCTGCCTCTTCCGCCAGCTTCGGTTTGAACGCCAGCACCATGGCCACAGCATCTCCGAAGGCGGCTGCTTTTTTATCGCTTAAAATTGCTCCGTCTCTGCCCGATCCGGAAGCGTAAGCAGCCTGACTGATGTAGTTTGTACCAAGCACATCCTTATAGGTCAGAATTTTGTATACGCCCGGCATGGCTTCTGCTTCAGAAGTATCGATGGCAAGAATGTTTGACTGATTTTCCTGAGCTGTAACCAGCTTGGCATGAAGCGTTCCTTCCGGGAGTTTCAGCCCCAGATCTGCGCCAAAATCCCACACGCCTGTGACCTTTGCCACCGCAGCATCTGCACTGCCAGATGGTGACCCATTGGTTTGTTCTTTCAATTTAGACCAAAGTTCTTCTGTAGTTATTTCGCCCCGCAGCAGCTTTGCCGCGTCCATAACAGCATCCACTGCAGGATCATCACCGCAGCATCTGCAAACATTATGATGATTTTGAAACCACTCCCGTACTTCCTCTTTTCCCGGATTCTGGTTTTGGCTCAGCAGAGCCTTGGCTGACATTATAAAGCCGGGAGCGCAGAACCCGCATTGTGCAGCTGCATGTACGATCCACGCAAGCTGAATCGGGTGGAGATGGTTTCCTGTTCCTACCCCTTCAATAGTAATGATCCTGGCGTCTTCCGGCACATCCCTCATCTTTAGGATGCAGGAGCGAACCGCTGACCCGTTCATGATGACCGTACAGGCGCCGCAGGTGCCTTTCCCGCAGCCGATCTTGGTTCCTGTGAGAAACATTTGTTTCCTTACAACCTCTGCGAGAGTGACTTCAGGATCAACTACGACACGTTTTTCGCTCTCATTGATAAACAACGTCTTTTTAAGCATAGTTTCCCTCCATTTTAAACTTGAGTATATAACCGCATTCTTGATTCCGTATCCACAGAATCTTTATTTATTGAATAAGCATATATCATGCCAAAGGATACACCCTTATTTTCGCAAAATAAAAAAAGGGCAGCGCCCTTTTTGGTATCATCCTTACTGACTTGGTTTAAGATCTTTATCAAGGTGTTCCATCACGGAACAGATATGCGTCTCCGCCTTTGTTTCGAAGTGGAACACTGCTCCATTGTGGAACAGTCTCTGAAAATCCTCACCTTTATGTGGAATAACGCTAACAATCCTCTATCAATATTTTCATAGTACCGCCGCAAACCATCCCTTCTTCTTCAGCAGCCTGACCGGTAAGATCAATCTCATAAATCAGCGATTTCCCCGTTCCGATGATCTGCCACGCTGTATTGATCAGTTCTCCTTCTGCGTAGCCTCCCCCAATACTTCCAACAGTCATTCCGTAGGACCAAATCAGCATTTTCGTCCCTGCTTTCCTTGGAACGGAGCCTTGGGTCTCAATGATCGTGGCAATCGCTTTCGGTTCTTCAGTCTGCCGGCACAACTCATCAAGCACCATTTTGTCAGTCTGTGCATAGTGAAATGGTTCCGCTTCTCCAGCCATTTGTTTTGCCTTTGAAAATCTCCGGCATCCAATGATCTCTGCAATAATGGATACCGCAATTTCCTCAGGAGAGTCCGCGCCGATATCCAGGCCCACCGGCATATGTACCTGATCAATCTGCTCTCCAGAAAATCCTTCCTTAAGGAGTTGTTCTTTTACACGATTCAGGCTTTCTTTGGATCCGATCATTCCGGCATATGCGGTTTTACGATTCAAAATCTGGCGAAGGCATTCCAAATCATGACGATGTTCCCGCGTCACAATGACCACAAAGCTGTGCCCATTCAATGCAAGCCCTTCGAAACAATCGGAAAAGTCAGCACAGATAACGTTCTCAGCCTCCGGAAATCGGTCTTTATTGGCGTACATCGGCTTGTCATCTATCACAGTTACCGTAAAGCCAACTTTAGCGCCCAATTCAGAAAGGGGTTTCGCCACCGCTCCTCCGCCCAAAATAATCAGCTGAGGGACCGGGTAGTATGGCTCAATCAATAGATCATAGCCGACATCACTTTGGCAAAGTTGCGGGCAGCCTGTATCAAAAGAAGAGTTCACTCTTTCAGACGCTCTCACATCAAAGTACTCTGGTAAAGGGTCCGCGAAGAGCTTCTCCTGGGTTAACAGGCTTTTCGGAAGTCCTGACGCATCCATGGAAGGATGATTGATCCAGGTTAAGACCACGGCTTTACTTCCATGATCCAGCTCATCTTTTAGTTTTCGGTAGATATTTGAATGCATACGGGAAAACCCCTCATTTTATTCTCTGGTCCCGAAAGAAAAATCATTGGATTCCAGAAGTTCCACGATCTTATCATAGCTCCGAACCATCAGATCACCGCATTTCATCAGATATTCCTGATTTGTCAGATAGTCTGTTACTGTGCAGACGCCAATGATATCGCGGCATTCCGTACTTTCATACATCGATTCGAACCAATCCGTAAACTCATCCACCATCTGTGAGTATTTGGGATCTGCAAACTCTTTATCGTTTCCTTTTCCCGCATATAATCCCAAAATCATAATGCCTCCCGTTAATACCCCGCAGATTTTCTGGCTGCTTCCGATGCCCATACATAAGCCATTTGCTGCACGGAGCAGATCCTGATTTTCCTGTTTCTCCTCATCGAGTGCCATCTTCAGCAAGATTTGCGTGCAGCAGTAACCCAAATTCTTTAGCCGAAACATTTGAAACCCTGAATTATCCATGCTCTGCCCCTCCTTTTCGCACTCATACTACTTATCCTCCAGGCCTTTCTCAACCTCCAGCATTTTCCCAGTGGCCAGCTCTTCTCCAATAAACACATTGCCGCATTTTGGACATTTCATGAGATCTACCTCAAAATTTCCTCCAAGGTAGGATGCCTTCACCTTCCGCAAAACCAGCTTTTCCTTGCATTTATCACAAATCCAGGGAATTGCTTGTTCTTTCTCCTCTTTCAATACTGCTCCTTCTCCTCTCTCATGTCTGTTCCTCTTCCCTTTCCTTAATTCGGAGGAAATACTGCATAACGCCTTACAAAAATAAGTGAAGCAATATTCATGCCATATAAGAGGTTGCCCGCTCTGCTTCCGTACATTTGATGCCGTAGTATTCCATTTTCCGATAAAGGGTATTTCTGCCGATTCCCAGCGTCTTTGCACAAAGTGTAATATTACCGCCGTAACGGTTAAGCACCTTCAGGATATGCATCTTCTCCATGAGCTCCAGATTCAGAATTTCTTCAAAAGCTTCCTCTTCTATTTCATCTTCTGCGCTGTGATAGGCTTTGCGGGAAAGATCGGAGGTGGATTTCATTGTATTGTCGGGGAGAAATTTGAAAAAGCTGTCAGGGATTGCTTCCGTATTAACGATGAGTTCAACAAGATTCTCAAGTTCCCTGATATTTCCGGGCCATTCATATTCCACGAAAACTTTCATAGTCTCTTCATTGATCGGCACGCTTTTCTTTTTTAGTTTTCGTGAAATCCGCTCCATAAAATACTGGCTGAGGAGAGGGATATCCCCTTTTCGTTCTCTCAAGGGCATCAGCCTGATGGGCAGCACATTCAGACGATAATACAGATCCTTTCGGAAGTTTCCCTTTTTCACCTCTTCGTTCAAGTCCTTGTTGGTTGCTGCGATAACTCTGGCATCCACCAGAATCTCCTTGTTGCTTCCCACACGGATTACAATACCTTCTTCGATCACGCGGAGCAGCCTGGTTTGCATATCAAGCGGCATCTCACCAATTTCATCCAGAAAAATAGTTCCCCCGTCTGCAATCTCGAATTTGCCCGGTTGGCCTGAGCTCTTCGCCCCCGTAAATGCGCCTCCTTCATAGCCGAATAGTTCTGATTCGATGAGATTTCTGGGAATTGCACCACAATTAATCGCCACAAAAGGTTCGTCATGTCTGCTGCTGTAGTTATGAATTGCCTGGGCAAAAAGCTCTTTTCCAGTACCGCTTTCGCCCATAATTAATATGTTGGATCTGCTGTCTGCTATCTTCTTTGCATAATCGATAATGCGTATAAATTTTTTATCCTGACCGATTATCTTCTCAAAGGTATAGATTGCCTGATGCCCCATAATCTTATTGGCCAGCTTTCTGACCTTTCTAACTTCTACAAAAACAAAGACGATGTTCATTAGCTTCTGATCGACGTCATAGTTCGGATACGCACTGAGATTGAACGGAAGCTTTTTCCGTTTCAAATTAACATATACTTCTGAATCCACAAAGCTCTTGCGGTTAACCACTGCTTGCTTCACTTTGTTCCAATCGTCAAGAAGTTCGGGAACCAGCATCGCTTTCAGTTCATCCTGACTGTATCCAAATAACTCAGCGGCATGATGATTCACCGTTTTAATCACTCCGTCCAAATCAACAGCCAGTATCCCCGCGTCAATGGATTCCAGGATTGTCTCTGTGAACTTCTTTTCCATGGACAGCTCTTCATTGTACCGTTTGATATCCAGCATTTCTTCGATGGCATTGGCAGCAGCTACCACCATCCCCAGCGTATGGAGGTTTACAGATTCACTGAACCCCGTTAAATCGATGCTCCCGATGATATCACCACTGGAATTGCGGATGGGTGAAGCTGAGCAGGTCCACCTGTGATAGGCCTTTATGTAATGCTCTTCACCGGATACCTGGACAGGCTTGCCCTCATAGAGCGTTGTCCCCATAGAATTGGTTCCGATGCTGCGTTCATCCATATAGGCACCAGGAACCATTTTCAAAGAAAACGCCTCAGATAGAATCGTTTCATCTCCGATAATACTTAAGATACAGCCTTCTTCATCCGTCAAGATTGAAAAAAAATTAGATCCTTTGACAAAGTTATATAGCCGGCTCATAAAAAAATCCGCAGTATCGATCAATTCTTTTTTCTTTTCGAACTTTTTATAGAGCTCATTGCCAGATATGATTTTTTTGCTGTAAACTCGATCCTGCTCAACCTTGTACTGTCTGCACCTTTCATGGGAATTGATAATATAATCCTTTTTCGGATTCATTTCCCTGCTCATAAAACTCCCTCCACTCAAGTGAGATTTCCCGCCATGAGTCTGTCATTTGATGTAATAGGATGTTTTTATGTTCATTTTGAATTCCAGTTTATGAATGAACTGTTTTAAGCTTGTATTTTGATTTTAATATAATCCTAAAAGATACGGTTTGCAAGGCCTATCCTTCGACGATCCTCGATGGACCGCTCTTACGGATGTAATTTTTTTTACAAACAAAAAAATGCAACCCTTAAGAATTGCATTCTGATCTGCCATGATAAACGATAAATCGTTAGAAAATATAGAATAGGATAAAGAAGTAATGGAAGCAGCTTCCCGTCAAAACAAACAGGTGCCAGACCGTATGCATATAACGGGGTTTCTTCCTGGTGTAAAAAATAACGCCGATGGAATAGAACAAGCCGCCCAGGAGCAGCAAAAGAAATCCATTAAAGGAAATCAGCTGCATCAATGGTTTGACGCCGGCTAAAACCGACCACCCCATCAGGAGATAAAGCAGCAGAGAAACCTTGCTCCACTTTTTTACGCTGATGGCATTCGCCACAATCCCCAATAGTGCAAGGAATAGATTTACACTGAAAATAATCCAGCCCAGTTTTCCTCCCAGAAGCGACAGACAAACCGGGGCATAACTTCCGACAATCAAAACAAAGATCGAACAATGATCCAGCTTCTGAAAGATCCGCTTAGCACCGTATCGACTCATGGAATGATACAAGGTTGACATTACATACAGAAAGATCAGCCCAAAGCAATAAACAGAAGCACTGACCATATCCATCACCGCTCCGGTTCCTGCAGCGAAAACCAGCATTACAGCAGTTCCGCCAATTGCCAGAAGGCCGCCAAGCCCATGGGAGATGGCATTAAGAATTTCTTCAGATCTCCCCTGGTCATTGAAATTTTCTACATTTGTCATAGTTTTTTAGGACCGATGATCATAATCATGGTTCGGCCCTCTTGAAGCGGAGCCTTCTCAACAGTTCCGATCTCACTAAGTGCTTCTGCAAATCTGGACATCACATCGTTGCCATCACTTGTATATTTTTGCTGACGACCTCTGAATCTAAGGCTAGCCTTCACTTTATTTCCTTCCGAGAGAAATTTGTGTGCATTCTTGACCTTTACTTCCAGATCATGTTCCTCAATATTTACGGATAGTCTGATTTCTTTGATTTCAACGGTCTTTTGGATTTTTTTAGCTTCCTTATCCCGTTTTGCCTTTTCATACATTGTCTTATTGTAATCAGCTATTTTACATACCGGTGGTACTGCATTGGGCGATATTTTCACCAAGTCCAGATCTTTCTCGCCAGCTAATTTTATTGCTTCTGCGATGGGTACAACGCCGAGCATCGTGCCGTCTGCATCGATTAATCTAACCTCTTTGTCTGTAATTTCATTATTAATCTGTAATTCATCTTTTTTATTTCTAATATTGAACACCTCCAAAACGTTCCGGAAAAATAGAAAAGTGGATTAAACAATCCACTTTAATGCTAGTTATCAACAGTTTCTATTAATATCTGTTTCCATTGTTTCTATTATTTCTCATCTGCTGTTTCTTTGCTGCTCTGCAGGGCTGGCATCTCTGAGGTTCGTTATCAAACCCTTTTTCCTTGTAAAATGCCTGCTCATTTTCAGTGAAAACGAACTCAGTTCCGCAGTCTTTGCATATAATTTTCTTATCAGCCATTCTCTTGACCTCCTTTGATTTATTTGGATCTCACAATCACAGACATTGTTCTCGAAATAATTCAAAGAAGAACTGTCAGAATCTTTAACCCATATCAGATAATATTTTTATCATCATTACCAATATAATACATAGAAATTAATAAAGCAATACTTTTTCGAAAATATTTTAGTATTATTTAAAATATTTCGAAATTTTTTATTTGATCCGCTCAATCTCATCTATTTTTTTCGACTTATTTCGCCCTATTCTCTAAATTTTAGATCAGAATAGACAGTTCGGTGATCGATATGATCACCTGAATTTCTTTATTACTTTCCTGCTTACGATTGAAATTTCATACCGTTCCTTTTGCAGATTTTTTGAATCGCCTTTTTTCCAGACAACGCATTAATAAACAAGGCGCCTGCTCCTGTGGTCCAGATACCGGTAAAATAGAAATTTTCAAGACCAGGAACTGTCATTCCCCTGGGGCTCAGCATACTGCTGATAAAGTCCGGTTCCTTGTTGGGTCCGTTGGCAAATCCATGGGTACCTCCCATAAATCGCTCCCATGTCAGCAGTGTGGATACGTCCACGGCCTCCACCTGATCTGCAATGCCCGGGAATCGATTCTCAAGCAGTTGTATTACTTTCTCTGCGGTTTTCTTCTTCTCCTCATTGTACTGGGATCTGTCAGCAGAAAGGTTTTTCCAGAAGGAATAGGTTGAGCGGAACTCAACCTTGATCACTCCCTTTCCCCGGGGTGCCATTGTTGGATCATATCCATACGTTTGCATTTCCAAAGAGGTAAACTTTTGATCCCCCAATGTGACAGGTTCATCCAGCAGCAGAATCATGCTGGAGGGCTCTTTCGTAAGATCCCGATTCACACCAAGATACACCGTGACAGCGAACTCTGACAGATCATCTGGTTCGGCACAATACGAACGCAGCGTGTCATCCATAAAATTACCGCCAAGAAGATTCAGAAGCGTTTTCCTGCCATCTGCATTGGAAATTATGATATCAGCAAATTCTTCCCTTCCGTCTTCCAGTCTGATTCCTACTGCACGGCCATTGTCTGTAATGATTTTGTCAACTTTACTGCGCAGAAAAATCCTTCCCCCCAGCTCCTGGTATCGTTTCACGATTCCATCTGCAAAAGCAGAGCTGGCACCAATTGGCCATGCAATATCACCGTTCAATCCAGAGGCATGACGCATCAGATGTAAAAACACCGGCACTTCAGGGTTGGAATAGACCAGTAGGGGAAAGGCTTTTTTTAAGAACGGATCTTTAAAACGCTCTGCAAACTCTGCCATACTGACCTTGAACCATTTCATATTACCGATTACAGCGGGCATATGAAACAAGATCCGTAGAAAATCTCCCATAATCATGTTCCCTGTAAGGTCAAAGGAAGAAGCTTTACGAATCCCTTGAACATATTCACCGATGACATCCTTATCCTGGGGAGACAACTGCAGAAGATGTTTCTCCAGTTCATCCGGATCATAATAGTCATAAAATAAGCTGCCGTCAGAAGCCGCTACGCTGACACACTCTTTTGTCTTAACAAATTCAGCCGACATGGCACCGATCTCTCTCCAAAAGGCGTTCAGCTTTGAATTTGGAGCGCAGCCCATTAAATGGTGAATGCAGGCATCAAAGGTATATTCTCCGCGCTTCCAGGATGTGCACTGACCCCCTGGCCGATGGTTCATCTCATAGATTTTCGTATCAAATCCGCTTTTCTGTCCATATATGCCAGCGGTTAAGCCGCCCATCCCCGCTCCGATGATGATAATAGACTTTGTCATAAGACTCCCCCTGTTTATTTTTCCGAACACAATCCGCCGAGGCAGAACTCCCTCCAACTTGGCGATGCTTACGTCAATCGTTGGAGTTATTATAGCACAAATCTCATTATTTTACTGAAAAAAGTACGTTGGCGCTTCTGTGCTAATAAGTGCTCTGCTGACAGACCAATAAAACGTACGCTTTTAGAATCTTAAGTCTTGTCAATAATTACTGTAACAGACTTTTTACAGTTTTGATGAAGTTCCTCTGAAAGAAGGTAAAATAATATGACGACTTATCTCATTATTACAATCCGTATTGTTACTGTTATGGCATTGTTCCTTTTTCTGATCCTAAAAACAGGAAGACGTAAAATCAGCGAACTTCCGGTCTATGATTTCCTTTCTATCATCGTCATCGGAAGTGTTATAGGCGCAGACATTGCCGAACCGGATGTTCCCCATCTCCCCACTTTATACGCAGTGGTCCTTATCGTTGCGCTACAATACCTTGTGAGCTGTATTCTTTTATATCATAAAAAAATAGCCCGTAAGATCACCTTCGGCCCAACCGTTGTAATTCAGAATGGTCAGTTCATCAAATCCAACATGAAGCGGCTCAAATATCCGGTGGAGAACATTATGATGGCTCTCAGGGAAAAGGATATCTTTGATTTGAATGAGGTTGAATTCGCCATCGTTGAGGGCAGCGGCAATCTCAGCGTATTAAAAAAGCCAGAATTCCTGCCGGTAACGCCATCAGACATGAAGCTGAAAACGGAACAGAAGAATCTGGCTGTGCCCCTTATCATCGACGGCAAGCTTCAGGAGAGCAATCTCAAACAGCTGAAACATGATAAAGCTTGGCTTACAAAGCAGCTGGCACAATTTGATGTTCATAATTTCAGCGATATCTTTTTTGCAGACTGTACTCCAGAAGGGAAATTGTTTGTATCGAAAATGGCAGAGACTGATAATTTTAATGACAAATTTGATCTTTAAAAATCCGGGTAAAATGCCTTTGCAAGGGATTCAACGGTATAAGCCATTCTGTCCCCGGGCAGAACACTTTCCAGCGTGATTACAGCAAACCGCTCCTTTTTTACGCAGTCGAGCTGCGCAAGTGCCGGATCGCTTTTGATGGCGTCAATTTTCTCCCCAAGGGACGGAGAATCATAGTCATGAATTAAGATAATATCGGGATTACGCTTGAGAACTTCCTCGTAGCTCACAGTAGTCCACTGCTTCTCGGTAATATCATCAAAGACATTCTTTCCACCTGCTTTTTCAATGAGCAGCGTTTCAAAGTTTGTGCCGGTACAGGTGAACACTCCCTCTCCCCCGCTGTCATAGACCAGTACCTTGACAGGGGTCTGATCCTTGACCTTATCTTCTACCGTATCAATTCTGGCCTTCTGGTCATCAACGAATGCCTTGGCCCGATCTTCAATCTGAAAGATCATCCCAAGGTCTGTTATTTCCTGATAAATCTGGTCCAGCGTCGTTGCACTGTTCTTATAGGTTGTCATGCCATATTGCGCCAGCTCATCCACATCAAGACCCTCACCACCGAATTCCCAGTCGATGCCGTAAATAAAATCGGCTCCGCTGCTCACCACAGCTTCTCTTGTGGCCGAGGTATAGTTCAGCTCCGGAATCTTGGAATACGCTTCCTCATATTCGGGCAGCGGTCCTCTGCTGTGATTGTCCAGCGTATTTCCGATGATCTTATCACCCAGACCCAGTGCCACAAATAATTCACTGCAGTTTGGTCCAAGGGTCAATACCTTTTGGGGCAGTTTTTCGATGGTAATTTCTCTTCCATAATTGTCCAGAGTCACTGCCGCATAGTCATTTGCAGCTTCACCGCCATCTCCCGTATCTGCGGGGCTGCTTCCGCCGCAGGCGGTCAGCACAGGCATCATCGCAAGAACTGCAGCAAGCAGCATCAAGATAACTTTCTTTTTCATTTCAATTCTCCTTCTCTTTCAACGCTTCTTTTATGATCATTTTTATATTGCTATAGCTTTGACTGCTATTGTTGTGCCAGATTCAAGCTGCCCGGCAGGAACGTGATGGAGATTTTCCCGGTGACAGGATGAAGCCTGACATCAGCCCGGATACCGTAAACCTCATAAATAATCTCCGGTGTCAGGATTTCTTCCGGGGTTCCGGTTCTGCTGATCCGCCCTTCCTTCAGTACGTAGAGGCGATTGCAGTACAGTGCGGCGATATTCAGATCGTGAATGGCCGAAAGTACCGTCACGCCCAGACTTTTTACCAAATCAAATATCTGAAGCTGATAATAGATATCCAGGTGATTGGTCGGTTCGTCCAAAATCAGAAAGTCCGTCTGCTGCGCCAGCACTCGTGCCAGCAATACCCTCTGCTTCTCTCCTCCCGAAAGATGCAGGTAGTTCCGCTTTGCCATATCCTGCATGCCAATCTGCGCGAGGGACTGCATGACGATTTCCTTGTCCCTTGCAGAATCTCCGTCAAACAGCTTTTTATGGGGGCTCCTGCCCATGGCCACAATCTCTTCTACTTTAAAATCAAAGGGGACGAAATTCTCCTGTCCTACAACACCTAATTTCGCAGCTGACTTCTTATAACTCATCTGATAGAGATCTTCCCCATCCAGCTCTGCGGCTCCGCTATCGGGATTCAGGGCACGATACAGGTTTTTCAGCACCGTGGACTTTCCGCTTCCGTTGGGACCAATAATCCCCACAAAGTCTCCCCGGCTGACATTCAGGCAGATATCTTCAATAATGTTTTTATCGTAATAAGCAAAGCTTAAATCGCTAACCTTCAGTCTCATCTCCATACTCCCATCATACCTTTGTGTTTTTCTTCAGCAGCCAGATAAAAAACGGTCCTCCGAACACAGCGGTCAACACCCCAAGGGGCAGTTCTGCCGGTGCGATGACCATCCTGGCAGCCACATCAACCCATACCACCAGGATACCGCCAAGCAGCGCGCAGACTGGAAAGACCCGCTTATGATCCCCGCCCACCAAAAGACGCGTAATATGAGGAACCATTAGCCCTACGAAGCCAATTGCACCGCTGACCGCAATGGTTGTGCCCGCCAGGAGAGACGAGACCAGTACCAGCATCTTCTGTATCCGACGCACGTTAATTCCAAGGGTTCCGGCTGTTTCATCCCCCAGCAGCAGGGCATTCAAAGCCCTATAGTTGAGCATAAGAATTACCATGCAGATGATGGTTGTTACGAAAGGCAACGTCAAATACGCCCACTTTGCGCCTGCCAGACTTCCCGACATCCAAAACGCTGCATTATGCAACCCCAGTGCATTGGGTGCGCTCAGGGTAATCATCTTTGTGATCCCATCCATGATCATGGATATCGCCACCCCTGATAAGAGCAGCTGCGTAATATTGATCCTGCCTTTTACTCTTGAGATGCTGTAGACCAAAATGATGGTCATGGCTGCACCCAAAAAGGCACTGATGGATAATGCATAAGTTCCTAAAAATGCGAAGACTCCAAAGAGCATTCCAAGGGTTGCGGTCGCGGCTGCGCCCGAGGAAACTCCCAGAATAAAAGGATCTGCCAGATGATTTCTTACCAGCGCCTGCATAGCGGTACCGGTCATCGCCAAAGATGCGCCGACCATCATCCCCAACAATACTCTGGGAAACCTGAGCCCCCATACGATATTCTCATCCAGCTGCTCCCAGGTCATGGCTATGTAATCTGTGAGAAAAGGAATCCTGCTTAATAGGATCTTTATCACATTGGACGGCGTAACACTGACCGGGCCAAGTCCAATGGCAAATACAATGGAAAACAACGCGACAATACTGAATAAAATAAGGATTGCAGGCATATTGGGATCTGTTTTATTAAGGATCTTTCCTATGGATTCATACCATCGTTTCACGTGATTCATCATTTACCCTCATGTAATCTAAACGCTCATGTTTATTTCAAATTCAACTGTCACCGATTCAATATGCGGAAGGGCTCATTCCCTTATTCATGACAACCTCACCCCATACTGTCCAGTCCAATACCAATTATTGATGATACAGCACGTTGTAACACCGCGGCAAGCCGCTATGGGGGATATAAATTGAAGATTTATTAATGCAGTGAAAACGTTAGAAATCTGGGTTTTAAAGGGTATCCATATAAAAAGCATACCGTATTTTGATTACGTCTTATGCCCCGGATGGGGATATGGTGTTGGTTACCCTATCTATGGTATTAAGCATTTGTTCGTACGAAAGTCTCTTAATGGATAAAAAAAACGGCATCTGCCGTCTTCTTCTCTGATTGTTATTTTATAAACCGTGAAATTGCTATATTCAAATTCTCGATTGCTTTTTTATCACCGGTTTCCACCGCATCAACAATACAATGGGAGATATGATCTGAGAGAATCACCTTTCCGGTGCTGTTAAGTGCTGCGATTACAGCAGAAAGCTGGATCAGTACTTCACTGCAATCCTTCCCGTCCTCCACCATACGTTTTACCGCTTCCATGTGACCGATTGCTCTGGACAGACGGTTCAAAACCGCTTTGGTGTTATGATGGGTATGTGTATGCGTATGTTTCGGGGTATTGGTGTGGTCATTCTCATGGGTGTGGTCGTGGCCATTTTCATGCTCATGGGCATGGTTATGGTTATGTAAATGGGCTTTAAGATGGTCTTGTATCCTACTTTCAACCATTGATATCCTCCTCATCTTAATAAATAAAAAAATACCATTGAATATCATGGCCTCTGCTTCTGGAAAGCCACGCACCTTCATGGTACTGTATAACTGGTTACTTTATGATAATTGCAGCATCAATTCGACCGACAATGTTTCGGTTTTCGATATTTTATGTAAATTTGAGATACATTTCAATATAACCTCGAATTATTGGCATCTGATTTCTTGATCCAATAAGCGCTGCCTTCATGACAGCATACCCTGTAATTATTATATAATCCATTCAATGGTTTTGTCAAATAAAAAGACACCCTCTGCTCATCTGTTCTGTAGGATTACAATACATGTGTTACACCTCAAATAAATAAAAGCGGAAAACTTCCAAATTGTGTTAAGGTTAAGTTACCACACCAAATCTTTTCAC
>JARBUO010000126.1 GCA_029239605.1 Bacillota bacterium | reverse complement strand
TGTGTCATTCGTTCAGGCCCTCCTTTTGTTCCATCGGTTCAGGTATTTCTTTTTGTACCATTGATCCAGGCCTTTGTTTTTATCACTCATTCAGGCCCTCCTTAAGATTTTCTGCATTTTGTTTCATCAGTGAAAGATAGGTTGCTCCGTCTTGCCATTCATCCTTTGTCACGTTGTGGCACGAATGGAGCATCAGCAGCTTTGCACCAGTCTCTGCGCTGATGGCTCTTGCTGTTTTCGGTTCTTCCAGCTCAGCATAAAACACAGCGGGGAGGTTTTTTTCCCGAATCTCATCGATCAGGGATGCAACTCGTCTGGCACTGGGTTCTGTCTCAGCAGAACAGGAGTCAAAAGCAGATTCATAATCCAGGTCGTAGCGCTGCGCAAAATAATAAAAGGCAAATCTGCTTCCAAAGATGATTTCTCTCCTTTTTCCATTGTCTGCAATATTCTTGAACTCAAGGTCCAAAGCATCCAGCTGTTTCATATATGCTGAAGCATTGGCTTTGTAAAATTCTGCATTTTCAGGATCTGCACTGCAAAGCCCTTCCAGAATATTAGATACCATAATTTTGGCAAGCTGGGGATCTGTCCAAATATGGGGATCATAGATATGAGAATGATCCTCGTCATGGTGATCAGCTTCTTCTCCCTCATGATCGTGCTCTTTTTCAATATCCTCTGTTCTTACGAGAGGAACTCCCTTTGATACATCCACAATGAGGCACTCTGAGCCGGAATCTTCAAGACTAAGTACAAGCTTATGAGACCAGGCCTCCATGTTTTCACCAGTATAAAGAAAGACATCACCCTTATGAATCTTTGTTATGTCCGAAGGCGTGGGCTCATAGGAATGACTTTCAACACCCGGGGGCAAAAGCAAAGTCACATCAGCTTTGTCTCCTGCAATCTGCCTTGCAAAATCAAATTGAGGAAAAAGTGTCGCAATGATCTGCGGCTTATCACTTTTTGCCAAACTCGCTGTCGGTGCACCGCCGCCTTCTCCGGATGGCTCCTGCTCCGTGGTGCATCCTGTGAGCAGAAGTGCTGCTGTCAACACCGCCAGAGCCACCGCTCCGAATAATTTCCTCATTCCTCGTTTCTCCATTTACCTTCTCCTTCTTTTTGTTCCGCACATGTTCCGCACTGACCGTACAGAACGGTCTTGATGTGATCCACATGAAAATCATGCTGTTCCTTTATATGGGAATCCATCTCCCCCAAATATTTGCAGTCCAGATGAATCAATCTGCCGCAATCCAGACATTTCAGATGATAGTGATGAGAGCAGGTCTCAGAACGGTCCACATATTGGTACTGATAACTGGGACTTTTTCCTTCTTCCACAAAATATTTTCTCACGGTTCCCTCTGACACCAGCCTGTCCAGATATCGATAAATGGTGGCCTTCCCTACCTTCATATTCCTTTGATTCAGGGACGCCATAATCTCATCTGCAGTAATATGCCTCTCTTTATTTAAAATCAGGCATTCCAGAATCTGATCCTTCTGTCTGGTTTTATAGGATACCGTGCTGTTCATACCATCCTCCGCCATGTTTATATCATAATTTGAAACTGAGTTTCATTTTCATATTATATGCCCAGTTTCACAGTTGTCAAGCAGTCACATGTTCTATTTTTATCCATTTACCATAACTTCTACACAGAATCAACACATAAAGGTTCTAAAATAATAGTCAAGAGGAATACCTCACGCGAGCACTTTCCTTCTTTTAATAGATACACACTATATAAAAGTCCTCCGGCCTGTAAGCCGGAGGACTTTTATATAGTTTACTAAAATTTGTCTGTCTGTAGAATTTTTTTCAAATTATTATTGACAAAGGTGAGTTAGTGATAGTAAACTGTAATTGGGTTAGCATGGTCTAACCAAATATTTTAAGCGTAGGTTAGCATCGACTTACTCAAGGAGGTTGAAAAAATGCCATTATCAATGATGAAATCCGGAGAGAAGAATACCATTAAGCGGATCAACGGGAAGGATGATACGAAGCGATTTTTGGAAAGCCTCGGGTTTGTTGTAGGCAGCACGGTCACCGTCGTATCTGAGATCGGAGGAAACATGATTCTCAACATTAAGGATACCAGAGTGGCACTGGATAAATCCATGGCGACGCGGATCATCGTATAACGTTACGGGAATTCGTGTCTTACAGATAAATTGGAAACGGAGGAATGAGCATGAAAACTTTAAAGAGCACTCCCATCGGCGAAACGGTCACCGTTTTAAAGCTCGACGGAGAGGGTGCAGTGAAGAGAAGAATCATGGACATGGGCATTACGAAAGGCGCCCGTATCTTTATTAAAAAGGTAGCCCCTTTAGGCGATCCCATTGAGATTACCGTCAGAGGATACGAATTATCACTGCGTAAGGATGATGCGGAAAAAATCATAGTGGAATAGTTAAGAGAAAGGAAGATAGATCATGGCAATTAAAATTGCACTGGCCGGCAATCCCAACAGCGGGAAGACCACGATGTTCAATGAGCTTACCGGCAGTTCACAATACGTAGGCAACTGGCCGGGCGTTACTGTTGAAAAGAAGGAAGGAAAACTGCGGGGACATAAGGATGTCATCATTCAGGACCTACCGGGTATTTATTCCCTTTCTCCCTACACATTGGAAGAGGTCGTTTCAAGAAATTATCTGGTCAATGAAAAACCGGACGCAATTATTAACATTGTTGACGCTTCAAACATTGAGCGCAACCTTTATTTAACAACCCAACTCACTGAAATCGGCATTCCAGTGATCATCGCATTAAACATGATTGATGTAGTTCAGAAGAATGGCGATGTCATCGATATGAAAAAGCTGAAAGACGCTCTTGGTTGTGAAGTAGTGGAGACCTCGGCATTAAAGGGAATCGGCTTGAAAGAAGTTACCCAGCGTGCAGTAAATCTCGCACAGGAAAAAGCTTCTTTTGTACCGAAGCACACCTTCTCTGCACCGGTGGAAAAAGCTTTGACGCAAATTGAGGCATTAATTGAGGGACACGATAACAACATCAGCAGCCGCTGGCTGGCCATCAAGCTCTTTGAGCATGATGAAAAAGTATTAAGCAGTATTACCCTTTCAAAAGAGGTTTTAAATAAAATTGACGGGATTACAGCGATCTGCGAAAGCGAACTGGACGATGACGGCGAAAGCATTATTACCAATGAACGTTATACATACATCAATGATGTGATCAAAACGAGCCTTCGCAAAGGAAACAAATCGGACATGACGCCATCGGACCGCATCGATAGAATTGTCACCAACAAGTGGCTGGCGCTCCCGATCTTTGCAGTGGTAATGTTCCTGGTTTACTACATCTCCATTTCCACTGTCGGAGCAATGGGTACTGACTGGGTAAATGATGTTTTGTTTGGGGATATCGTTCCCAACGGACTGGGTAGTTTTCTGGATTCTGTCGGCACATCGCCCTGGCTTTACTCCCTGCTGATGGATGGTATTGTCGGAGGTGTGGGTGCCGTACTGGGCTTCCTGCCCCAGATGCTGGTGCTCTTCCTCTGTCTCGCAATTCTGGAGGACAGCGGATATATGGCGAGAATCGCCTTTATCATGGACCGTATCTTCAGACGCTTTGGTCTGTCCGGCAAGTCCTTTATTCCGATTTTGATTGGAACAGGCTGCGGCATTCCCGGAATCATGGCAACACGAACCATCGAGAGCGACAATGATCGCCGGATGACCATCATTACGACCACATTCATTCCCTGCAGTGCCAAGCTTCCGATCATTGCCTTAATTGCAGGTGCACTGTTCCCCGAGTCAGTATGGGTTGGCCCTTCCGCTTATTTCCTGGGAATTGCAGCAATCATTATTTCTGGAATCATCCTGAAGAAAACAAAGCTATTCGCTGGAGACCCCGCTCCTTTTGTCATGGAACTTCCTGCATACCATGTTCCCGGCGTTAAAGGCGTTTTCATTCACATGCTGGATCGCGGGAAATCCTTTGTAAAAAAGGCAGGAACCATCATCCTGCTGGCGACAATTGTGATTTGGTTCCTCAGTACCTTCGGCTGGAACCTTCAGATGGTTGATATTGAGGATTCTATTTTGGCTTCCATCGGCAGAGTAATCGCACCGGTATTCGCTCCTCTCGGCTGGGGTGATTGGAAAGCTGCGGTTGCCTCAATTACCGGCTTAATCGCCAAGGAAAATGTTGTTGGTACCTTTGGTATCCTGTATGGTTTTGCAGAAGTAGCCGAAGACGGCGCCGAAGTTTGGATGAATTTGCAGAGTTCCTTTACACAGCTCTCCGCTTATACCTTCCTGATGTTCAATCTGCTCTGCGCTCCCTGCTTTGCTGCAATCGGTGCAGGAAAAACCGAATTCCGTTCCAACAAGTGGACCCTTATTGCAGTAGGATATCAGTGCGGCTTTGCTTATGTAGCATCCATGATTGTATATCAACTCGGAATGCTTTTAACCGGCGGCGGCTTTGGAATCGGTACTGCTGTGGCAATCATTCTGCTGATCGTTTTGATCTATCTCTTGGTGCGAAAGCCCAGCCGTCCTGCGAAAACCCGTAAATCCGTTGAATCAGGCCGTAAAGTAACCGCTTAAAAGTAGCGTAGCCACTTCAGCTCGGGATCTGTGATTCCCGAAACGGAGCTGCAACAATACTCAAAATATAGACAGCTTACAAAATATAACTTAAATTATTTTCGGTTTCAGAGGAAACATAACCGGAGAAAAGCAGTATGATTACTGCAGGAAAGGAGAATCCATATGGCAGATTTGGTTATCGGTACTCTTGTTTTGCTGGCCGTAGTGCTGGCGATCCTCAAGATCAGAAAGGACAGAAAGAACGGCAGCTGCTGCAGCGGATGCTCCGGCTGTTCCGGTCATCAATCCTCAGCAAGCTGCAATGCTTTTGAATCCTTCGAGGAAGAAGCAAGAGAAAGTTTAAGAAAAAAGAACAAGTCATAAATGAAACAAGAAAAATAACAGACATGCCAATCGTAACATTAAGTTACAATGAAGCGTAATAAGTAAACTCCTATCATACAACAAAACAAACAAGTAAAAAGAAACCGAAGGCGCCTTTAGCCTTCGGTTCTTTTTCGATTTATTGATCGCTCTACTGACTGAGCCTCGTTTGATGCTGTATCCTCGTTGATTGTTTTACTGCATGGTCTTCGGCTTATTTTTCTGATAAAAATCTGCGCCGATCTTAGCATTGACCAGCCTGATATTTTTCGACAAGTTATATTTCATACGATCACTCCTGTATTCTTTTGCTACTGTTTCTCGTATTAATATGCCCTGCGTTGATCTGATATAACACGGTTTGCAAAGGAAAATTATAGAATTAAATCTGCCGGCTTTGCGGAAGCGGCATCAACTAAACTCTGAACCGGAAGCTCCATCTGCAGCCCCACCTTTCCGGCACTGACGACAATGCGCTCAAGGTTCAGAGCGCTTTCATCAATGGCAGTTCGGAATTGCTTCTTCATCCCCACAGGGGAGCAGCCTCCTTTGATATATCCGGTCACCTTTGTGATATCTTTTGCAGGAATCATATCCAGTTTTTTCTCTCCGAAATGCTTTGCGGCTTTTTTCAGATCCAGCTCATGGGCAACGGGGATCACACATACATAAAATTCTTTGCTCACCCCTTGCGTAACCAGGGTCTTATATACCCTTTCCGGCGCAAATCCCGTGGCGATTGCCACCGATACGCCGTCCAGAAATCCGTCAGGGGCATCATACTCAAAGAGCTTATAGTCTACCTTTTTTAAATCCAAAAGCCTAACCGCATTTGTTTTTCCGTTTGCCATTTCGGTCTCCTTTTCTGCTTCATCAATTCGTCTTGATTCTGGACCCCTCAGAAATATCATCTCCCGGTGACAGGATTACCAGATCACCCTCCGTCAGTCCCGACAGAACTTCAAGATAGTCTTCTCCCTCCAGGCCGGTTTCCACCTGTCTCAAAACAGCTTTCCCACTCTCCAAAACGTAGACACAGTCCTCTTTTTCTTTTTCAAAGACTGCGCGTTCCGGTATCCTCAATGCATTTTCCTTCCGTTCTACAGTAATCTCTACGTCCATACTGCTGCCCAGCCTGGCAGTTTCTGCTGATCCGAAGGCGATCTCAACGGTAACCCGCTTCTGGCTGACCCCCAGGTCCGATAGTTTATCCTCTGCCTTGATGTGGATTTTCTGTACGTGAGCCAGCTCATCACGGAATCCCGAATCATTATTGTATATTTTAACAGAATCCCCTTCCTGAAGCAAATCGGCATCCTCTGCAATCACATCAGTTTTCACAAAGATATCATCCAAATTTGAGATTTCAAACAGCGGCGTACCGGCAGCGACGGACTCCCCTTCCTTTACATAAACTCCCGTTACGATGCCTCCCACCGGGGCGGAAACTGCTGTACCGGAGGCTTCGGCACGGCTCTCAATGGCATACTGTAAGGCTGAAATTTGCGCTGCAAGCTGCTTTGCCTCAGTATTTGATGCATTATATGCCTCGTAACTCAAAGCCCCCTGTTCGTAAAGAGAACGGTTTTTATCCGCCAGACCTTTTGCCTGGCTGTATTGAGCCTGCAGTCCTGACAGCTCTGCCTGCTGGCTTTTAATGTCAAGGGCAGCACCGGTTCCGTCACTGAGCATCAAAACAGTCCCTTTTTCAACCTGGTCACCCTCTTCAGCCATCAGCCCTTTTATCTCTCCGGCATTTTTTGCCGTTATGGTTACCGCGCTTTTGGATTCCACAGTTCCCGTCTCTTTTAAAATCTGCTGAACCTCACCTTTATCCACAGCTGCGATTTCTGCCTTTATTCCTCCGTTGAGCCAGGCAGCAGCAGCGACTGCTCCCACTGCCAAAACAGCCAGGAGCAGGAGTCCTGTTTTCTTCTTTGTGAAACGCTTCATATCCACATCCCTTTCCTTTGCTTCTTATAAGCTATGCTTCTCAAATTCAATTTTTGGATTGTTGACAGGCACAAGCCGGTCAGGATTCTCTATTTTTCAATGCCTGTAAAAAGTCCAATTTCTGGATCTTTCGATAGGTTGCAAGCTGTGCCAAAATCACGAAAACTGCCGTGTAGACGGCTGCCATGACCATTGCCTCACCATTGGGTGACATATCGATGCTGTAAAGCTTTGTGCTGAAAGCCGCTGAGCTGTACTCTGCCATAAGCCTTCCAACGGGAATTCCAAAAAAAATCCCTAAAATTGCAATGATATTATTTTCCCGGAGAATCATAAAAAAGATTTCCCGCTTACCAAATCCTAAGACCCGCAATGATGAAAGCTCCATTTCCCGTTCTCCCAGGCTGACTACAGTGGCGTTGTAAACAATGCAAAAGCCCAGCACACCGGAGAAAACTACCATAAAGCCAATTGAGAGCACCATCATGGTCATATATTTGTCATACACTGCGCGAATGTCTGCAATGGACATAATGGAGGAGATATTGGATGCGGGCAGAAGTTTCTTGTTGATCTCCGGATCGTGAGAGTCTGCATAAACACCGTTGATTACATTTTTTTCAAGAAGCTGCTCTCCCATTGTATCCAGATTCATATAAGCATTCATGCCCAGTGTCTGTTTTATAATCCCTGTTACCGGAATGTAAACATCCTCCCGGTTTGGGAGATAGCTGTTGAACCGAACCATATCTCCCGTACTGACGTCCAGCAGTCTGGCAAGATTCTGGGAGATCAGCATGCCTCGCTTCGGCAGCGCAATCTTCTCTCCCTTCCCATTATGGAAGGTGAAGAACCGCGTTTCGGAGGAAATTCCGATGACACTCACTGCCTGTTTTTTATTTCCGCTTGACAGCTCAAAGGGATATTCCAATTTTCCTTCGATGATATCCGCATTGATGAGATGTTCCATATCTTGTACAACGGCTTTGGGAACCGGACGAAAGAAACTGATATTATAATCCATCCGCTGAAACTCCCGGAAATGTTCATTCATCATCTGATCAATCACGCCGGGCATACTTGTTGTAAACAGCATCATAGCATAGGTCACAGTGACACCGGCCAGTACGAAAACCGTTCTCTTTTTATTGCGGAAGATGTTTCTGATGATCATTTTATTGCTGAAGCTAAGCCGTTTCCACAGAAACCCATAGCGCTCCAGCAGAATTCGCTTTCCCTTTTTCGGCGCCTCAGCCCGCATGGCGTCTGCAGGTGCAATTTTCATAACACCTTTCGCGCCGGCAAGCCCCGAGAGAACGCAAAAAACCGAGGAAAGAACCATAGCATATACCAAATAGGAGTAGTAAAACTCGATTCTCAGCAACGGGATGTGGAAGTATTCCAGGTACATCCGCGTCATCCCTCCGGCCATCACCATACCCAGCAGCGATCCGCCAAGTCCTCCGAAGATACCGGCGGCCAGTGCATACTTCACATAGTGCAAAAGGATCTGCCGATCCCGGTACCCCATTGCTTTCAGTACACCGATTTTTATTCTGTCCCGTTTCACAAGGCGAGACAGCATCATCATCAGAATCAGCCCGGCCACAATCAAAAACAGAATAGGTATGGAATTTGCCATGGATTCCAGCTGCATCAGCTCCTGATCGATAATGGCGTTGCTGAATTGATCCTTTTGTTTGATGGTCTGCTTTACACCGTAAACATCCAGCCGATCTTCCAGTTGATCTATGAGACCTTCCTCATCAACATGGTTTTCATACCGGATCAATATTTCGTTGTAGCTGCCGGGAATTCCGGCCGCCTCCTGACCAAACTGTTCGGAGACATATCCGACTCCAAAATGCTCCTCATCAGGCATAACGGCCTGACTGTTTTCCATAAGGTAAATATACTCTGGGTTGGCTACGATGCCACAAACCATGAGGGTTCTTTGAACACCTGCAATTTGCAGTTTTAGTTCATCTCCAGCTTTAATATTTCGGGCATTAGCAAATTGCTCGATAATGAGGATCTCTTTTCCTGATCCCGATAACTGCTTTCCGGACAACAGAGTAGATTTGCTCAGGTCATCATCTTCTCCGCTGTCTGTAATGAGCCGGAGCCGCACGCGCTCATCAAGATTTTCTGTAATGACCGGAACGTCCATTGTGACTCTGCCTACGGCTTTTTCTACTCCTTCAATGCCCTCGAGCGCTTCGGTCTCCCGGGCAGGTACAGCAGCAGTCTGAAAGGTCAGATCAGCAAATCGATTTACCTTGTAATACGTCTCCACCGTATGATTCATATTTACAGAGGTCATATTCAGGGCGGTATAGATGGCAATCCCCAGTATGATAATGGTGAGAACCGCCGCAAACTGCCCTTTGGAGCGTCCGATCATACGAATCAGCATGAGGTCCAGCTTCAGGAACCGTGTTTTTTTTCTGTGCGTCACCATTTGATTTCCTCAACTGCCATGGGATTCTCATTAACCCTGTCGTCAATAATTCTGCCGCTTCGCATCTTAATGACCCTGTCAGCCATAGATGCAATATCGGAGTTATGGGTGATCACGATAACAGTTTTCCCCATTTCTCTGTTGACCTTGCGAAGCAAGCCTAATATGGTAATCCCGGTATGAAAATCCAGGGCTCCCGTGGGTTCATCGCAGAGAAGAATCTCAGGATTTTTTGCTACTGCTCTTGCGATGGAAACCCTTTGCTGCTCCCCTCCGCTCATCTGGGCCGGAAAATGATCCTTCCGCTCCCCTAAGCCAACTGCCTCCAGCACCTGATCCACAGGCAGGGGCTTTTGAGAAATTTCCGTTGCCAGCTCTACGTTTTCTTCCGCAGTCAGGTTTGCCATAATGTTATAAAACTGAAAAACAAACCCTACTTTATCCCTCCTGTACTGAGTGAGCTGTCGTTCGTTGTATCCGGTGATTTCCTCGTCGTAAAGAAATACCTTTCCCGCCGTAGGCTGGTCCATCCCTCCGATGATGTTAAGCAGGGTACTTTTCCCGGAACCGCTGGGCCCCAGTATTACTACGAATTCACCTTCTTTGATTTCAAAGCAGGCTTCCTGCAGTGCTTTTACTTCGATTTCTCCCATCTGGTAACTCTTTGAGATATTTTCTGCACGAAGAACGTTCATGCCCAATCACCCTTTCTATTTACAGCCTGTAATCCGGCTCCACAGTTTGGCTCTGGCCTTCGCCTTCAGCC
>JARBUO010000125.1 GCA_029239605.1 Bacillota bacterium | reverse complement strand
AACATCCAATCTGGTCAAAAATAGAAGAGAAGGAAAGAACGTGTTTTATTCTCTAGCCGATGACCACATCAAAGACATCTTTGAAAAAGGACTGGAGCATATCAGAGAAAAATAGATGGATACACATATTTTCTGCCGGAAAGGATTATAATTCTATAACAATCTAGTGCCTTGGCATGCTTAAACTTTGGATTAAGCATGCCAAGGCACTAGGAAGAAACCAGCACCAGCTGGTTTCTCTTCTGATTGAATCCAAAATTATTATGGAGTAATCATGAATCCTATCATAGATTCACCTGTTATGATTAGCCTTTCAGGATTTCTGACGGGTTTCGCCGGGATTTCCATCGGCATTGTAATCTCACATTTCACGAAACCAAGGGGAAGACGGTTTCGCGGTACTGCTTTAGGTTTTATCGGCGGTTTCATGCTGGCCATAGTAACCTTTGATTTGCTTCCTGAGTCTTACGAACAGGGAAACATCTTTATTACTGCAACGGGGATTATTTTAGGGTTGGTTCTGGCGGTATTTCTGGATGGAAAGCTGCATCACGACAATATTCTGATTGGAGGCCGGCACAGCGGACGATTCGTGAAGGCTGCCATCTTTATGGCAATCGGAATTGGCATTCATAACATTCCAAGCGGAATTGCCCTGGGATCTTTATTTTTAACCTCCCCCATTAAGGCCTTTCATCTTGCGACAGCACTGATAATTCATGGAATACCGGAAGGTCTCGCCGTCGGACTCTTTTTGAAAGAGAGCAAAGCCAAATCTAGCACCCTGATGATGATATCAATCCTTACCTCATTACCCATGGGACTTGGTTCCCTGCTTGGAAGTATTGCAGGTACGATTTCACCAACAGTTACGTCTATGAGTCTTGCCTTTGCAGGGGGAATGATTCTATATATTATCTGCAGAGAAACGCTCCCCGGCGCCACGGATACCTGGAGAGGACGAATGTCAACCATCGGCAATATAACTGGATTTGTTGCCGGGATGCTGTTTGTGTCATTCATGCACTAGTCTACTTGATTTTAATAAAACAGGTGAAGTCGAATGCAGTCATATGGTTTTATGTAATTGGCTGTTATTTATAGTCAACTTCATATCTTTCCATTTATCACCCAACAGGCTTGTTTCCTTCCATTCTCCATGATCAAGAATATATTCATGAAGAAGAATATCATACCCATTGGTAAGTCTGACAAAATCAAACCGATAGCTTTTTCCGTTTCCAGACGCGTAAATACTGATCATATCGTCTTTTTTCTCGGTTCTGTCTATTTTATCAATCAGCTCCAAATTATCGCCGTAAACGATTTGCACTACGGCATCCGAAAGATAAAACCAACTGTGCATGGGTGCGCAAAGAAAATCCTCAGGAATATAGTAGATATCCTTGATCTTCCAGCCCTCATCAGGAGTTTTCTCAACTTCAATCATGCCATAATAGTAAGCAAATTGACTGCCTTGATGATACTCTTTATCGGTGTTCGCCTTGGCTCCGGTTATTATCTCTATTTCAACCATATAGTATTTCGTGTCCTTGGGGGTATCTGGAGGCGCGTATGCCGGGAGCAGCTTTAAAAGTGTTGTATATCCTATCCCACGAAACGAATCAACATACTGATCAAATGGCATTTCCTTTTGCTTTGCTTTTGTCAGTAATTCGTATGCGTATGGATAAGGTAATCCAGACCATCCAATTGTACCGCATCCACCCGAATACCCAACCATATTGGAGGCTTCCCGTAATATTCCATAGTACGCAAGAATCAAATCCTCCGGATTATCGAATTTCTTTGCTACCATCGGCGGTTTCTCATTATCTTTTCTGAAGTCCTTGAAGGTATATGGATTAGGGAACGGAAGCTCTTTCGACGGCCTCTGAAAGCGTTCACTGCTAATATCATCTTGATTTATTACTGGGATATACTCATCTGAATCATGCGCGGATGGACGAAGGATACCTCCTGCAACAACTTTGTTTGATGGTTTTGCAGACAAGTTTATTAAATTAGGCAGTGAAAAGCAACAAATAATTCCAAGTAAAACAATGCAAATGACTGAGAGATAGGCCTTTTTTCTTATTTTCATTCCCATAATCGTCCCCTCCATACTACAATATATGAAAGGTAAAAATTTTAATTTCGGTTTTGCAAATTCTCATAACCTAAAAGGCCTTATTCTTTTTGTAAATTTCGTTTAAGCACAAAACAAAAGCGCTGAAATTCAACATTTCAGCGCTTTGTTCTGTCCTTTTTGGACTAAGTGTGGTACGCCCGGCAGGAGTCGAACCTGTGACCTTCAGAGTCGGAGTCTGACGCTCTATCCAGCTGAGCTACGGGCGCATATAACTACATATATTCCAGTCAGCATGCCTTTCATCCGGTTAGTCGAAATCTTAGCAGCAAAACTAAATTGTACAAGAAATATAGTACAACATTTTAACGGTGAAGTAAAGCAATTTCCAAACTTTTATCATGGCAGGCGATAATTACTGGATTACAAAGACAATGGATTTCTGTCAGACGCGATCCTCATCGCCCTAACCCCTCTTCAGTCCGCATAAAGTCAACTGCATTTATCATTAAAGGAATAGGTTATATATCATATTTATATCCTTATTTGGTTATACTCATATCATATAACCTTATATGGTTATATTTTTATTTTATGCGTTTGTAAGGTTATAAAATATTGATTTTAGCACGGATTCATTATATACTGGCACCAAAGGGAAGGTGGTATCATGTTCTTTCAATATGACTTCAAACCATACATTGCTATTATTGGCGATATTGTTGCATCAAAAAAACTAAAAGATCGTTCTGAAATCCAAAGAAAACTAAACCGAGTTCTCAGTGAAATCAATGATCGATATGCTGATAGTATTTCAGCCAGATTCATGATCACACTGGGCGACGAATTTCAGGGGTTGCTGACGGATGGTGAATATGTTATGGAGATCATTCAGACAATTCAAATCAGGATGTATCCGGTACGGATTCGGATTGGACTTGGGATTGGTAGAATTGAAACCGAAATCAATCATCTTATGCCATATGGGGCAGACGGCTCAGCATATCATCATGCCAGAAAGATGATAGAAGAACTAAAAAACGCCGAAAATAAGAATAAAACCTTTGATGCAGACATTATGATTGCCGCTGACGGAGGGTATTCAGACTTGGAGATCCTTTTGAATACAATATTGTCTTTATGCACTGCCATCAGGCAAAGATGGACTGAACGTCAAAGAGAAGCTGCTTACGATTGCTTTCTCAATGGGGACAACCAGACTGCGGCGGCGCAGCGTTTAAAGATCAGCCAACCGGCGGTACAGAAGCTCTTATCCAAAGCAGATTATTATACTTATAAAAAATCAATGGATGTTGTATCGCAGTCATTGCAAAAAATTAAGGTGGATTCCCATGTTTAAATTGTGTTTTATATACCTGCTGCTGGTCCATATCCTTGGAGATTATTATTTTCAAAGTGAAAGGCTGGCCGATGAGAAAATAAACTCGCTCCGCAAACAAGGTATACACGGTGCCATCTACACAGCGACTGGAATCGTATGTATCCTCCCCGCTTTTCAGGTAAAGCTACTGATTGCGATTCTTGCTTTATCTGTAAGCCATCTCCTCATAGATCTTGCTAAATATTACTATATGACGACGATACACAAAGCTCCCTTACCTCCGCAAGTACAGCGGTCACTGTATCTCGGAGACCAAGCCTTACATATCGCCTGTATCTTTATTGTCTCTTTTCTCTTAACGATAAACGGCGTCGAACTAGAGCCTCACCCTACCATTTGGAAGTTCTTTGAGATAATTGAAATATGGCCATTTGATTTTATTTCCTGGTCTACAATGCTTCTGCTCATTTGGAAACCTGCCAACATCACCATTAAACAATTGCTTTGCCTTTATAAACCAGGAGAGGACGTGATTTCTCTCGTAAAAGTGTCGGATTCGCTAGAAAAGATGCCCTCTGAAACAGAAAAGGATCGGAAAGAAGTAGAAGAGAGCAGTAAAAAAATCGGAGGATTTATTGGCTTTCTGGAACGATTGATCCTGTTGATTTTATTATCGATCAATCAATATTCGGCCATGGGATTGGTTCTAACAGCAAAATCCATTGCCAGATATAATAAGATCATTGAAAACAAAGAATTTGCAGAGTACTATTTACTGGGAACACTGCTTAGCACTGTGATGGTAATCGGCACTTATCTGATCATCTTTTAGCGGAGACCGATTGATAGAAATGCCTTGCTGTTTCGGCGGGTTGAAAGCCATCCCGCCAGAAACAGTATCTTGCCCATTTTCCTTATTCGATAATATAAGCTCTGACAATCTCTCCGTAATAGGCCGTGTGAAAATCTTTATTTGCTCCATGGTAGGAGCTGTCAACGTCTTGTGGATAGCAAGCGTTTCTGTATTCTTCTATAATTGCATCTTTCTCTTGTTTCTGCTGATAGACCACCTTGCATTCGAGTGTCAGCGGCAGCTCCCTGATGGCTGGAACGGAAATGCTGTCCGATGCCTCCAAGGTTAAGTTTAATTCTTTGATTTTGTCTGTCTGCCTGCCAGATTTTGTTCCGCATATCCCCAGGATCTTCTTATCAAAATCACCATAGGGGATATTGATCGTAAATTCAGGATTTTGATCAAGCTGATGTTTGGTAAATCGGTTTTCCCTCACAAAAACTGTGAAGATTGGTTTGGACCATTCTATCCCCAAGGTACCCCAGGAAATGGTCATTGCGTTGACTTTATCTTCTGACTTCGTCGTCAGCAACACGCCTGTCTTCAACGCTCTCATGATATCATTCGCATAATCAAATACTTCTATTTCTTTCTTCATGATGTTAACCTCCTATTAAAAGAACACCGTTATGGATATCTACGCAGCATATAAAAAGTATGCTCGCTACCATCAGATCTCATCCTGCTTATAGACAATATTCACTCAAGCTTACGTTTGAAGATTGAAATCAGCCATCTTGTGCTTCCATAGCTTTGAGCAGCAGCAACTGTGCTAACCAGTTCCCATCCCTTCGATCCTAAATCGTTCAGATCATTATGCAGCTCCATTTTATCAACCTTGCCGCCCAATACGCCCTTGGCGTCAGTAAACAGTGTTTTATATTCGTATCGTTCCATAGTTTCTCTCCTACCCTTCCGTTGACCTGCCCTTTAAGGATTTCTAAAAAGCATTTCCCTTAATGAGATCAACATTATTAAAAATCAGGGAAATCACCTGTCAAAAATGTTTTCAATATTATACCATAATGTATGGAATCTTGCATTAGATTGTCAGGATTCCTGCTTTCCGACTTTCGCGCTTTTCTGTTTTCCTGCTGTTCTGCTTTCCTTCCTTCTTTTCTTTTTTCTTTCATTCTTTTACCTGCATACCTGGGCATATAAATTGAATAGGTCTTTCCCTATTCTGTTTCTACTAAAAGCTGCTTCAACTAAGGAGGTATCCTATGCTGAATATAAGAGGTCTAACCGGTTGTATCGTTTTACCCTCTTCCCCTTGCTACGATGAATCCAGGCAGGTTTATAACAGCAGGTTTAACAAATACCCGAAAGTTATTGTTTACTGCAACTATACCAAGGATGTGGTCAATGCAGTTTTATGGGCACGGAGAGAGCGGATGCCCTTTCGCCTCCGTTGCGGCGGACATAGCTATGAAGCTTACTCTCTGATTAACTGCGGCCTTGTCATTGATGTCAGCGGATTACAGTCGCTGGAATATCATAAAGAAAGCAGAACCATTCAAATCGGTGCAGGCCATCGGCTGCTTCCTCTCTATGAGGCCCTGTGGAATGAGGGTGTAACCCTACCAGGAGGAACCTGCCCCACGGTAGGTATATCGGGGCAAACCCTGGGAGGAGGTTATGGGTATTTATCCAGACTCTTTGGTATGACATGCGATAACCTACTAGAGGTGGAAATGGTTACCGCACAAGGTACTGTAATCCGTGCCAATGAGAATCATCATAGTGATCTGTTATGGGCATGCAGAGGCGGTGGCGGCGGAAGTTTCGGAGCCGTTACGTCTTTGCTTTTTCAGGTTCATCCCATTGAAAAAGTGGTTCGTTTCAGAATGACATGGGAATTCTCATCCCTAAGGAGTGTTGTTCAATTCTGGCAGGAATGGGCGCCCTTCACTGACCCCAGGCTTACCTCCCTGCTGGCTCTTCCAGCGCGCAATCAGGGGGAACTTCGGGCAAGTGGTATCTTCGTGGGTACCGAACAGGAGCTAAGTCAGATAATTGCGCCACTGAGAGAAACGATCCCCCCAGAGTCAGTAGAAGTTCATGCCCTCTCCTGGCTGGATGCAGCCAGACAGCTTGCCGGCTCTCCCTTACAACAGGAAAAGTTTAAAGGCTCATCTGCTTACGCCTATAAACCGCTTTCCAATGCAGCAATTGATCAGTTAGTCTTCAATCTGGAGAATGCTCCCGGTCAGGCAAATGTTATATCATTTGGGGCTTACGGAGGCGTAATCAGTCAGGTGCCAGCTTCGGCCACTGCTTTTGTACACCGGTACCCGATGTTTATGATTCACTATCAATCCTATTGGGAACAAGATGAAGATGCAGATAAGAATATCCGTTGGATTGAAGATTTTCGAAATTCCATGCTCCCCTATACGAGCGGGGCTTACTGCAACTACAGTGACTCTTTGATTCTTGATTGGTCTCTCGCATACTTTGGAACAAATCTTGAGAGACTGATCAAAATCAAGAGAAGGTATGACCCAAAAAATTTATTCTGTTTCGAGCAGAGTATCCCCGTTAGTTGAAGGTTCCTCCCAGGTATATTTCATCTCGCCGAAATGATAGATTTCAATCAAGCACTGGAACCATTGGCTCTGATGGGTCATATTGCAGCTATATTTTGCCTGGTTGTATCCATATGTTTCATCAATAATATCTATGATATAACGATGCGCCTCCAGTTTAACTGCAAAATCCTGTATATCCCACTTTTGCCGATAACCGTCTTTTCCGATGCAGGAAACCTCGCAGAAGTCGAAATCCACCTTTGGAAAGGAGATAGCTGCCCTGCCTGTTTCAGAAACATTACCGTTTTTGATGGTTCTGAATCCATCTTCCAAAATAAAGATAATTTCATCTCCCTCTATTTTGATCAAGTTCAGTCTGCCATCGTGCAAGCTGATGGGCAAAATCAAATTTGGTTTATTATATTCTGGAGAATGGTGTTCTTTCTCTGGTCCCGTTTTGGCTGCATAAACTCGCGAAGAGGTTCCCCAGGGATGATAACCCTCTCCGATATAAGAGAAACCATACTGCTCGTAATATCCGATATGATCCGTGCACAGATACAGAGTTTCAAATCCCCCTTGTATCGCGTCCTTTTTAGCCTTTTCCAACAGCAATGCACCATACCCCCGGCCACGATATTGGTCCTCAATGAAAAGTGCACACACCCAAGGATATAAGTCCATTCTGCTGATAAAGTCATTTGTGATCAGTCCTGCACAGCCAACAATTTCGTCGCCCGCGCAGAGAAGGTACCACTGCGGAAGAGGCGCGTGCGCATCAATACAATGAAGAATACAATCCTCATAGATCTTCTCGCTGTCTGCATCCGCCCATTTTTCCTGAAAATAACGAATTGCAGTGAATTTGTATTCCGGTCTTTCCCGGACAGAAATAATCTCCATTCATTTAACCTCACTAATCTCGTCGTTTCGCCTTTTTTCCTATTGTATCAAAGAAATAGCTTTGTTTAAAGAAAAGAGGTTGGTTTCTCATGAAATCAACCTCTTTCAACTTGTTTCTTATTGACTATTTCTTCATACTTCCCTCGCCACCCATTAAGGAAACCATTTCCTCTATATGCTCTAATGGGAACGGCGGTTCACACAATGGTTTCATGGCGATGCTCATCAGTTTCATAGGATTGTCGTCTGATGCAACACGATTGGAAACCAGTTCGCCACATCTTCGGCATCGGTGAATGATCGCCCATTCGCCTCCTTTTCTCACCCAAACGGCTACAGCTTCCATAATTCCGCCACAATCGGATTCCCTATCCCCTGGCTCAATGTCAACATGCAGGCTCGAAAGACAATTCGGGCAATGATTTCGATGTTTGCTTCCGTCTTCTGCCGGAAAAACCTGGCGACCACAAACTTTGCAGTTAAATGTATCATTGCAGGCGTGGGTTTTGTAGTAGCCCTTTTCATATTGCCTGCGTTTATTTTCACGATTCATGATCAATATCCTCCAAAAGTAAGTATTTTCTTCCTTTGGGAGGAGTGCGGGATTTATCTGTCGCAAACCTCCCGGTTTGCAACAATCTCCTTATTATTTATTTTAATCAAAAACATTCCCCTTTCCTTCATTAATTTTTGGGCAACATCTATCCGCTGCCTAGTTTGCCGGAAGATCCAGGATCAACGGCTCAACCTGATTATAGCATATATAAAAAATTAGAAAAAGATACACTTTTCCTTTTATTCCTTGATCTGATCGCTATACAATAATATAAATCGTCGGCACTGTTGTCATGCCGCCCTCTTGATCCGCTGAATGGTTGTTGCCAACGGCAGTTTCTGCACTTTTACTTTCAGAATAGTATCGCTGCTCCAGTGAATTGATTTTATTCAGAAAACGGTTACCCATCACACGTTCTTGAGGTGTCGCAGTCCAAGTCCATCCGTTGGGGTTATATCCCATCACCGTTGGTCCGAACTCACTTCCCTTCAGCTCAAAGGTATTCGGTTGTAGATCAGAACCACTTACAATAATCGTAGTCCCAGTTTTCAGGGTGATGCTAAAACGCCCTTCTGATGTAGATTTCACATATCCATCTCTAATATTTAAAAAATCAAATAAAGTTTTCGGTTCTTCTGATTTCTTACTTTGAGGATTCCGATTGCCTCCATTGATGACTTGAGATGCATCTTTCACAAGAGCCTTTCGTTCCGGAGAAACAGCAGAGATATACTGCGCATAGACCTTTTCCTTTGTCAGGCTTAAACTTCTATATTTGGCATCATCTTTTTCTGAACGGGCCTCTGCTAAAGCCTTAGCCAGATCATCGATAATAACATCAAACGCCTGCTCTGTCGGACGTGCCATTCCTTTGTGCGGGATTATATCCCAATTCACACGATCAAAAAGAGACTGTGAAGATAAATTACCACGACTAATTCTGGACGTTCTGTCAAAACCTGATACATTCATAAAATTCCCCTTTCAAAAGACATGTTATGTTAAAATCCCTATTCTGATTATACAGCCTTTAGGCTTCTGAAGGCAAGATTTCTATCCATAATTTTCCACATTAATTTAGTTTCCGTCCCCGCTCTTATCTTCCATCAAAAAAATACACCCTATGTGTGAGTGTATTTTTGATTTGCGTACAGATTAATCAGCGCTTCCCTAAGTCATTAAACATTGGCATCTGTTGCAAAGGCCTCAGATCCCATTGGAGAAATTGTCACGTAAAGACGCAAAACATCTTCGCCGGTATTTATAACCTGCAAACTTTCCTGCCCGTCAACCTGCATTAACTCGCCTACCTGCAACGGAGTTTCATTCCCATCAGTGACAACTTTGGCATTACCCTCCATGACCTGTAGGAAAAGGGTTGATTCCAGATGTGTATGTCCCGGCAAGATTTCTCCTTTTGCAATATTTAAAACAAAGGCTATTACATCATCACTTTTGAAAAGCATCCGCTTGGCGATTTTTCCCTGAGGCTCATGAAAATAATCAGTGAAAAGAAATTTCTTCATAGTTAAATCCTCCTTTTATTTGAGCTTATGTTTTACTATACCCCAATTTTGGTATATCATAACGCTTTGCTTCTTTACGTGAAAAAAATCCACTGAAAAAAACCAGGATAAAATAGATTGCCATGATCAATGCTGTTTTCTCTTCTGATGTTTAGCGCTTGATGCCCTTCCGGCTTCGAATCCCTCTCTCTTTTTCACATAAAAAAATGCACCCCAAAAGGAGTGCATTTTTTTGGTGAGGCGTGAGGGACTCGAACCCCCGACCGACAGATTCGAAGTCTGCGACTCTATCCACTGAGCTAACGCCCCGAGTTGATGGCGCTGAATTAAAGCGCCAATAATGATTTTAC
>JARBUO010000124.1 GCA_029239605.1 Bacillota bacterium | reverse complement strand
ACATTTTCAAAGGAACGGAACGTTCCTGTGGTTGTAAAGATCACCAGCAGCGTATTCTGATCCACCATGGTTTCCACGGATATTTCATCTCCCACAACCTGAATGAATTTTCCGGAGCAGCTCCTGAGCCGGTATTCGAAATACTGGGCACAGATGAAGGAAGGGCCGTAACCGAACAGGATGATTCGCTCATGGCTGTTCATCAGTTCAATAAATTCATCCACCAGCGCAGGATCAAAGTCATCAATAAAATGCTTGATTCGCTCCAGCTCACTTGAGGTTTTCTTTTGTGAGAGCTCTCTGCCATAGAGAAAATCCATGAACTGCTTATAATTTGTAAAGCCGAGTTTCTTCACCAGTTTGGAAATTTTGGAGATGGAGCAGCCGCACAAGTCCGCAGCATTTGTGATCTTCAAATCGGAATGAAGCTTGGAACCTTCCAGCAGCCGTTCATAGATCTGCTGCTCAAAGGAATTCAATCTGCTGAAATCAATGTTATTCATAAATAGTATCCTCTTCTCCTCAATTTCCTATTATTCCCAATTGTAATTTTCTTCTGATTCATTCTATCATTTCGTGATGCTTCGGTAAAGAGATTATATTCCTTTCGGGTCAAGATTTGCGGAAAATTTTCCCCTTTATATTTATTTTATGAATTATTTAATAAAATTTTCCGTTTTTCATTGACTTGATATGGTCACAGTAGTATGATTCAGGTAAATCATACATCGCGATGTGTCATGTGAAAATGGAGGGTCTTTGAGAAATGAATGCAGAAAAAATACTGAATAGTTTGAAAGAAATACTATCGGGGGGACAGATTAATACAAATCCCGATGATTTATATGATGCTGCGGCAGACCGGTATAAGAAATACGCCAAGGCCAGAAAGGTTCTGGATGTACCCACGCCCCTTGCCATCGTATACCCAAAATCAGTGGAGGAGATCAGCCGTCTACTGCGCTTCTGCAATGAAAACCTGATCAATGTGATTCCCAGAGGCGGAAAGACTGCAACAGAAGGCGGTCTGGAAAACTGGAAAGAAACTACCATTGTAATCGACGCGGAGCATCTGAATCAGATTATTAAGATTGATGAATATAACATGCAGGCCACTGTACAGGCAGGGGTTCCTCTTCAGGCGCTGGAAGACGAGCTGCGGAAAGTTGGGCTGACCACGGGGCATTCTCCCCAATCAAAACCAGTGGCCAAATACGGCGGGCTGGTGGCTACCAGAAGCATCGGACAATTCTCTACACTATACGGCGGAATTGAGGATATGGTGGTGGGTTTGGAGTGCGTCTTCCCGGATGGACATGTGGCAAGAATTAAAAATGTTTCCAGAAGAGCCGGAGGTCCTGACATCCGTCACATTCCCATCGGAAACGAGGGAACACTCTGTTACATAACGGAAGTTACCATTAAGGTTTTTCGTTACTACCCTGAAAACAACAGATTCTTTGGGTACCTGGTCAAAGATATTGAAACCGGCGTGAGCGTTCTGAGGGAAGTCATGGTTGCTGGATATCGTCCCTCGGTGGCTCGGGTTTACTCGGAAGAGGATGCCAGACAGCACTTCTATCACTTCTATCAGGATCACTGCGTTTTGATCTTCATGGCAGAGGGCAACAAAGGAATTGTAGAGGCTACAGCAAAAGGCATTGAAGAAGCGGTGGAAAAGCATCGGGAAGGTATCATTGAGCAGGTGGACAGCACCTTAATTGAGGACTGGTTCAATCACCTCAATTGGTCCCAGCAGGACATTGACGATGAAATAGAAGGTATGACCGAAAATGACAGTCATGCCGGCTTCACCACAGAAATATCAGCAGATTGGGAAACCATTCCCAAGATCTACTATAATGTAATCAACCGGATCAGAAAGGAGTTCCCAAGGGCTCACGATCTGACCATGCTGGGCGGACATTCTTCCCACAGTTACATAAACGGAACGAACATGTACTTCGTCTACAACTACAGCATTCACTGCGCACCGGAAGACGAAATGAGAATCTATCATCATCCGCTGCAGACGATCATCGTAGAAGAGACCCTGAAACTGGGCGGCTCCATGTGCCATCATCACGGAATCGGAAAATACAGAAACGAATGGACAAAAGAGGAGCACGGTTCTGCTTACTATATGCTGGAAAAGCTCAAGGAAGCTTTTGATCCAAACGGCATCATGAATTTCGGAACCATCTATCCCCAGGAGGAAGGCATCAAGTATCAGAAATAAGGAAGTACGTATGAAAATTATTTGCCTGATAAAATTTGTACCGGATGTAGAAAATTTTAAATATGATTATGAGCGAAATGTGCTGGTTCGGGAGAACGTCAGAATGATTCTGAATCCCGATGACGCTTGTTCCGTAGCCCTTGCTCTGAAAGTAAAAGAACAGCAGCCAGGCACTGTGATTGAAGTGGTGACCATGGCACCCCAAAGCATTATTCCTCAGCTGGAGGACCTGCTGCGGCTGAATGTGGATCGTGCGGTTCTGATTTCAGATAAAGTTTACGTGGGCAGTGATACCTATGTCACCGGCAGGATTCTGGGACGATATTTAAGTGAAGCAAGCTTTGACTGCATCCTAGCAGGAACCCATACCTTGGACGGCGATACCTCCCATGTACCATCACAGGTTGCAGAACTTCTGGGCCTTTCCCAAATGTCCAATGTGGTGGAAATCGACGAAGCCGTATTCTGCCGCGAAAGGGCTGTGGTGCTGGCAGACGAAGAATTTACTTACGCAAAATATGAAATTACACTTCCGGCAGTCATCAGTCTGCGAAAGGACCGAAAATACAAGCTGCCCTATATTCGATATGAGGATCTCAGCCGGGATGTAAAGGACCGAATCCGGATCATTGATAACGAGGAATTGGGCTTTGTGCAGGAAGAAGTCGGCATCGTCGGCTCTCTTACACAGATTTCCAGCACCTTCGTAAAATCCATGGAGAAAAAAGAGCGGCTCATCGTCAGAAATGATGAGGAAGGAATGAACCAGGTCTACTCCTTCTTGATGGAAAGAGGGTTTGTTTGACATGAAAAAGGTTCTTATTTACTACGATCAAAAACAGCATAAAAACTCCATAGAACTTCTGGCGGTTGCCCGGATGATTTACGGGGATGACAGCACTGGAAAAGAGGGCATAGAGGACTATGAGACCTATGGGGCTTCTTTCGGTTCCATCGGGGAGGAGGCAGAAGGCCTGTTTGATTTTCTAATCGAAGTTGGCAATGATTCTGCCCAGCATGGGAAGAGGGCTAAGGTCTTCAACCATGAGCAGGGGCCCAAGACCCTCAACCATGAATATGGCAAAGACCATTTGCCTGTATATGATGCTCTTTATATGACTTCCGTCCTGGACGAATTGCAGCAGGAATATCGGTTTGACTGCATCCTCTTTCCCGCAACCCACATGGGAAGAATGCTGGCACCCAGACTGGCCATGCGCCTTCAGACCGGTTTGGTGGCAGACGTTACTGACATCAGGCATAAAGACGGAGTAATGGAAATCGTCCGTCCTGCTTTCAGCGGAAAGCTCATGGCAGGAATCCTGAGCCGCACAGCTCCGCTGATGATGAGTGTGCGCCAGAACGTATTCTTCTATGAGCCCGACAGCCTCGGAGAGACACGGCGAATCAACCACACACCCAAGACCGTCTGTACCGGCGAAATCCGGCTGCTGGAAGTACGGGAAAAGGAAGCCAGCAAGGATATCCGAGACAGCGATGTTCTAATATCCGGCGGTGGCGGTGTTATGAAGGATTTTAAAAAACTCTCTGAGCTGGCGAGCGAACTGAATGCCCTGGTCTCAGCCAGCCGAAAAACCGTAGATAACGGAATTGCACCAAGAAGCATCCAAGTCGGTCAGTCCGGCAAGACCGTAAGTCCCAAACTCTATATGGCTCTCGGGATCAACGGCTCGATCCAGCATATTGAGGGACTGAAAAATGTAGAATATATGATTTCTGTCAATACCAATAAAAATGCTCCCATTTGCAGCATCTCCGACATCGTCGTAGAAGGAGACGCGAAGGAATTTATCACGAAGCTTACCGAAAAGATCCGAAAGGAAAAACAAATATAATACATGATTCTTACATCATTGAGGAGGAAAAAGCATGAACATTATGGATTTCAACATGGATTTCTTTTCACTAAAAGGGAAAAACGCCATCGTCACAGGAGGCAACAGTGGTCTCGGTCAGGCATTTTCCGTGGCACTGGCAAAAGGCGGTGCAAATGTCATGGCAGTCAGCATCATGGAGGATGACGGCGAAACCAAGGATTGGGTGACCTCCTGCGGCGTACAGTACAAATACGTCATGGCGGATATCACCGAAGAGGGCGAGTGCAAACGCGTGGTTGACGACTGTGTCAATACCTGGGGCAGCATTGATATCCTTGTAAATTGCGCCGGTATCTGCATCAACATCGAAGACGTTACCAAATTCACGAGAAAAGAATGGGATAAGATGGTTTCGGTCAATTTGACAGCAGCCTTTGAAATGATCCACGAATCCTGCAAATACATGATTCCTCAGCAGAGCGGAAAGATCATCAACATCGCTTCTCTCTTTGCATTCCTGGGCGGCCAGTGGTCTCCGGCATATGCAGCCACAAAGCACGGGATTGTCGGTCTGACAAAATCCATGAGCGACGAACTTGCACAATTTAATATCCAGGTCAACGCTATCGCTCCCGGATACTTTGCCACCAAGCTTACGGAAAAAACAAGAAGTGATGCCAAAAGAAACGGAGAGATTCTTGCTCATATTCCTGCAAATCGCTGGGGCTGGCTTGCTGATCTCATGGGAACCTGCGTCTTCCTTTCCAGCCATGCAGCCGACTATGTAAACGGACACACCCTGACTGTGGACGGCGGCTATTTGATGAGATAACTTCTGGAGGAGTTCAATGAGCGATAAATATTTGATCGGAATCGACAGCGGTTCCCAGAGTACCAAAGTTTACATCTTCAACCAGCACGGAGAAGTCATCTGCATGGAAAGCGAAGGCCTGAAGCCAATGATCGCAAGGAATCCCGGCTACGTGGAGCATCCTGACGACGATCTCTGGGACAGTTTGAAATCAGTTCTCAAAAAGCTGATGGCATCCTTCAAAGGAAATCCTGCCGATATCGTTGGTCTGGGGCTTTGCTCCATCCGCTGCTGCCGGGTCTTTGTAAAGGAAGACGGAACACTGGCTGCTCCTGTCATGAGCTGGATGGATATCAGGGCTTATGAGACCTATGAAGATCAGCCGGAAATCCGATATACCAGCCCCACTTCGGGCTACCTTACCCATCGGCTTACCGGAGAATTCCGGGATACGGCAGCAAATGCCTACCAGGGGCAGTTCCCCGTGGATATGGACACCTGGCAGTGGTCCGAAAACCCGGAGCATTTCAACAGTTTTCAGATTCCCAAAGAAAAACTGATGGAAATCCGCATGCCGGGAGAGATCCTTGGCTATGTAACGAGGCAGGCAGCAGCAGAAACAGGTCTTCCGGCAGGGATTCCTGTGGTTGCCACTGCAAACGATAAAGCAGTGGAAGCATTGGGCTCTGGTCTGATTGAGTCTGATACCGGTCTTGTTTCCCTCGGTACCTACATTACCTCTATGGTATTTGGCAGCAGGAATATTGCCGATGCAGCAAATTACTGGACCAATCTTTCCTGCATTCCCCACAACTACCTTTACGAAAGCGGTGGTATCCGCCGGGGTATGTGGCTCATCTCCTGGTATAAAGGCATCATCGGAGAGGAATATGCAAAGAAGGCAAAAGAAGAAGGCTTCTCTGTAGAAGATTCCCTTGCAAAAGAGGCAGAACAGGTTCCTGCCGGTTCTGATGGTTTGCTTACCATACCCGACTGGCTGGCTCCGGCCACACAGCTATACCGAAAAGGCGTCATCCTCGGCTTTGACGAGCGACACACCAGAGGGCATATCTACCGCTCTTTACTGGAAGGGATCGCCATGACCCTGAAAAACAGCTACGATGCAATGAACCAGGAGCTGGGTGTTAAACCGGACAAAATCATCGTCTGCGGCGGAGGCTCCAACAGTGACCTCTACATGCAGATCTTTGCAGATATGTATGGTGTCAAAACCATCAGAAATCAGATCAACGGTGCTGCAGCCCTGGGATCTGCAATCTGTGCAGCTGTTGCTGCGGGCATTTATCCTGATTTCAAGGAAGCCGTCCAGGCCATGGTAAAAGTCAGGGATGAATTTACCCCCAATGCGGCAAACCATGTAACATACAGCAAAATCATTTCAGGGGCTTACCGCAGTCTGCCGGAAATGCTGGAAGGTACATTAAGAACAGTTTATGAAACGATGAAATAAAGCTGTTCTCAAAACATTGTCCAGTTGACTCACATGATAATAAACCCATAAATGACAACACAAATGAAAAGCTGCGCAGCTTTACAGATAAAAGACAAGACTACTTTCAAATTCTCCGAAAGGTGGTGTTTTTCACAAAACGCTGAGAACGTTTAACCGTATTCATTTCTTATTTAATAAGTAGGAGGGATTCTCAATGGAGAAAGGAATCAATTCAAAAAGAAAGTGGATCATTCTTGCGATCCTTGCCGCCGCAGGCGGTATCATCTATGAGCTGCCATATCTGAGGTATACATACTATAAGCCTCTGATTGAAGGGCTTGGGCTTACCAATGCAGAGTTCGGCGCATCCATGAGCATGTACGGAATCATTGCCATGATCTTTTATCTTCCCGGCGGATGGCTGGCAGACAGGTTCTCCCACAGAAAACTCATCGCATTCTCACTTGTTGGCACCGGCCTTGGCGGCTTTTACCTATCCACATGGCCGTCCTATATGGGCACCATGATTTTGTTTGGATTCTGGGGAATCACCACAATTCTGACCTTCTGGGCAACAATGCTCAAAGCAGTCAGTATGCTGGGCGATGAGTCAGAGCAGGGAAGACTGTTCAGCTTCTGTGAGGGGGGAAGGGGTATTGTAACTTCCGTCGTCGCATTGTCAACCCTTGCACTTTTCAATGCACTGGGCGGCCTGACAGAAAACTTCAGCTATATTCTCTGGGTATATTCCACCGTCTGCGTGCTGGTGGGTGTTGCTGCCTGGTTCCTGATGGCGGACAACAAGCCGGAACAGAAGGCCAGTGTCAACGTTCTGAAAGACATTTTCATCATTATCAAAATGCCCATAACATGGATTCTTGCCGTCGTCATTTTTTCCATATATACTACGTATACATCATCAAGTTATTTAACCCCCTATATGACCGATGTATTCGGCCTTTCAGCCGTTGCAGCAGGTGTGGTTGCTACCCTGAGAAGCCATATCTTCCGTCCTGTGGCAGGAGGCTTTGCCGGAGCAATCTCAAAAAAAGTGGGTTCTTCCATCCCGGTAATGCAAGGCGTTATCGTTGTAGCAGTCATATGTCTGCTGGTTATGCTTCTGGCACCGGTCAGCAATGGGCTGGTATTCATCATCTCTGCTGTTACCGTACTCATCGGTTTCCTGATCTTTATGCTGAGGGGGCTCTATTTCGCTCCTGTTGGTGAGGTTGGAACACCGGTATCCCTGATGGGGGCTGCTGTGGGATTGATCTCCACCATCGCCTTTGCCTCAGATACATTTAACTTTATCCTGCTGGGAAATATTCTTGATAAAAACCCCGGCGTTGCCGGATACAAGTACATCTTTATGTACATGATCGGACTCTTTGTGGTTGCTTTCATCGGCCTGGCCGTTCTTAGCCGGGTGGTAAAAAAGGTAAAGGCCGCGGACAAAGCGCAATAGCTTGCTTACATTTACGAAGCTTATCTTGTCCCTGCGCCTTTACCCGTGGCGCAGGGACTTTGTGCCAGCGGGCTGCGCCCTGAATAGAATACTAGCGTTACAATTCACAGTCGTTCAGGTTTCAGGCCTGGTTCACAGTCGTTCAGGTTTCAGGCCTGGTTCACAGTCGTTCAGGTTTCAGGCCTATGGGCTGCCGATGAAGTCACAACCAACGCCTTCAACGCAGTTGTGAATCCGTAACGGAATAGGGGAGTGAGAGGAATGAAAAAAATCAAACCGGTTGCGTTCTGGCCTCCGGTTGTTCTGTTTGTAGCTGCCTGTATCTACAATTTTGCAGACAATGACGGATTTTCTTATATGATCAATACTGCCAACACATGGCTGATGACGAATTTTGCATGGGCCTTCTGCCTTGGAGTTTTATTTATGCTGGGCGTAGTCCTTTTCGTCATGTTCTCCAAGTTCGGCAATGTACGAATCGGCGGGAGAAACGCCATACCCATGCTGGATAATGCCCGGTATTTTTCCATCACCCTGACCAGCATTATCGCCATTGGAATTCTCTTTTGGGCAACTTCAGAGCCGCTGTACCATTTGACTGCTCCGCCGGAGTCTTTACATCTGAAACCGGGAAGTCCTGAAGCAGTTGTTTTTTCCATGTCCACACTGTTCATTCACTGGGGGTTCCTTCCCCTGGCCATCTATGCGGTACCCTCCATCATGTTTGCGTTTGCATTCTATAATATGAAGCATCCTTACACCCTTGGATCAACACTTACTCCTATTTTCGGCAGCAGGATTCTGGGCAAATGGTCCCAGGGAATTGACGCGGTCTGTATGTATGCTCTAATCGCAGGGATGTCCGCGTCCCTTGGAACGGGAGTACTCTCCATTGCAGGAGGCCTGAAATATCTGACAGGCATTCAAACAGGTGCATTTCTCTGGGCTGTAGTCGATCTTGCTGTGGTGGCTACCTTTGTAATTTCTTCCATTACAGGATTGTTCAATGGGATTAAAAAACTGTCTGAAATCAATTTTGGTGTTTTCATTGCACTTGCACTGTTTGTATTTGTATTCGGGCCTACAGCCTTTATGCTGAACCTGGGTGTTGAAGCCTTTGCAAATCATCTGCAAACCTTCTTTACGAAGGCCAGTTTTACAGGAGCAGCGGCTGACGATCCCTGGGCAGGCTGGTGGACAATCTTCTATTGGTGCAACTGGCTTGCATGGGCCCCGATTTCCGGAATGTTCCTGGGAAGAATTTCTTATGGACATACGGTAAGAAAAGCACTGACCGTCTTATTTGTGCTGCCCGCACTCTTTGATATCATCTGGATGACGATCTTTGGAGGAGCAGCCATAAAGCTTGAACTTGCGGGAGGAAAACTCTCCGAAGCCTTGTCAGCCGGGCCGGAATTTGCAGTTTATGAATTTCTCGGTCACTACCCGGTAGCCTCCCTGACCATTCCGGTATTCATCTTCTGCATGTTTCTTTCCTATGTTACGGGCTCCGATGCCTATACGACAACGCTGGGGGGAATGAGCACTTCAGGGATCTCGCCTGAGGACCCGGAGCCATCCATGTGGATGAAAATTTTCTGGGGAATTCTCATCGGCCTTGTAACCTGGGTCATGATTACTACCGCTGGAGTAAACGGCGTAAAAATGCTCTCCAATCTGGGAGGCGGTCCCGCTCTGATCCTTGAGCTGCTCATTTGTGTCTCTCTGATCAAAGTCGCAATCAATCCCAGGAAGTACGATTTCTATCAGCAGGATTATTTGGAAGATGGCACGCCAATCCGTTCCGTCTCAAAAAAAGCAATTATGTCAGAAAGTGCCGTAAAAGAATACGTGGAAGAAAACTTAACTGTTCCTGAAGAAAACCAGCATAAAACAGATTAAGGCAAACAAATAAAGTTAACAAGCAAATCGCACCACCCATAAAGGATGGTGCGATTTTTTTCAGGGCTATAAGCCCGTGACACTGCCAGCCTCTCAAGAGACCGGCCTTCGAGCAAATCGATCAGAAGGTGCTGAGTCCAGTTTTCTCCTGGAAGCGGTAGACAAGTACCTTCCACAGGCTGCTGTCTTCATACTCGCTGTAGTCACCGGTATAGATTCCATCCCGGTTAAACCAGATCCGATCAAAATAATCCTGAAATTCTGCCGCCAGCGAGTCCTCTGCCTTCACCTTAACCATCAGATCGGTTTCCATGTTGTAATTATCCAGATTTCTTCTTGTATAATTGGCTGACCCACCAATGAGAATGGCCTCATTTTCCTTGTAGACACCGAGGATTTTTGCATGGTATTGCTCGCCCTGGGTCAGATACCAGCGTACCTGAATGGCTCCGTCTGATTGTTCCGTCAGCTCAGCAGCTGTCTGCCGATTGGGAATTCCACTCTTTTCAAATCCGAAAGCGTCTTTGTTAGGGTCCAGGATTACTCTCACAGTTACGCCGCGCTTTGCTGCTGCCAAAAGCTCGTCGATAATTTCCCTGTGAGATAGATAGAACATTCCCAGCATCACTTTATC